>CALINC010000048.1 GCA_938045195.1 uncultured Treponema sp.
CTACAGCCGCCCTCGACCCCATTGCCGAAGCCGAAATCTACTCCAAATTCGACGGCCTTGTAAAAAACAAAACCTCCCTGTATATTTCGCACCGCCTTTCTTCCTGTAAGTTTTGTTCCCATATTTTGGTCTTTGACGAGGGATGCATAGTCCAAGAAGGCAGCCACGAAGAGCTTTTAGCGGAAGACGGCCTTTACAGTAAATTGTGGAATGCCCAAGCACAGTATTATCAAGAGGAATAAAGAAAAGATTTGAAGATTTCTACATTAATCGATTATAAAGATTTTGCACTCTTGTTTTTTCCCGGCGTTTCGGCAAAAGCAATATCGATAACTTCTTCTACATGTTCTACAGGATGAAATTTGATCCCTTTTTTTATGTAATCGGGAATTTCATCTAAATCACGTGTATTTGCTTTAGGAATTATAATATCTTTTATTCCATTGCGGCGGGCTGCTATTGTTTTTTCCTTTAAGCCTCCGATTGCTAAAACTTGACCGGTAAGCGAAAGTTCTCCTGTCATAGCCAAATTAGGTTTTATCGTATCTCCCGAAAAAAGAGATAAAAAAGCAGTTGCCATTGTAATGCCTGCCGACGGACCATCTTTTGGCGTAGCACCCTCCGGTAAATGAAGATGAATAATGTGTTTTTCAAACCACTCCGGTGATTTTATTTTGTTTTTAACCGCAAACATGCGTGTCCATGAGAGCGCAATACCGGCAGATTCTTTCATTACATCACCCGCTTGCCCCGTCATTTTAAATGATGCCCTTCCCGGCATACTTGCCGTTTCTATCAGCAGTGTATCGCCTCCGAGAGAAGTCCATGCGAGTCCGATAGCCGTTCCAGCTTTATCCGCTTTTTTTATATCGTCATCACGGAAAATAGGTTTGCCGAGCATCTCTTCAATTTCTTCTTTGGTTAGTTTAAATTTATCATCGGCACTCATCTTATTGTTTACGATTTTTAAAGCAATTTTACGGTGAATTTTATCTAAGTTCTTTTCAAAATTACGAACCCCTGCTTCCCGTGCATAAGCATTTGCGATATGCAGAAGAATATCTTGGCTAAAAGAAACTTGATCTTTTTTTAAACCATGATTTTTAAGACTTTTAGGAATAAGGTGTCTTTTTGCAATTTGAACTTTTTCGGAATCTATGTAGCCGGATAATTTAATAATTTCGGCTCTGTCTAAAAGAGGCTGTGGAATTAAATCCGGTGTATTTGCCGTAAGGATAAAAACTATGTTGGATAGATCAAACGGTAAATCCAAATAATGGTCTCTGAAGTTGATATTTTGTTCAGGGTCTAAAACTTCAAGCAGAGCACTTGACGGATCCCCATTATAACTTTGCCCCATTTTATCAACTTCGTCAATCATAAATACCGGAGAGTTTGTCTTTACAACTTTTAAACCTTGTAAAATTTTACCGGGCATTGCACCGATATATGTTCTGCGGTGTCCTTTAATTTCGGCTTCGTCGCGCATTCCGCCTACCGAAAACCGAAAGAAAGGTTTATTCATTGCATGCGCTATCGACATACCCACGCTGGTTTTACCTACACCGGGAGGTCCAACCAAAAGTATGATAGAACCTTTAGTGTCATGTTTTAGTTTTCGTACTGCAAGATATTCCAAAATGCGCGTTTTTACGTCATCAAGACCATAATGTTCTTTATTTAAAATTTTTTCGGCTTTTTCTATATCGTAATCTTCACTGGGTGAGTTTTTCCAAGGTAATCCGAAAATTGTTTCAAGATAATTGCGGGTAACAATATACTCGGAAGAATATTGTTCAAGCATTTTGAATTTTTCAAATTCCGAATCGACGGCTTCTTTTACTTCTCCCTTAAAGTCGAATTCTTTTATTAGTTTTTCATAATTTTCTTCTTCTTTTACTTTAGGATCGGTGGTAAGCCCAAGCTCGCTTTTAATTGCTTTTAGTTCTTCATTTAAAAAATATTCACGCTGATTTTTTTCGATACGCAAATCCAAATCTTTTTGAATTTTACGCTGAAGCTGTAGTAAATCTTGTTCTTTTTTTATGTAAACAAAAACATCTTCCATTCGTTTTTTTACATCAAGCGTTTCCAGTAGTTTTTGCTGTTCGTCACGAGGTATGTTCAAAATGCTTGCGATAAAATCTGCAATACGACCCGGATGGTTTATATTCACCATATTGAGCCGCATTTCTTCCGAAAAAAGCGGATTATTTTCCGATAGCGTTTTCATCTCACTGATTAAAGCGCGCGTGAGTGCTTCGACTTCGGGGCTATCTTCTATTTTTTCATCAAGATACTGAACGACGGCAACAATAGGATTTTCTGCATTTACGGTTTTTCTAATTTTAAAACGCTTTTGAGTTGCAATAAAAACATTTAAGCCTCCGTCCGGCAAGTTGATTTTACGCACAATTTTCGCAGCGCAGCCGATTGTATGTAAATTATTAATCGCAGAAGTATCCGTTTCATTTTTTAAAAGACAAAGCCCTATAAATCCATCGTTACTGTAGGCATCTTCTATTGTTTTTACATCTTCCGGAGAATTAACCAAAAAAGGTGTAAAAATACCGGGAAATATAGGTCTTCCTGCAAGGGAAATTAAATTCAATTTTTGGGGCATTAACTGCTCAATAGGCACAATTTCTTTTGTTTTAGATTCCGACATAATTTAAATATCGCTATTATTTAAAAAAAAGTCAATCGGTTAGCAATTTTATGCGGCTGATACTTGCCGCCTGCTATAATGCGTCTAAACTTTCAAACACTATGGATTATCGGAATATTTCTATTGTTTCCTAAGTGCAATCTTTACACCGATTGACTGAAGCCTTTCGACAAGATGTTCATAGCCGCGTTCTATTTGATACACATTTCGTATAATGCTTTCGCCGCGTGCGCAACAAGCAGCAAGAACCATAGCCATTCCGGCACGTACATCGGGAGAAACAAGGTCGCTTCCCCGCAAAATGCTGGGACCTGAAATGACTGCTCTGTGCGGGTCGCATAGCGTAATTCTTGCCCCCATTCCGATAAGTTTATCTACAAAAAACATTCTTGATTCAAACATTTTTTCGTGAATTAAAACAGTACCCTCAACTTGGGTTGCAATTACAGTCATAATGCTGGTTAAGTCCGGCGGAAAACCGGGCCACGGTGCGTCATCAATTTTGGGAATCATTCCGCCCAAATCGCAATTTACCTGCATTCTCTGTTGGTCGGGAACAGTCAGTGTTGTTCCGTCAAGTTTCCAGCCTATTCCAAGTTTTCCGAAAGCAACTTTTAGAGGGCGCATATCTTTCGGTTCAATATCGGTAATAATGAGTTGCCCTCGTGTAACTGCGGCAAGTCCTATAAAAGATCCTATTTCCATATAATCGGGTCCTATTTTATGTTCCGTTCCTCCCAGTTTTTTTACACCCTCAATAGTGAGAATATTGGAACCGACCCCTGAAATTTTTGCACCCATTTTATTAAGCATAAGACAGAGTTCCTGTACATGCGGTTCGCTTGCGGCATTTGTAATAATTGTAGTGCCCTCTGCAAGACTTGCCGCCATCACCGCATTTTCTGTGGCAGTAACAGATGCTTCATCTAAAAATATATCTTCGCCTTTTAGTTTATGAGTGATGAACGAAAAATTATGCTCAGTTTCGACGCGTGCGCCAAGTTCGGTTAAAGCCAAAAAGTGAGTATCAAGACGCCGCCGCCCTATTATATCGCCGCCGGGAGGCGGAAGAACCGCTTTTCCTGTCCTTGCAAGAAGAGGCCCTGCAAATAAAATTGACGCACGGATTTTTGCAGCCAAGTTTACGGGAATTTCACTTGACTTAACTTCTTTCATTTGCAATTTAAAAACATTCTTTTCGAGTTTTTCTGTTTTTCCTCCAAGTGCTTCAAAAATTTCCAGCATGACAAAAACATCTTCTATTTCAGGTATGTTTTTTAAGATAACGGGTTCATCTGAGAGAAGAGCTGCAGCGATACATGGAAGTGCAGCGTTCTTATTACCGCTTGCTTTTATTGTTCCTTTGACGGGAAACCCGCCTGTAATAACATATTCGTGCATAATTTTCCTTTATAATAAAATATCAATTACATTCAATGAACCGTAATTACCGAAGCTCTGCGCCCGTCGGCAGTGTATACATAATTTTTATTTGTAACATCAGGAATTTGAGTACTTCCGGAAAAATACGCATAAAACCAAGTTCCTCGCGGAAGGTTCAGTGCTAACTCGTATCTGCCCGGAGAAACTTCTTCAAGTTCATACATAAAAGGATCCCAATTATTAAAATTTCCTGCAAGTTTTATTTTTTGTTTTGCTTCGCCGATATACGTAAACCGTACAAGATTATTCTCTTCGGGAATTGTCCTATATTCTTTATAAAACGGAACCTTTACAACTGAAACACTCATTCCGTAAACATAGTCAAAAACGCCGGAGCTATTTACTGGGTCTTGCGACCACAAACCGTCAAGCACAAGCCTATATTTAATCTCGCTTACGCCTTCAGGAATGGAAAATATATAGAAGAAAATAGGTTTTTCTGTTTCTTCTTCAAAATTTGACCGCAATAATTTTTTAAAAGAGTAAATATTTTTATAATCTTCATGAGCAAATGCAATACCTGCATGCCTATTTGCCGAGGCGGTAAAAATTATATATCTGCCTTCAATTTTAGGTTCTTCTACCCGTGAAATTGTTTCCACAAGCTGACCATACATATATTCATCGATTTCGGCAAAAACAGCACAAGCCGCCGCAACCGGCAAAAGAAAAAATAAAAAAAGTTTTTTCATTTTATATTTTAACCGTTTCTCCTTGTATATTTTTAAGAGCTAAAGCATTTTAACACATTACTTAATGCTTCCTTATCTTTTAGAGTTTCGGAAAATTTGAAAAAAACTTAATATATAATACCGAGAAACGTCTATTCGTTTTTTTGCCAATAATGGATGAATTCCAATGTATATTGTTGAATTCCGTTAAACCATTTTTGTTGAAATGCGCAAGCCTTTTTTCCTATGTATCGGTAATGCCAACATTCCCAAATATAGCCTGTTATTTCTTCATAATCTTTAGGATATGAAAGCGACCATCCGTACTTCCATGCATTTTTTTCAAGCCATTTCCCTGCCGGAGTATTTGAATATGCATTATTTATTGTCCCGAAATCTATTGCCGTTCCGAGCTGGTGCTGACTTGCGCCCGGCGGGGCTGAAAATTTTTTTGCTTCTTTTTCACCATACCGTTTTATATAATTGTCGAATAAATCAACCTGATAGTCATACGGCCTGTAACCGGAACTGACGATAATTTTTATGCCGTCTTTAAGTGCGGATTCAGCCATTTCTTGAAGCGGTGCTTCCGCGCATTTTGCTATTTCGATATTAAGCCTATCTAAGGCATATGCACGATTTTTATATTCCGAAAGTTTTATAATATCTTTCGGTTTATATGTTTTATCAAGCAAATGATTTTTATCGGTTAAAATTAAAAGATTATTTTTTTTGGAGGATAAAATAACGTCATTTAATTCTGCTAAAAATTGATTGCGGTTATTGTTTATTTTTTTTACAATTTCTTTAGGAAAATTTGTAAGAATTAAAGAAAGACGCTCCGAAACTGAAGTTGAGTTATTTTCTGCCGATAAGTTGCAACCAAATATCGTAAAAAAAAGTAAAGAAAATATTTTTACAGCATATTTTTTCATCACTAAACTCCCATAAAAAATTAACATGCTTATCATTTTGTGTTATAATGGAAAATTCCTATAAATTCATCAACCGCAGAAAATATCAATTTTCGAGGATTGATGAATTTTTGCCGTTTCGCAACAAAGAGAGAAACGGCATACAATAAAGTTTTTCCGTTTTTGGTATAAGGATTTCTTATATGCTCATTCAAAGTCATTACCTCTCATTAAGCCTTAGCTCTACTTTTTGCTGTTACACATGGAACATCGATGCGTAAAACAGTAACCTGTTTTGTCATCGGTTCGGTTATTTCAAAATCTATGCCTGTCTGTGTTTTCATCAGCAGCTGCAAGCCTAAAATTTTTTCTTTTACATCTTCAACAAAAATAGCTGTGCCGTCTCCCATAACGCTTGCATATTCCGATCCGTACTCACAAGGAACTTCTCCTCCGGAAATAATCACAGCTTCCGTTTCAAGCTCGATAAAAACGTGCGGATTCTTGTTGATAATATTCAGCTTCCGCCCTTTTTTTGCGCAATGCACATATAAAGTCAATTTGCCTTCGTTAAATATAAAACCGTACTGCATCGGCACTACATACGGCAGGTCATTATCGATCATACCGATATGTACAACCTTTGCTTTTTCGATAATTGATTGTATTTGCCGATTATCCGTTACTGCCCTGTCTACTCTTCTCATAAATAAACATCCCTTATATCAATTGATAATTTGTAATGTGCAATTACCGATTACTTTTCCTCACTTTCCGGTATGGCTTTTGCTACGCCGTCAATCAGTTTTGCAAAATCGATTGCATTTTTCGGGCTGACGACCGATTTACCGGTTTCCGCTTCGATTTCTTTTCGTGCGTGTCCTGCAATGCTTCCGCCCCGTTGTGCTACTTTTTTGTTTTCTGCAAAACCTTGGGGATCTGCGGTATTAGTTAATTCGGTGACAGTCGCTTCGGCGAGCATATTGAGTACCAGCTCCAACGTTGACATATTATCCCGTAAATTTTCTTTTTTGAGCTTTTTTAAATCTTTATACTGCCGAACGGTCATCCCGCTCCATGCTTTGGAAATTTCATTCGTCAAAATGGCGTATTCTTTACCTTCTCGTACACCATGATCTTGCCACGCATCGGTCAGCTCTTTTCGTACCTGAATAGCTTGCAACCGTTGATTTATCCATTCCCGGGTATAGCCCTTTTTCAGATAGGTCTCCAAGGCGCGGTCGATTGTCAGTTCAGGGTCTATAATTTCGTCAATGCGTTCTTTTCCCACTTCGGCAAGCCACATCTTGAACGGCTCAGCCTTAGGCGATGGAATCGATTGTATGATACGGAATATGCCCTGCATATCGGCTGCATCTGTTTCTCTCATTTTCCCATCGGGCGCCCTTAATTTCAACTGTCGACAAAATGTCGACAGTTCAGTCTTTTCTTCTTCCGACATACGCTTTTTAACACGGTACCAGTAATCTCGCGGATTAGGGCTGCCTGTCAAAGCGCCGACAACATCTACAACACTAAAATACCACTCTTCTTTTTCGTTATCCCAAACCGATCGTATTTTATTTCCTTCAAATAATTTTACTTCATCGCCCACAAAACTTCCTCCCTTTATCAATTGGTAATTTGCAATGTGTAATTACCTTACGCAAACGACTCTGATTACCAATTCTCACCTATTCCTCCGACAATTCAAACTCCTCAAAATCTCTGCCGGTAACCCGCTTATATGCTCATTCAAGGTCATTACCTCTCATAAAATTTAGTTAACGTTCACTCATATATTGTCTTACTTCGGCAGAAGTCAACATGCGTATTTGCGTATGCGGATATTCTTTATATTCTCCAACAGTAAAAAGAGGCGCATTTTGTTTACATTTTTTATCTTTATTTTTCTTCAAAAATATCAGCACATCATCATAAGATGCAAATATTTTATATGATTTTTTTCCCTTGCTATTTTCTATTTCATAGATACCGCAGGGCTTTTTTTCCGTATAATCCGCTGTCCGCAAATAGAGTTTTGCAATTTCCAATGATTTAAACGGGAAATTCCACCTTTGCAAACCCCGTTGAGGATCACGCTCAATACAAATACACCGCCCGCACGTTCCGCAGATATATTGTGTATGGTACTCCAAACAATCTACGGGATTAAGCAGCGGAGTAATTCTATTTTCGTTTACATAACACTCTTCACACATCATTAAACCTTAGCTCTGCCTGATTGCACTACATACGGCAGGTCATTATCGATCATACCGATATGTACAATCTTTGCTTTTTCGATAATTGATTGTATTTGCCGATTATCCGTTACTGCCCTGTCTACTCTTCTCATAAATAAACATCCCTTATATCAATTGATAATTTGTAATGTTTAATGTGTAATTACCGCATACCGTACGTAGGCTACTTTAATTACCAATTAAAAATTATCCGTTACCAATTGGCTATGTATTTTTCTACCAAGTTTTTTCTCCAGTCTCCATTGAGGAGGTTCTCCGTCATCTCCCCAATATTCATCCATCGAAATAATTTTACAGTCTTCTATTTTTATAAACGACACTACGTGAAAAGAACTTGTCTTATCGGCACTGTATACGTTGACTGCTGTGATGATAAGGTCTCCGATTTGTTCTACCCTTTCGATTGTACCGTCCCATGTCTCCGGATATTCACAGTTTACCCGTATGTATTCTTCCGCTGTGAAGTGTTCATTGGTACAATGCCAGTTGATATATGCCGAATCTGCAAAAAAGGTACGCAAACGCTCCTTATCCTGTTTTAACACAGCATTCCAAAAATCCTGTATGTTCATAGTCTCGCCGGCAAGATTACTTATTCTTTTTCCACGGAATAAAGCGGTTGACCCGTTTACTATAAGCTTTATATTCCTCGCCGAAGCGTTCTAAAAGCCATTTTTCTTCAGTGAGCTTCATAAACACGGTAAGGTATGCCCAAAAAAGCGGAGGCAAAATCAATACATACCAATTACGGCAGAATAGCAGCGCACCGATACAGATAAACAAAAAAGCCGAATAAATGGGGTTACGCACGAGGGCATACACGCCGCCGGTTTCAAGCCGGTTAGATTTTATCTTGATGTCGATCTTGGCACCGAATACCGCAGCGTACCACAAGATAACCCCGCCTGCAATACACAAGATTCCGGCAATTACAAAAAGAACTGCGATGAGACCGCCGGTAACATTGCCGCTTACAAGCATATTGAATTTGACAAGCGCAATCCCTGCAGCAGTAAACGCAATCATAATTGCAATACACACCGGCCCTACTCCCATAACAGGGAGATGTTCTTGATTTTCTTTCATCCTATATAAAATCCTTCATAACTTTTTAAAGAGAAGATATGCTGCCGCTGCCTGAGATTTTTATTTCAGTTGCAGGTTCGCCTTTATAACGGATAGAACCGGAGCCGCTGATATCGGCTTTTAAATGCCCGGTAACCCATACTTTTGCAGAACCGGAGCCTGAAATTGAAATATCGGCTTTTTCGGTTTCCAAACCGGTTGTTTTTATATCCCCTGAACCGGAGATGTCCGCTATCATATTTTCGGCTTTTCCTGTTGCGGAAAAATCGGCTGAGCCGGATACGTCCACTTTTAGAGTGTTTACCGTAATATCGCGTGCAGTAATATTACCGCTGCCTGCGATATCTATCGACATTGAATCTTTAGGCATATTGAATGATGAAATGGTACTGGTAAGTGAACCGACTGTCTGCAACTTTATTAAAGCAGGCATTGTGATAAAGACTTTACGGCGAGTCGGTGATATGCCGTATCTGTATCCAGACTTAAAACCGATGTTAAGAGTGGTACCTGTAAGGGATACATCCAAATAGGGGAAAATATTTTCATCCGTTTCAATTTGAATGGAAAAGGTTTCGCTATACCTTATATCGGCAGTCCAACCGCCCTTGATGCAAACAGCATTAAAATCGCTTTCAGGGAATGATTTAGTTTCTATCTTTCCGTTTCCTTTAATGACTTTGTCCGAACCGGAAAAAGATTGGCAGCCGATACAAATAACCAAAAGAGCTGTTATCACGGCAGCTTTTACAATACCGTTTAGTTTGATTGTTGTTTTCATAAAAAATCCTTAATATAAATTCTTTCGTTTATGATACTTTAAAGTACTGGATATGTCAATGATGGAGCCTAACTGAAATTAAACCAGACTATTGTAAAAAGTGTAAGTTTTTTAATTTTTTTTGTAAATTTATATGGACATATTTTGTGTTTTATAAAATATTCATTAATTTGTTATTTTTCTTTTATTTTCTATATCAAAGAGAAACCTGCGGGCAAATGCGATTGCAATACTCCTGCTGATAAGAGCTATAAAAAGAAAAACAGGACGCAAAACAAGATTGAAAATAGTTGCATTGATTTTTTTATGTATGAGAAGATACAGGATGGGAAAACTTTGCAATAAGCACATGAATATAAAAACCGTATAGCAGCATTGAAATATTTCGCTATAAAAATAAAATTGGTAAATATATTGCCCTTTATTGATACGGGCAGCCAGCTGCCACATTTTTTTTACTGTCTCAGCTCCCGATAGGTTTTGTTTCTTTGCTTCATTTATCCATTCATACGAACAACTGTCATTTTTATATTGGGTTAAACATTCTTCAACAACCGTTCCTTTCCGAAAAAGCCAAAATAATATATTTGTTCCCATGTTTTTTATTTTTTTGTCATAGAACGTTTCATACCACATAAAACCGACATAACGGATACCATGTATAAACATACTAGCTATGTATGAAAATAAAAGCAGAACAAGCAGAGAGTAATGCTTACTGCTTAAAAATCGGAATATCATAAATGTATCATATTCGACAAAAACATATGATAAAAGATACAACAAATAAATAAAAATTATTCCAGCAGGAAATAGTGCTACGAATAAAAAACTTGATTCAACTTTATTAGCATTTTCTAAATTCATATTGACCCTTCCTAAAAAGTGTGTAAATGCATATTTACATATTAACAAGAAATAAGCCTTTTGTAAATCACATGGTAAATTGACAATATAAAATTTTATATGCCCTGACATGGCAACCGCATCACAAAAGTTGTAAAATTTTCTCAATCGGTCAATTTGATATTCTGCCCGAAAGACTATGTCTTCTATAAATCCGCAAGGCCGCATATAAAGCCGATGAAACATATATAGTAGTATATCACCGGTGCATGTTTTTTACCGTGTTCCCGTCTAAAGTCATTTATTTGTGATAATGCTTCCTATAAATTCATCAACCGCAGACTTTATTAAAAGTCGAGGATTGATGAATTTCCGCCGTTTCGCAATGAAATGAGAAACGGCATACAATAAGGCGACGTTTGCCGCAAGGCAAACTCGACAGCGTTTTTCGACAGTGCCGCCTGCATTGTCGAAAATAAGCCTTCTTTAAAATTCGACAACCGTAGAAATCTTCAGATTTCGAGGCTGTCGAATTCCGCCGTTTCGCAACGCTAGTGAGAAACGGCATACAATAAGCGCCGTTTGCCTGCAAGGCAAAGTCGACAACGTTTTTAGACAATGCCAACTGCATTGTCTAAAATAAGCCTTCTTTTATTCGTGCAGAGGGTTTAATACCCTGTTGCTGTGCAACGTACGCTCTGCGTCGGGGTTGTTGATTTCCATTTGTATACCACCCGGTTTAAAGTATCGGCTTCTTATAAGTTTAGTTTATTTCTGGTGCAGTTACCATGATATGAGGATAAGTTTATTAAAATTTTGGAATTTAGTGAGAAAATAAGCTTAATCTTGACGGAATGTGTAATAATTGTGTATACTTATAATATGAATGAACGAATGCAGGCGATAAAAGTATTAGAAAAAGCAGGGTGAGGGAAGAAAATCCGGTCTGACATGGTATCTTCCCTCACTAAGAAATATTTATCTTTTACCCGGTCTTCCTACTAGTACGCCGGAACTTACTGCGTATACGTCATCGACCGACATTTGAAAATCGACGGCTCGATTGTCCGCTTTTCCACGTTCTTCAAGCCGTGAGCGATTAAAGTCAAGAATGTCTTTTGTAAATGGTAAATTGCCCGGCATTAAGTATCGGATAAATCCTTCGTTATCGCGTGCAGGAATTACTTTTCCTGCATTGTATTGCGACGGTGCAAAAGGAATATCGATAACGCCTGCTTCAAAAGCCTTGATGGTTCCGGCAACTAAATCTCCGCCGCCTATTTCGTAAACCTTATCCATAATACACTTTGTTTCGGCTTTAATCAGTGAAACTTCATCGCTTAAAACCTTTGCGTCGGGATAGCGTTGTCCTTTTAACAGGTTTAAAACCATTTTGGTTGCTTTTATACCGCCCGCATTGGCTTCTTTTGTAGGAATACCAAACGCTTCGTGCGGGGTTTTTACGATAACTTTTGTAGCACCGGAAAGTGCCGCAATTGTGCTTCCGAGTGAGATAAGCCCGTAAGCGCGAGATTCATCCGCAGGGAAACCGCCCATCCATTGATGGAAAACCGTAGTTATACAAGTATCGTTATACCCGTAGGTTTTCATATATTCTTTTGTAAGTTCTCTAAGTGAGATAACGGCTGCAACGTCTTGTGTCATATTTCCGCACATACCGTAACCTACCGTTATACTTTTTACGCCTTGTTCGGCAGCAAGCAGGGCTTCAATTACACCGACTGCAATGGCAACGGATGGCGGAACGAGTGTGCCGGTTAAAGGTCCAAACGGCTCCCTGTTAAGATGAACTCCGTTTTCTTCATAAAAGCCTACCAGTCTATCGGCATATTGCCAGCACATAATACTGTGTTCGATTGAAACCGCTTTTGCATAAGGTACGTTGTAGCTTATGCCGCCTCCTTCATTCGAGGTGTAGCCGCCGGCATGGATAATCTCTGAAAGAAGACGCGCATCGGGTGTACCGTGCCTAGCTTGAAGCGGCAGGTTTACCGATTCTAAAACTTGGCGGCAGGGACCGACACCCCAGTTTACTGCAGGAAATCCATTCATTAAAGAGCGTCCTGCTTTTTTTGAAGCCTCTATACCGGCTTCTCCTTCTTCGTATCTGTTTTGTCTCGTATACGCATCAATCGTACTCGGCAAAAAGTCCGCCCCGCCTTCATCCTGCAAAAACTGTAAAAGTTTAATGTGTTCGTCCAATAGGGGAACGCCCGCACGGGGTTGGGCTGTAGTAATGCCCGCCTTATCGGCTTCTTCAAGTTTTATTGCAAAGTTTTTTTCCGGCGGGATTTTCTTTAAATAGTCGATAGATTCTTTTAAATCGACATCCTTTCCCGTAGGCCAAGTTTTAAGGATTTCTTCCCTCATTTCCATAAACTCGCCTTCAGGGATTTTTTTATTTTTCCATCTCATACTCTTGCTCCTAAAGTATAGTACCCGCATTATATCATAATTTTTTAAGGTGGTATAGATATACCGAAAAATAACCGAAGTAGAAATGTTTATAAGTTTTGTCTGTTAATCTTTCGCAGCCGATAGTTCTGCTTTCCAAAGAGCAGCAAAGTCTTCGGAAAGCATTTAAATGGTATCGGTTATCCTAATTGAAAAATTTTAACGGCATATCTTGCAATAAAAATAACAAACAATATCCATGTTACCGCAGGAATATCTTTAAATTTTTTGCAGATACATTTTAAAATGACATAAAAAATAACACCGAAAACTATCCCTTCGGCAATGCTATAAGAAAAGGGCATCATTACTATTGTTAAAAATGCAGGAATACCTTCCGATGGATCTTTATAATTTATTTCACCTGCTTGGGTCATCATTAAGCAGCCTACAATAATGAGCGCCGGTGCCGTTGCTGCCGATGGAATCAATAAAAATACGGGAGAAAATAATAGTGCAATTAAAAACATTACAGCGGTTGTTAAAGAGGTAAGACCTGTTTTTCCTCCTGCCGCAACACCTGCCGTACTTTCTACATAACTTGTAACGGTAGACGTTCCCAAAGCGGCTCCGGCTACTGTTCCTATTGCGTCAGCCAATAAAGCCTGTTTTAACTTCGGCACATTTCCATTCTTGTCAATTAAATTTGCTTGACTTGCAACGCCCAAAAGGGTTCCTACAGTATCAAAAATATCTACAAACAAGAACGAAATAAATACTACAAAGAATTTAAACGACAAAATCCCCGAAAAGTTAAAATTGAATACTGACGGTGCAGCAGGTAAACTTATGGGTGACCATGATGCCCAGCCGTTTAAAGGAGCGGTTATATGCATCGGAATTCCTATGACTGTCGTAATAAGAATTCCTATTAAAATTGCTCCGGGAATTTTTAAAATAAATAAGCCTGAAGTAATAACTAAACCTATTAACGCAAGGAGGGCAGGGGAACCGTAATTAAAAGAACCTAAGCCTACAAGTGTTGCAGGATTGTCTACAATTATGCCCGAATTCTGGAGTGCAATAAAAGTAATAAATATTCCTATACCTGCGGCGACGGCTTTTTTTAAATTAGCAGGAATCGATTTAATAATTGCTTCCCGCACATTTATAAGCGAAAGAAGAATAAATAAAACACCCTCTAAAAAAACCACTGTTAAAGCCGAAGCCGGAGAAAACCCCATATTCATAACGACACTGTAAGTAAAAAAAGCGTTTAAGCCCATACCCGATGCAAGTGCAACAGGCAAGTTGGCTAAAAAAGCCATTGCTAATGTTGCTATAGCAGCCGACAAAGCCGTTGCCGTAAAAACCGCTTTGCTGTTTAAACCGGCTTGACTTAATATTCCGGGATTGACAGCTAAAATATAAGCCATTGCCAAGAATGTTGTAATACCGGCAATTACTTCCGTACGCATTGTTGTGTTATGCTCTTTAAGTTTAAAAAACTTTTCCATAAGAATAAAACTCCTTACATCACTATAGCATATTATTGCGAAGAAAGGGAAGAGATAATTATTTTTTAACAAATCAACATACCCCGGCACAGAGCGTACGTTGCGCAGCAACAGGGTATTAAACCGCACAATAAAAAATATATTTATCACAACATTATTATTGACTTTTATTCATATTTTTGTTATATTAAGGGAGAAAATGGTGGTATAACCACCATAAAGTTCTGATGATGAGTAAATGTATGAGTAAAACAAAGTGGCCTTATATTTGTTTGATATTTATTGTATCGGTTACCGCTATCTTTGCATGTATGCTGCCGAATATCATAATGGATAATGAATTACGCAATTTTTTTCCTAAAAGCCATAATTCGTACAAAAAATTTAACCGGCTAACCGAAGAGTTCGGAGATCAATACATAATGGATGTAGTGTTAGAAACTTCGGAAGATTCTATTCTTAATAAAGCGAATTATGAAATCATAAAAAAAATTACCGATGCATGTTCCTCTCTTGATAATGTTGTAAACGTAAAATCAATAGCAAATATCGAATTTGTAACTGATGACAACGGTGTCCTTTCTACAGGGAAATTAATTGACGAAAATTTTTGCGGAACGGATAAAGAAATCAGGGAAGTTAAACGGAGAATTTTAGAATGGGATACGGCATATATCGGCAACATAATTTCTTCGGATTTTAAGGGAGTACAAATAGTGCTTACTTTAAATTCTAAAACAACTCCTGATGAAGCGGGGCTGTTATATAATCAAACCGTTGAAATCTTAGAAAAAAATATTGACGGTTCCGGTTTAATATATCGGATTGCAGGAGACCCTGTACTCGGTGAATATGCAAAACGCTTTATGTATGCGGACTTACGGAATTTAATTCCGCTTATTTCTATTGTTGTGTTAATATGCTTATTTTTGTCATTTAAAAATTTTGAAGGGATGCTGCTTCCGTTAATTGCCGTCTTAATAAGCACTATTTGGACTATCGGCATAATGACGATAGTGCATGAACCGCTTACCATAGTTTCAAGCTGCTTACCCGTTCTTTTAATTGCAGTCGGTTCGGCATACGGTATTCATATTATAAATTATTATTATCAGCGTTTGGAAAAAGAACCGTTAATTACAAGTATACGCCGGCATCAAGACTTAATTGTCGAAACCGTTAAAAGTGCAAAATCACCGGTACTGCTGGCAGGTATTACGACAATCGCCGGTTTTGTTTCTACAATAACAAGTCCTATTAGACCTTTAAAATCTTTTGCAATTTTCAGTGCATTGGGAATTATAATTTCACTTTTTTTGGCTTTTGTTTTTATTCCGTCGATACTTATGTTAAAGCCGTTAAAGTCAATTCAAAAACAACAAAAAAGAATTAACTCAATGGCAGAAAAAATGCAGGCAGGTCTTTCTTCATTAGGAATAGTAAAGAATGAAAATTTATTGGATAAAATATATTATTACTTTAACCGCAGACAGCCTGCTTTTATCGTTATGCTGTTGATAATAATTTCCGTATCAATTTGGGGTATAACCAATTTAAATATTGAGTCCGCTTTTTTAGAATACTTCCCGAAACATTCTCAAATTAGAAAAGACGTAACTCATATAGATGAACATTATGTAGGTACTACAGGTTTTAGTTTTGTTGTATCGGGAAAAGAAAAAGGCGATATATGTAATCCTGAAATTCTAAAACAAATGGATAACCTTGAAATTTTTTTAAAATCAAAACATCCTGAAATAGGAACTATTTTATCGATTACGGAATTTATTAAAAGAATGAATCAAGTTATGCATGCAGGTGTCTTTAATGAAGACAATACTAGTGGAAACAATACTGTCGAAAATAAATCTTCCGAAAACATCGATAGTTTTTTTGATGATGAAGAAATAGAAGAACCGGATGAATATATATCGGAGAAAGCTGACTTATTTGCACAATATAAAAACCGTCAATTAACAAGTGATGAAACCGTTGAGCTTTTTATCTCGGCTTATGCTTCTGTTACAGACGGTAATTTTACGGTAAAAGAATTTTTAGAGGCTTTAAAAAAAGAACTTAATTATAAAGGTGCCGCTTATAATGAAATACCCTATGATATTTCAAAGTATCCCGTAAGCGAAAAAGAAGAATTAAAAAATATTATTTCACAATATTTGCTTTTATATTCGGGTTCTCTCGATGCCCTTTTAGATGAAAATTTAGAGCCGAGAAAATCCAGAATGCAGGTAATTATGCGCTCTCATGATACGGGGAAAATAAAAGAAGTTATAGATGATGCCTTGCGTTTTTCCGAAAAACATTTCCCGAAAGAATATACTTTGGAAGCGGCAGGTTTGGGTGAATTGGAAGTTCAAATGACTTCGATGATAATATCAAGCCAAATCACAAGTTTAATATTGGCTGTTACGATAGTCTTTTGTATTCTATCGGTTTTCTACCGCTCTGTTATTGCAGGTTTAATAGGCTCCATACCGCTCGGTGTTTCAATTCTTCTTAATTTTGGAATTATGAGTTTAACTGGAATTAATCTTGATATGGTAACAAGTTTGGTTGCAGCCATTGCAATCGGCATAGGGATAGATTACACCGTTCATTTTATGAATAACTATTACCATGAAAGAATAAACAACAGTAACTTAACGCAGGTAACTTTAAATACACTCCGTAATTCAGGAAAAGGTATTGCGGCAAATGCTTTTGCCGTAGGCTGCGGTTTTTTAGTTATGTGTTTTTCAAAATTTGTAGTGCTCAGGTTTGTAGGATTTTTAGTAGCGGTTGTCATGTTCACCGGCTCTACCGCGGCATTAACGATACTGCCTGTTGTATTAAATATTTTTAAGCCGAAGTTTATGACAAAAAAACATAAATCCGGTATTGTTTTATAGGGAGATAAGATAAACAGTTCGGCAGAAATACTGCCTCACTGTTTATCCGTCGAGTTTGCCTTTCGGCAAACATCGGTTATTGTATGCAGTTTGTAAACAAACTGCGGGAAAAAACTTTTTTTGGAAACTGATGTTTCCTGCAAAAAGTTTTTTTATAAGGAGATGAGATAAACAGTTCGGCAGAAATACTGCCTCGCTGTTTATCTGTCGACTTTGCCTTGCAGCAAACGTCGGTTATTGTATGCAGTTTTGCTTTCACAAAACTGCGGGAAAAAATGTTTTTTTATGGAGGAATGTATGAAAAGAACATTAGTTAAAAAAGCGGTTATGCCGATTTTAATGGCGGCATTTTTTGTAAATTTTATTTTTGCCGAAGACGGAAAAAGCATTATTCAAAAATCACTTGATGTAAAACGTCCTAAGTTTACACACAGCGCATTATCAATGGTGTTAACGAATGCAAAAGGTGAAAAAGAAGAAAGAAAAATTGAAGAGTGGGCAAAAGATCCGGGTGATAAAACCGGAGCTGTTATGATTGTTTTTAAATCTCCTGCAAGATTAAAGGATACAAGATTTTTACAAATTGTAAACAAAGACCGTGCAAATGATAAGTGGATTTATTTGCCGTCCTTGCGCACCGTCCGCAGAATAGCCGGTGCTGAAGGTTCAAAAGGTTTTGTCGGCACCGATGCAACATATAACGACATTGAAACCCGTAAAATTGATCAAGATACTCACACCTTATTGGGTGAAGAAAAAATAAACGGATATGATTGTTGGAAAATAGAATCGGTTTCGGTTGATCCTAAAGACAGCCAATATTCAAAAAAAATTTCATACATAGATAAAAATACATATATTCCCATTAAAGCTGAAATGTATGATAAAAAAAATGCTTTGTTAAAAGAATTGGTAATTGAAAAACTTGAGCAAAAGGGCGAGTATTGGATACCAACTAAAGGTTTTTTAAAAAATGTACAGACCAATCATACAACATCCGTAGAAATTCTAAAATTGGAAATTGATAAACCGATAGATGATAAAATCTTTACTCAAAATTTCTTAAATACGGGGAGGATGTAATTTGTAAATTGCCGATTGTAAATATATTGCAATCGGCAACCGCTTTTTAATTTCTCATATAGGATGACATTAAAAAGGAGTTTTAAATTATGAAATATTCAACACCGGAAAAACTATCCAAAATATATCCGTATCGTATTTGTGCTTTTTGTCTTATAATGGTATATCTGCAAATATTTCCTCTGTATTCCCAAGATTCATTTTTTGATGATGAAGAAATTGGAGAGACAAGCACTGCTTCCGAAAAATCTTCACCGTTAGAAGCGAGCGGTTTCGGATTACTAAATGTGCGGTTTTGGCCTCACAAGGAATTGCAGCAAGTAAATACATCTCCCGTCTTTGGGTTTAATTTAAAATACAGTGCTTCAAAAACCGAACTGGAATCTGACCTGCGCGTGAATATGCACACAATTTCGGAATATCCGCTTGATGTTTTAAATGAACTTACTATGCGGGTATATTTAGGCAATTTTGTTTTATCGGCAGGTAAAATGAAAATTGTTTGGGGTAAGGGAGATATGCTGCATGTTTTAGATGTATTTAATGCAAACGATTTTACCGATTTTACAATACCGTCATATATTGACCGGCGTATCGGAGAACCGATGCTTCACTTTGCATATAACGCTCCCATACCTTTACGGCTTGAAGCTGCATGGTCGCCATCTATGACTCCTGACAGGCTTGCACTAAAAGGTCCTTGGGAACCTGAACAAATAAAAACAATAAAAAAACGGGCTAAAGATGTTTTTCTGAATAAGAATTTTAATGACGATATTTTATATGAAAAACTGAAGGAAAAAATTCAGGAGACAATCGAAAATACTTTAACACAATCTATGCCGGCTTCGGGCAAAGTTGATGTAAAACTGCCTAAATTATCAGACTCAGAAATAAATGAAATAGCAAATAAGTTTTCCGTTCTTGAACAGTTTATCGTAAAAGCCATGCTTAATGCACTTAACGATAAAACTGTTGAAGTTAATATTACTGAAATTATTACGCCGGAAAAAATACAAAAAATTGCTCAAGACGAATCGAAAAGATATACTGATTTTTTGAGAACGGAATTTTCAAATAAATTAAAAGACGCTGCAAATAAAATGGACGGTCTTTCGATGGAACCCTTTATGAAAATAGGAATGAATTCTTTTCTTCCCGATATGACTAAAATAAAATACGGACAATACGGACTAAGACTTACCGGTTCAGTAAAAAGCGTGGATATGGGGGCGCAATATTATTATGGTCATTATAAAACTCCTTCCGTCGATTTTCAAAAATTACTTACACATGCGGTTACTGCAAAAAGCATAAAAAACTGGATTTATTATGATCCGGTGCATATTTTCGGTATTGATTTAGGCACTGCAATTTCTCGGTTTAATTTTAGAACCGAGTTTGCATATTATATGACGTATGATTTTAAGGGGACTAATCCTGCCGTTCATAATAATAGTATTCAATATGTTTTGGGTTTTGATGTCGATATTCCTTTGAATAATATCAATGTAAATATTCAAAATATCGGCTCTTGTATTTTAGGTTTTAAAAATGTAAAACAAAATAATGACAAGAACGGTTTTGATATGGATTGGAATACTGCACAAAAATCTACAAACAATAAGATTATTGTAAATATTTCAGATTCATGGCTGAATGATACGCTTACCGATTCAATTACTGTTATTTGGGGAATTGAACATAATGATACCGTTATAATGCCGCGTATAAAATACAAAATAAAAGACGAACTTTATGTTGAAGGTATGGCAGCATATATTTACGCAAAAGATAAAAAAAGCGAATTTTCCGCATGGAAAAATAATCACTTTGTACAGCTGGGCGTTGAATACCGTTTTTAATTGTTATAGGTGCCTCTATACAATTTAAGTTTTAACAACTGCCGGATTGTTTGACTAAGGCTTTTTCTACTTCATCAATGATAAAACCGGGTGTTGATGCCCCTGCGGTAAGTCCCACTGAATGATACGCATAAATCTCATTTGGAATCTCGCAAGCATTTTCAATAAGCCATGCAGGTTTTTTTAATTCTAAAGCTGTTTGCAAAAGCCGTTTTGTGTTTGCCGAATTTTTTCCGCCGATTACCAAAAGTGCTTCCGTTTTATTTGCAAGTTTTTTTAAGGCTTCCTGCCTTTCTGATGCTGCGGGGCATATCGTATTAAGTACAATTAAATTAGGAAGCCGTTTTTGTAATGCTTCGGCAATTATATCGTATTCGCTTTTTTTTATGGTTGTTTGTGCAATTAAAACAGCACTTCCGGATTTTTCTACAGAAGCGGGTAGTAAAATATGTTCGGCTTCTTTTGCATTTTGTACAATAACACACTGCGCGCCTTTTTTTGAAAGGACATAACCCATTATACCGATAAGCTCCCCATGATTTTTGTCTCCGGCCAAAATTACAAGAAAATCTTTTGCATATTTTTTTGCCCTTTTCTGACTTGAAAGCACACGCGGGCAAGTAGCATCAATTATTTCTGCTCCTGTTTTTTTTATTTTATCTTTTTCGGCAGGGGAAATTCCATGTGCGCGTATTACTATTTTCGCTCCGGAAAAATTTTCTTCTCCTGAAAATTGTTCAGGATCAATCGGGGCTATCCCTTTTTGTATAAGTAGAGCGAGAGCTTGTGGATTATGAATCAGCGGTCCAAAAGTGAAGACTTTGCTTTTTCCGCACGACGCTCTCCAAACGGCATCTACCGCTTTCCGCACTCCCATACAATATCCTAAAACTTCAGCCCGCTCTACAATCATACATTTTTTTCCCATTTTTCTATTGAATTGTTTCGTCGATAAAAAGGCGCGGCACTCTTTTGTTTATGCCGCAAGTAAGTTCATACGGAATTGTTCCGGCTATTTGTGCCAATGTACAGGCGGAATTATTTTTTATTTTTTCGGAAGAAGCACCGAAAATGCAAACCTCATCCCACCGCTGTACCCACGGCGTCGCGCCTAAATCTATTAAACATTGATCCATACAGATTCTGCCGACTATTGGGAAAAATTCTTTGCCTATTCTTACGCAGAGACCCGGTGAGAGAGAACGGATTAAACCGTCGGCATACCCTATCGGAAGTGTTGCAATATATGTATCGTATTCCGCAGTCCAACGGCGATCATAAGAAACTGTTGTGCCTTTTTCAATTTTCTTAATTAGTACAACTTGCGTTACAAGTTCCATAACAGGTTTTAAATCTATCAATGTAGATAGATCGTCGGATGGCGGATAACCGTATGCTAAAATACCCGGCCGCACCATATCAAAATGCGCTTCGGGATATTGCAAAACCGCCCCTGAGTTAGCCGCATGGACTAGCCCCGTATCAAGTCCGGTCTTTTTAATTTCCGAAACGGCTTTTTTAAAAAGTGCAAGCTGTTTTTTTGTGTAGATAATATTTTCTTCTTTGATGGAATCGGAAACTGCAAAATGCGTACATACTCCTTTTAAGCAGAGCCCCTCAGCACGGTTTATCTGCATTGCAAGTTTTACCGCTTCAGCCGGTGTACAACCTATGCGCGTCATTCCGGTATCTATTTTAAGATGAACGCCCGCCTTTTTATTTACCATTAGTGCAGCCCGATTGAGACCGTTTATAAATTCTTCATCAATTACCAAAGGCTGAATATTATAGTTTAACAGTTGGGGAATTTCTCCGGGAACCGGAAGACTCAGTGAAATTATCGGTGCTATAATTCCTGCCTCGCGCAGTTCCACAGCTTCCGGTATAGAGGCAACTGCAAGGTACGAAACGCCTGCACGAATGGCTGCGACGGCAACTCTTACTGCTCCGTGTCCGTAAGCGTCCGCCTTTACGGGCAAACAAATTTGCGTTCTTGTTTTAAGTTTTTTCTTTATTTGTTTAATATTATATTGTAAATTATCCAAATGAATGATAGCTCTAGTTGCCCGCATAATCCGCATTCCATTTACTGCATTGTCTTTATGAGTTTATTAAATGCATCTTCTTTTTCTTTTATTTGTGACGCTGTAAAATATTTTTCCATTTTTTTTAAAATAGTTTTCATAGCAGCTTGTTCTTCTTTAATATTTATTGCAGGTAATGCTTTTGCATTAAGACTGATATGAATTGAAGCCGGTTTTTTTGCAGAGTTTTCTTTAAACCTGAAAAATATTCCGTCAATAACTTTTTCCGGTTTTGCCGTTATTTCAAATAATGGAATTTCAATATTCCTGCAGGTGGTGTCATTACAAACCGTTATATTAAGATTTTTTCCCATTTTTGAAAAATTCCAATGACCGTCAACGGTAATTTGCGGTTTAAGTTTAAATGATTCATTGATTGCAAGTGTTCCCTGTAGTTCTTGTATATCAAAACAGCGGGTAAAATAAGTTTCTTTTGTTATAGTATTTATTACTTTCAAATAAATATTTTCTTCTTCAACAAAAAAAGAATGTTCAGTTCCCTCGGTTTTACTTTCGGGGATTCTGTTTATACCGTCATAGCAAAATCCGCATTGCTTTGAATATTTTACTTTGTTATAAACCGCTTCATATTCAAGCAATAATTTATTTTGTGCGGAACTTTCCGCTGCAACATATATCCCGAAAATAAAAACCGTACAAATAATAATATTTTTTTTAATATTCATTGTTCCTCTTCCAAATTATTGTAGGTAAACCTCTAAAAACTGAAGTTTTTAGAGGTTTACCTTAAGTTTACTTGCGATGTTTTTTGTAAGTTAATGACAGTCAATGATATGTAAAGACTTACGAAAAACTTGTCTTATAAAATTAAATTTTAAGATTGCCCATAAAAAGCGTAAAATCCAATTCTTGAAAATCGTCTAAAATATCGGCAGGGTAGAGCGGCACTTTACCGCGCTTTACTCGTTCCATTGCCGCTTCCCAAAGCAGCAATGATTCCGTATCAAGATTTTCATACTGCTGTAACGCCATACTTCTATATGGGTGTTTATGCAACGGTATATTCCCTGCCATTGCATGATTTAAAAGGTGCCAATTATTATGAATTAAATCCCGCACTTGAATAAAAACTTCATCACGCGAATTTACAAACTTTAATTCATATTTAAGTTTAAATCCGCCCTTATCGTCATTGTAAAAATTTTTAACTTTAGGATTATTAGTTATGATAAGTTTTTTTGCTTGTAAATTCATATTCATAAAATCAGCCTTATTGTAAAAATAGGGCAGTACAGACACTGCCCCAAAAATTTATTGTTTTATTTTTGATATTTGCTTGCATCAAAAGGCAGCCCTTTATTGTAATCCTTTAATAATTTGGCAACCGTTCCGCTTAGAATGAGCAAGGCAATAAGGTTTGGTATAACCATAATTCCGTTAAACAGGTCAGACAATTCCCAAACTAAATCTATCTTTAATAAGCTGCCTAAGAAAACGAAAGCAACAACTAAAAGCTGATACGGAATTAACCCCTTTGTTCCAAAAAGGTAGCGAATATTCGTTTCACCGAAATAGTACCAACCGATAATCGTGGAAAAGGCAAAGAAAAGCAGACAAAATGCAATAAAAATCGTTCCGACATTACTTCCGGGTAAATGCTGAGCAAAGGCTGTTTGAACAAGCTTGATACCTTTCATAGTTGCTTCACCTTTTTCAAACGTGATAATATCTGCGCTTAAAACAGTAAATACGGTAATATTGAGAACAATAAAGGTATCGATGAATACTGCAACAATACCTAAAACGCCTTGTTCTACCGGATGGTTTACTTTTGCAACTGCGTGAGCATGCGGAGTAGAACCCATACCTGCTTCATTTGAAAATAAACCTCGTGCAATCCCATAGCGTGCTGCCCTTCCGATTCCGAAACCTAGCGCACCGCCCCAAACTGCTCTAGGATTAAAAGCTCCTTTGAAAATAACTGCAAACATTTCCGGAATATTTTTTGCATTTAGAATTATAACGATAAGCCCTACTATAACATATACGATAGCCATAATCGGTACGACTTTTTCGGTAACCGAAGCAATTCGTTTAACTCCGCCTAAGAAAATGATACCTGCAATTGCTGCAAGTATAATTCCCGTAATCCATGTCGGAACATTAAAAGCATTATTAAAGGCATCCGAAATTGAGTTTGCTTGAACCATATTTCCCATAAAACCTAAAGCAAGAATAATTGCAACGGCAAAAAAACCTGCAAGGAATTTTGCAAATCCGGTATTTCCTAAACCTTGAGAAATATAATAAGCAGGTCCGCCGACCGTTTGTCCTGAAGCATCTTGTGTTTTATACACTTGAGCGATACAGGCTTCGGCAAAGTTTGTTGCCATACCTGCAAAGGCTGCAAGCCACATCCAAAAGATTGCGCCGGGTCCTCCCATAATAAGAGCCGTCATTGCACCTACAAGGTTTCCCGTTCCGACCTGCGCAGCAATTGCCGTTGCAACTGCTTGGAAAGAACTCATACCGTGTTTTCCGGCTTTTTCTCCCTTAAGTGAAAAATTACCGAATAAGCGCTTCCAGCCCATACCGAATTTTGTAACTTGAACTCCGCCAAGTCTGATTGTAAAAAACAGACCCGTTCCGCATAAAAGCGGAATTAAAAAATAAGGCCCCCATACAATTCCATTCAGCCATGCAACGAAATTCGTAAGACTTTGTAAAAATTGTTCCATAAAATTCTCCTTTTCTACTAAACTTAGCAGAAATAAATTATCAATAAATTATACAATTAAAGTGATATAGGTGTCAATATCTCATATTTTACCTTTACTTGATATTTTAGATTAGTTTTAAAACCGTAAAACAGCTCCGATTGGATTTTACGTGAGTAAACGGATATAGATATAAGTAATAAAATAATTCGGGCAACCCGGATTTGAACCGGGGACCCCAAGTCCCCCAGACTTGTACGCTAACCAACTGCGCTATTGCCCGTAAATATGTTAAAATTGAGCATATTTAAAAAACGTGTTAGATTTTTCCAGATGCTCGGCAGCAAAGCTGATAACGAGTTATTCACCGGTTCTCTTGGATATATAAAACTTATGAAAAATCTCGAAAAGCCGAAGTTTTCGATGTCCCTCAATCTGCCGAGGCTATGATATAGCAAAAAAGAAAAAATGTCAATACTATATTTTATATAAAAATTTAAAATAATGAGGTCCATGGAGGGTTCCTGTTCACCTCGTTGTGTAGGAGGATACATTTTGTTAATTCAATAGCAGAAAAGCAAGCCGTATCTTGAAAACTAAAGGTACGGCTTGCTTTTAGAGCTTTCCTATATTTTTTTAAATGCCGTTATTATGCTGACGCATACAAATAGCATAATGAAAATAAACGGAAAGGCTGCCGCAACCGAGTCTGTTTGAAGCGCCTTAAGACATCCCGAAAGAATTTTGTTTTCATAGCGGACAATGTCTGCCGTATTATCCTTCATAGAAGCGGCACTATTTTAGCACGTAAAAATGACCGCACCGTTTTTACCATTTGACAATTATGCTAAAATAGGTTAACTTTATAGTAAGGAGTTTTTTATGGAACAAATAAAATTGAATAGCCTCTTGTTAGGCGATGCGTTTCCTGAATTAACGGTTACTACCACACAAGGAACTATGAATCTTCCTGGAGATTTAAAAGGCTCTTGGTTTGTACTTTTTAGTCATCCTGCCGATTTTACACCGGTTTGCACCACTGAATTTGCAGCATTTCAATCAATGTTTTCGGAATTTGAAAAACTTGGTGTTAAATTGATAGGATTGTCGGTTGACCAGCTTCAAAGTCACTTAAAGTGGATTGAATGGATTAAGGCTAATTTAGGCATTGAAATTAAATTTCCGGTTATTGCGGCAAATGATGCTGTTGCCGATAAAATAGGAATTATCCATCCCGGAAAAGGCACAAATACCGTGCGTGCCGTTTTTATCGTTGACCCTGCCGGAATCGTAAGGCTTATTTTGTATTACCCGCAAGAAGTAGGGCGAAATATGCAGGAAATTTTACGTGCCGTTAAGATACTTCAAATTTCAGATGCAAACGGTGTGGCAATACCTGCCGATTGGCCTAATAATAAACTTATCGGGGATAGGGTTATTGTACCTCCGCCTAAGAGTAAGGAAGAGGCTGACAAACGGCTAAAAGAATATGAGGGGTATGACTTTTGGTTTTGTCACAAAAAGCTTAACTAATTGAGAACTTATAAAAATCTAACCGAGTTTTTCGAGGTATCCAATACTCTGACTTTCGGTGCTGCCGGCTTTTAAAGCTGGCAGCGTTTTAGTCCTGTCGATGTTGAAGAATACTGGGTGCATTGTATTAAATCTGAATCTTTTTTGAACTTCCGCCGTACATTTCGGTACGTATTTCTTTTACGTGTTCATCGTTGATATAGTCTTCAAAATTCATCATGCGGTCGATTATGCCATTAGGTGTTATTTCTACAATTCTATTTGCAATTGAAGAAATAAATTCGTGGTCGTGCGAGTTAAAAAGAATAACGCCCGGAAAAACCGTAAGTGCTTCGTTTAAACTGGTGATGGCTTCAAGGTCAAGATGATTGGTAGGTTCATCTAAAATAAGGACATTGGCACCTGAGAGCATAAGTTTACTTAACATACAGCGCACCCTTTCCCCTCCCGATAGCACTTTTACCGGTTTTAACGATTCATCGCCTGAAAACAGCATTCTTCCCAAAAAGCCGCGTACATACGCGTCGTCCTGATCGGGTGAATATTGCTTTAACCAGTCCGTGATGTTTAAATCATTTTCAAAATATGCCGAATTGTCTTTACTCAAATATGAATAAGAAACGGTTTGACCCCAATATACATCCCCTGAATCCGCAGTTATTTTTCCTGTCAGAATATCAAATAATGCCGATTTTGAATTATGCTCTTGTCCGACAAAGGCTATTTTATCGGTTCTATTTACCGTCAATGAAAAATCGTTTAAAAGTTGTAAGCCTTTTTCTTTTTCGGTATCTTGGGTTTTATAAAAAAGTTTTTCCACTTTAACAACATTGTTGCCTATTTCTCTGTTCGGTTTAAAATGTATATACGGAAATTTTCTGGTAGTAACTTCGATTTCTTCAAGAGCCAGTTTATCATATACTTTTTTTCGGCTTGTTGCCTGTCTGCTTTTTGCCGCATTTGAAGCAAACCGCAAAATAAATTCACGCAAATCTTTCATTTTTTCTTCACGTTTTTTTTGCTGGTCTTTTGCTTGCCGCTGCATTATCTGGCTCATCTGATACCAAAAATCGTAGTTTCCGGAGTATAGCCTTATCTTTCCGTAATCTATGTCGCAGATATGAGTGCATATTGCATTTAAAAAATGACGGTCATGCGAGACGACGATTATTATATTCGGAAAATTTATTAAAAATTCTTCAAGCCATGTTATCGATTCTAAGTCCAAACCGTTGGTGGGTTCGTCCAAAAGAAGAATATCCGGCATGCCGAAGATTGCTTGTGCAAGCAA
The DNA here is from genome assembly GCA_938045195.1 of uncultured Treponema sp. Taxonomy (GTDB): domain Bacteria; phylum Spirochaetota; class Spirochaetia; order Treponematales; family Treponemataceae; genus Treponema_B. The sequence goes on from CALINC010000048.1 coordinate 28,049, forward strand.
AACTCTCACCTTTTGCCCCTCGTCCAGTTCGTTCATCATTCTGTCATGATAATTTTCCTCAAGACCTAAGCCGGAAAGGATTTGTTCTATTTGATTTTCCGCTTCCCAGCCGTTTAGGTCAGCAAACTCACTTTCGAGTTCCGAAGCTCTTATTCCGTCTTCTTCCGAAAAATCGGGCTTTGCATATATCGCTTCCCGTTCTTTCATAACGGAATATAAAAGCGGATAGCCCATAAAAACCGTATCCTTTACGGAGTACTCATCAAAAGCAAAGTGGTCTTGTCTGAGAACCGCCATACGTTCGCCGGGTGTAATATTGAATTCGCCCGAATCGTGTTCCAATTCCCTTGAGAGAATTTTTAAAAATGTGGATTTGCCGGCACCGTTTGCGCCGATAATTCCATAACAGTTACCTTTTGTAAACTTTAAATTAACATCTTTGAAAAGAGGCTTATCGCCGAATTTTAAACTTAAATTGCTTATTGTAATCATTGTGGTTGAACAATACATTAAATTAACGGAAAAGTCAAGTTGAAGCACATGCTGAAGTATATGCTTTAGCATACAATGAAGCGGCGTTTGCTTTATGCAAACTTGCAGCGTTTTTAGACAAAGCTATTTGCATTGTCTAAAATAAGTACTCTTTTTTAAGCCGTTTCTGCAATAAATTTTCTATATTTTTCGGTATTGACACGGAAAGCGACAATCGGATCGTTATTGCCGCTAATCGCCCTTGTTACCGCTGCTGACGCTTCTTCTATCATCCGTTCTGCTGATACTAAACGCCCTGACCTTGTTGTAAGACCGATCATCACAGGTTCCGAAATATTATAACTGTCCAAAATATTTTTGATACCGTTATATATTTCTTCACATTTTTTCATACCTTGATCTAAGTCGGTATCCTGAAGAATTACGGCAAAACCGTCATCTTCAAATTCAAAAATCATATCCCGTAATTTAATCAACCCGATAAGCATCTCTGCAATTTTTTGAGCTATCAAACTTTCTATCGTAAAATCTTTTAGTTTTATTATTGAAAATGCCGATTCCTTTTCTGCTGCTGCTGCATTTTTCAATTCTGCTTCCAAAACCTTATTTAACTCTTTTTGAATCGGAAGTCCTGTAATTTGCGAATATTCAGTTATTGATATTTTTTCTTCAATGAGATTATCTTCAAGATTGAGATTTAATATTGTTTGCCCGTCAACATTATTGCTGTAAGCGGGAATTGCGTTTGCAGCGTGTTCGTCTGAATTATTTGTAAAATCCTCGCGTAATTCTTCAGGTTCGGCAGGTTCTATCGTTTCCACTGTGTCTACAACTTCACCGGAATGCTCTTCATACGGGAATTTTTTTGTAATAGCTAAATCATTTAGATCTTCAAGCGTATATTCTTGCTTTTGAATTTTATCTGCATTTTCATCGAAGCCGTCAGCTCCGTAAAGCGGAGCAATTTGAAGATTGTTTTCAGTGGAACTTGCGAAAGGTGCCGTATTTTCCGTTTTTTCAAATTTTTCATTTTTTAAATTGCCGTCCGTATGTATTGGTATATCCGCATAAATTCTCTCTCCCGAAAAAAAGAGGCTTTGCGTTAAGATTATAATCAGTGTTAAAAGCAAAACTGCAAATATAACAAAAAAACAATTTCTGGCAAGAATATAAATTGTCTCGCCATTTAAAGTCGGTACTGCAGCATTAATCGTAACCGCTTTCGTAGGGTTTTGTTTTGTTTTTACGTTTATTTCAGCCGTAAAATTTTTTACAAAAAAAGAATCGGATTTCATTAAAATCTTTTCGGATTCATTTCGCGAAACCGTTTCCTTATCTTTAGACCATGAAAGTAAAATGCGCTCTTCCGAATCCGAAATAACAAAACCTTTTAGTTCCAATGCTGCAGCAAGTTTTTCCGCTTTTTCTCTGTATGCTTTTTCTGCAAATTCCTCTTTTTCCGAAGCGGAAATTAAATACTTTGCAAAATATGAAAAGGTTGTTTTTGCGGTTATAGTTCCTTTATCGGCTTCGCTTAGAATTCCATACAGAAATCTGCCTACAGTTCCTATTATTATCAGCAACGCTATTACGGCATAAATACCCGTATAGCGGGGGAAATTTTTATTTTTTTTGTTCATCATTTTATAGTATACTCCAGAATATCCGATAATGCAAGTTCTAAATTTAAAAAATTATCTTTTTTAGTATATACCATTTTTGATTTAAATGTAAGATAGGGCAGAAATGCCGTTTTAAGATTTTTATTATTTTTCTTTGAATCTTGTTTTAACTTAAAAATAAAATCCGCATAGGGGAAATTTTTAAAATCTGCATTATGCCATTCGGAAACGTCTTTTTTTAAATTAAAAGAAGCCGAATAGCTGTCTAATAATTCTGTTTTATATGTAATTTTCCCCGATTCAATTTTTTTTTGGGTATTTGTTCTAAACATCAGTTCACAAAATTTTGTTTCGGCGGGAGAATTTTTATATGCAGACTTAAAAAAGTGTTTTGATAAATATGTTCCCCGTGAATAAGCCTTGCCGTTCGTATAAGCAAAGTCCAATCCCCCGAATTTTAAAGTTTTAAATTTAAGCGCAAGTGCCGCATATTTTGCTGCTCCAGCCACAGTGCCTGTTGAAGTATCGCAATAGGGAAATGGCGAAAAAGCTGCGGCATATTGCGTAAACGGGTGTCCTCCTGTAGTGAAAAAAAATTCGTTTCCATTTTGCAAAAAATTGCGGACGGTAAGCGGATTTGCACATAAATCGAAAATTCCGGTTGTATGTGTATTAAAGGGTCTAAAGCAATGGGAATATGAAACTGTTTGCGGATCTATGCTGATAAAAAAATCGGGTATTATGTTTTGAGCGGTTAAAACTTGAAAAGCCGTATCTGCTGCGAATAAAACAAAGCATTCTCGTTTTTGTTTTATTTCATCAAACGTGTATTCAAGGGAAGGCCCTGCTCCTAAAATATATGCCGTTTTTGATGTATCCGTTTTCGGCAATTCGGGAGAGATTTTTGAAGCTGTTTTTAAATTCAATAATATATTGCGCATCCATATTTTGCCGAAACTTGCCTGTGTTGCAGTGTCGTTTTTTATTTTTGTTAAAGCATTTTGTATTTTTTCCGAGAAGCGGGGTAAAAAATCTTCATAATAATTTTCCCAAGGACGTAGGAATTTTACTTCAAAATTTCCGTGCAATACGGGTATGTATGTTTGAATCAATTCATTCTCAAATTCATTTTCATCAAGGCAGGGTAAAAGCGTAAATTTTGAATTTAAAAAAATATCCGTAAAATCCATTTGCTGTAAAAGGCTTTTTAAATCCGGTAAATTCGATTCCGAAACCGCACAATAATTGTCTTTAAAATTATTTAAAAAATACCGTATGTGTATCCCTGCACCGAAACCGCAAAATAAAACAAAGGCTTCATTTTTAGAAAAAAGTCTTTCGGCTTCCTTTTTAGGATTATATTTTGAATGCAGTATATTTCCGTTTTTAAAACAGGGGAGCGGTATACCTGTTTTTGAATATTGAATATTGATATAATTATGCGAACAATCGGCATTTTCTATTTTTTTTGCAATGTGCGGAAAGCGGATTTTTAAAACATTTATATTTTTTTCGTAAAAGTTTTTATCAATCATTTTTTAACCTTTTTATTTGTAAATTTATAAATGCTTGTAATTCATCTTTTAATTTTTTTTCAGTTTCAGCGGCGTTTTTTGTTTTTTCATCTTTTATGTATTTAATATATGATTGAAATGATATGAGAGTCGCCAATTCGTTTTCAATTTTTTTTTGATTTAAATATTTTATCCCGTTTTTTATCTCGGTTAAAAATAAACCCGAATCAAGTTTTTTTTGAATATTTTTATAAAATTCATAGAGTATAATTTTCTTGTCGAGTTTGCTTTTTTTAGGTAAACAATGTATTAACGGTAATGGACTATTCTGTTCTGCCGTTTCGTTAAACAGTTCAAAAGAAATGCGTTTAATATTTTCTATATCCCGCCCCTTATTCCCCAATCGGAAAATACGGCAAGCTCTTTGCATAGGTATTTGAGAAAACCACTTTGCATAAACCTCTAAAGACCTCGCATCAAAATTTGAAACGGCGGCAAATTGTGAAACCGGATTCAATTTTGAAAATAAAGTTTCTTTCGATTTTAAACTTTCATGGGGTTGAGCATGCGGAAATCCCTTAGCACCTTCCAAATCAAGCCCTGCAGCATAAATATTTCCTTTTGTATAATCAAGCAGTAAGTCTACTCCCGTTCCGGATACCGTCCCGTTGCGTACTGCCTTTTTCGGTATAATTTTAAAATCGCTAAAAAATAATGTTTCGGGTAAAGAATTATAGCTGAGAAAAACGCAGGGATTTTTTTTTAAGACGGCATAAGGAATTTTTGCTTCAGGCGGAAAACATACGGGAATATGTTCAGGTATGCGCCGTAAGTGTCCCGCTGCCCAAAAGCCTCCGTCTGTGGATAAACAAAGGGTAGGGGAAATTCCGTACTCAATTAGGGCGGGCATTGCAGAGGATGCCGCTAAAATAAACCGTTTATTTAAAAAGGTTTTATGGCGTTTTAACAAAATTTCAAGACTTCCGCCGGATGCTGCAAAAACGGAATCGGTATTTTTAAATTCAAAATTAACAGGATTTTCTGCAAATAAAAAATTATCTGTAATATTTTTAAACCACCGTTGTCCGAAAAAATTCCTTGTTGCTATTACACTTTGAATAATCTTGAGAGAAGCCGCTATTGTTTTCCATACGAAATCGGCAGTTTTTTTCCAGATTAGTTCGGCAGGCTTCCATGGTAAAAAAACTGAAACACAGAGAAATTCATCGGGGATATTATGTATTAGGAAAAAATCCAAATTACCGTGAACAGGACGCCAAACTGCGTCCCACAAAATATCAGATTGCAAAAAATACGTATCGGTATACCTAATTGCAATTATTTTTGCAGCAGGAAATTGAAAGCGTAAAATAGGGGCAATATAGGATTCTCCGGGTTCGGTAATTACAATTATCTTCGGATTACCGTGTATCGCCGCACAAAACCGTTCGGCTTCTTTTTGAGGATTATATGCCGAATGCAGTTTAACTTGTTTTAACATCTGCATCAAGTTGTAAAAAGTCCGTTATTTTTTTAATATCTTGTGAAGAACCCGCGTAATTGATGATAAGTTTATTGCAAAATTCTTTCCCGTATATTGCGGATATGACGGATTTTATTTTGCCTATATACATGTCTTCCGGCAGTTTTTGCGCTGAAAACAAACAAATATATATTTGCCGATTTGTTTTTAAAACGGAAATATTTGATTTGCCTATAATTTGTAAAATTTTATTTACCATAGAATAATACATTCGTAAAACTGAAACATCATGTTGCAGTTTTATACTGTCCGGAAAAAGTTCTTCAAAAGAAAAATTGATAAGTCCTGCAAAATTTTTAGCCTTTAATGCAGACTCTATTTTTAATAGAATTGCGTTTTCTCCGAATTGAAACGGATATACTGGACGCGCCGCCTCAAAAACTGTTTTGAATTCCGAATAACCGGTAATAAAATTTTGTAAAGCACAATTGATTTCTTGCGAATTTGAGTTTAAAAAACACGGCATTTCCCGTGAACTGTCTTTTTGCGATTTTACTAAAAATAAAAAAACGTTATCTCCGTCAATTGGGAATAAGAACATATCGGTTATGCTTATATATTCTTGCGAAGAAAAAAAATTACGCAATACCCTAAAATTTCCGCTTGTTAATACCGTCCATTCCGTTAAGGGGCTGCTTATAAGAGGCTGTAGAGTACTCGCAGGAATTACACATCTGTGGAATGTTGTAATATCAAAGCCGGAAGCAAAACAAAGTTCATAAAAGTTTTCGTTATTTTTTATGAGAAATCCGCCTTTTTCAATTCCTACTAAAAAAAGAAAATTCTTCAAACTTTCTTCGGCTCTAAAAAAGAGCGGAACGTTCTCCATTTTTGAACTTGAATCATTATTTAAAGCGGGCTGAAGCTGTTTTTTTTCATAAAAGGCTTCAGCCAAATGTCTTAATCCCATTAGGAAATCCCCAATTCTTCAAATAAACGTTTATATGTATCAAAATATTCCGATTTTGCAAATTCTTCAATTTTATCTTCCGGCAAACTTTCTAAAAGTTGATCCATATATGTTAAAACCGATTTTATTTCGTCTTTTAAATGAATCGGAAGAACCTTATTTTCGGCATTTTTGGAAAGGACTGTTTCGGCTTTTTCCGAGAGTCCTTGTTTTTGCGCCGGTTCTGGTTTTATAGCTGCCTCTTCTGCGGCGGGTTCTGCTGTTATATGTTCTTCTGCAATGCTTTCTTCCATCGGGCTTTCTTCTGCTGCCGTATCGTCTTCTACAGGTGTAATCTCCTGTTTATATTCTTCTGCCACCGAAGTATCAAATTGCAGATGCGAAATATCTTCGATTGTTTCATTGAGGTCTTCTGCCGAAAGCGTCTTTTCCTCAGATGTTTCATCTATTATGAGTTCTTCAGGGATTTCAAAATCATCATTACTTGCGTCTTCCGGTTCTTCGGAGATAAAATCAATGGTATCGAGTGTTTCAGTTTCATCCGCTGCCGGTTTATTCGCGTCAAAAGTTTCTTCCGAAATATCAGCAATATCCGTATCGGATATTGCTGCAGCATCGAGAGAGCCTTCCGTATCGAATGTTTCTTCCGCATCTCCTAAATGGATACTTTGCCCGTCAGGTAATTCCAATTCTTTGATAGTTAAATCAAAGTTCTCAAAATTGGGTTCTTCCATTTGTTCATTTGAAAAATCAGGCATATCTATATAGTCTTCGGTATTTTCCTCGTCTTTTGTAAAAATCTCATCGTCTTGTTCCAAATAACTTAAATCTTCAGATATTGAGTTTATATGTCCGGTTTCAATATCATTGGGCAGAGTTTCATCTTCAAAAGTCGGAACGGCGGGGCTTTCCATTGTCTCTTCCAATTCATCTTTTGCATTTTCTTCGGTAAAGTCGGCAGTAATCAAAATATTGTTTAGTTCATCGCCGGTAAGAGCAATTGTTTCATCACCGTCATCATCCGTAAAAAAGCCGTTGCCTTCTTTTTCCGTCATTTTACCCGGTATAGCCGATGTTATCCCATTGTTTGCAGCATCGATATTACTACCGGTCTGAATTTTTGCTGCAGCTATTTCTTCTTTTAATGTTGAAAGTTGGGTTTTTATACTTGACAATTCGCCGGCAATTTGCAAAAGGATTTCCGTTGCTCTGTCGTTTTGGAAAACAGGGGCACTTGTTTGCTCAGCTTTAGGAGCTGCCGATTCTGCCGTTGTAGCAGCTTCCGATATTTCGGCAGGTGTATCGTCTATTGCAGCCGATGTATCGTCTATTTCGGCAGGGACATCATCGAATAAGTCGTTTTTGACGGCTTCAACATCATCGAAGAACACATCTTCTTTTTTTTCCTCTTGTACCGGTTCCGGACTGGAAGTACCCATTAGGTCGTCAAGCATAGAATCAAACGCATCAATGTCATTATTATCTTTAGCGGTATCCGGATTGTCTGTGTTATGTTCCGATTCGTGTAAGATTCTTTGGTTTTCTTCTTTTATTTTATCAATATTGCCTGCTTCTATTACAGTACTTTCTATTACTAACTCGTCTTTGTTTTTTGTAGAAATATCTTGTTTTACCGCTTGTTCCTGTTTGGGCTTTTCGGTAAAAATTGCTATGTCTTCCAAATCTTCATTTCCGCTCATTGTTTTTCCTGCGAGAGAAGAAATGTCCGATTCTTCGTCTATTGTAACGGCTATATCAATATCATTTTCCGAATTTGTTAAAGTATTCTCGGCATCGGCAGGTGCTGTTTGAGTTTCTTCAAGTTCGTTAAGCAAATCATCGAATTCGGAAGTTTCTTCTATTACGTCCAAATTATCCGAAACGGGGGCTGAAACATTTTCTGTTATGTTAAGCTCTTCTATAGGTTCTATTTCATCGGGTTCGGATTCTTGTTTATTTGTAATAGAATCAAAAGAAGTTTCTTCAATTTGTGTATCTTCTACGGGTGTATCTTTTTGTGAAGAGTCTGCTGCTTCCGGTGCCGAAGAAACATCTTCGCTTAAAAAATCTTCCAAATCAAGAGTTTCAAATTCATTAATATCCATATCCGTATCTTTCTCCTTATTATCGTCCATACCGGATTGAAATTCCGGTAAAGAATCAAGCGTTTCTTCTTTCGCCGTATCTTTGATAATTTCTTCGACGCTACCGCTTGTGTCAAAGCCGGTAATACCTGCCATAGAAGCAAGACCGTCGATATTGTCAAATTCTACAATTTCATTTGACTGCCCGTATGAGGTTTTATTATGTTCCGCAGTATCCGCAATACGTATACCATCATCTTCAAGTTCATTTAAGTCAATAATATCATGTTCATCAAAATTTATTTCTTCATCATCACTTACAACATTATCATCTAAAGCACTATCATCGGGCGAAACCGGAGCAGCGGTTTTTGCTTCAGGTGTTTTTTTTATCCAAACCCCGTACATATCAAGGTTTGAATTTTCTTTAAAGTTTACCGGAAAAACCGTATCGTTCGGTTCTTCTTGATTGTTGAATTCTGCTGCCATGCGTATCTCCTGCCTGCTTAAATTATTATACTATATATCGGCTGAAATTGTAAAGAACCTAAGTTAAGCATAATAATATTATACATACTTTTAAAAAAAATTCAAGAAAAATATAAAAATGCCGTTATATAATTTGTGGTATGAAAATATATTTTAGAATCGTAGTTCCGATATTTATTACCGTTTTTGTATACAGTGCTTTAACGCTTGTTTTCGGAGCAAAGGGAATTTATTCCGCCCAATTTATGAAAACTCAAAGAGATGCTCTTGTAGAACATGTTGATTCTTTAAATGGAATTTCCGCTGAACTTGACGGTAAGATACGGAATTTAACATATAATCCCGAAACGATTGCTATTTATGCTCATGAATTAGGCTATATTTATGAAGATGAAGGAATTATAAAGCTGGTCAATTTTAATTCCTGTTTTGATAAAACCATTAGTCCCGGAACAGCATTAAACCTGATTGAACCTCATTTTCTTTCCGATTATGTTTGTAAAACTATTGCACTTTCGTTTGGGCTTTTTGCGGTTATTTTTGAAATGTTTTTGGTAAAAAGAAATGGTTATTCAAAAAAACGGAACTAATTCAAACGTTGTTGCTTCTTTATTTTTAAAAAAAGGTGAAATTGTAATTCTTCCTACCGATACGGTTTATGGTTTTTCGGGTATTGTTCCGGATTCAAAACAAAGAATTTTTGAAATCAAACGGAGAGAAAATACTAAAGAGCTTATTTCATTGATTTCGGAACCGTCGGATATTTTTAAGTATACCGACACACCGATTCCCGATTTTTTATTTAAATTGTGGCCGGCACCCCTTACGCTTATTGTCAAAGAAAAAAAAAGCGCAGAATCTCTTGCTTTCCGCTGCCCCGATGATGAGTGGTTAAGAAGTGTAATAAAGAAAACGGGGCAGCCGATTTACTCTACGAGTGTAAATTATTCCGGCTTTCCGGTTTTAACTGAAATAGAAGCGATAAAACGCGAATTTGAAGATAAGACAGCTTTAATAGTTGACGGCGGCATCTTATGCGGAGCTTCTTCAACCATTATAAGTTTACTTGAAGAAAAACCGATTATTATACGGACTGGGAAATTAGATATTTCCGTATAAAATTAGTACCTTATTTTACGTAAGGCATATAATCTTCATAGCCTAAGGCTTCCATTTCGTTATACGGAATAAATTTAAGAGCAGCTCCGTTTATACAATACCGTAAGCCGCCTTTATCCTGCGGACCGTCTTCAAAAACATGTCCCAAATGAGAATTGCCTTTTTTAGAAATTACTTCAGTGCGCTCCATTCCAAGGCTCTTGTCGGTAAGATATTGCAAAGCGTCTGTAGTAATAGGTTTTGTAAAACTCGGCCAGCCGCAGCCTGCGTCATATTTGTCAGCTGAGGAAAAGAGAGGTTTTCCCGTTACAATATCTACATAAATTCCTTTATCATTTAATTTGTAATAGCTGTTGGAAAAAGAGCGTTCCGTTGCTTTTTCTTGTGTAACGCGGTATTGCTCATCTGTCAATTTTTTCTTTAACTCTGATTTTGAGGGTACCGTAAATCGGCTTTCGTCATACAGCGGTTCATTTGCAAGATTTAAATTGATATGACAGTAGCCTCCCGGATTTTTTTCAAGGTAGTCTTGATGATAATCTTCCGCAAGGATAAAATTACGCAATGGTCCTGTTTCGACGGCAAGAGTTTTGGAATATTTTTTTTCCATGAATTTAACAAATTGGCGAATTTCTTCGGCATCGGAATTATCTGTGTAATAAATTCCTGTTCTATATTGTCTGCCTTCATCATTTCCCTGTTTATTTACCGAAAAAGGGTCGATGATTTTAAAATACCGGGCAAGTAATTCAGTTAAACTTACAATATTCGGATTGTAAATAATTTTTACCGTTTCGGCATGGTCCGTTTCTTTGACTGTTTTGTAGGTCGTGCTATCGGTTTTACCGTTTGCATATCCTGTATCCGTTTCTTTTACGCCCAATATTTGGCGAAAATAGCCTTCAACGCCCCAAAAACAGCCGCCTGCAAGATAGATTTCTTTTTCCGTTTTATTCATAAATTGCCGCTTCCCTAAAAATATTTTGGAGGAAACATCAGTTTCCGAAAAATATTTTTTCAAGCACTTTTTGGAAAAAAGTGCATACGATATACGGTGTTTGCCCTGCGGGCAAAACACGCTAGATAAACAGAGAGGCGCCATTTGCGCCGAACTGTTTATCCGCTTCCCTAAAAATATTTTGGAGGAAACATCAGTTTCCGAAAAATATTTTTTC
>CALINC010000049.1 GCA_938045195.1 uncultured Treponema sp.
TAGAGCATCGGACTTCGAATCCGCAGGTCGCACGTTCGAATCGTGTCGGGCGCATCAATTGTAAATCTGCCTATTACTTGACAAAGTACACAAGTTATAGTAGATTTGTTCTATAATTTTATTATTAAGAGGTGAAAGATGGCGACTAGACAGCCTAAGGGAAAAACAGTTCGGCGGCTCGGTTTGAATATTTACGGGAATCCTAAATATGATAAACTTTTGGATCGCAAACCAAGCGGTCCCGGAAAAGAACGCGGTGCAAGAAAACGGGGTAAGACTTCCGTTTACGGTGAACAGTTACAAGAAAAGCAAAAATTCAGATTTGCTTACGGTATCTCCGAACGCCAATTTAGAAATTTATTCAAAAAAGCGTCAAGAATGACGGGTGTTACCGGTGATAATATGATTTCTTTAATGGAGCAGCGTTTAGACAATACGATTTATCGAATGGGCTTTGCGATTAGCCGTGCTCAGGCAAGACAGATGGTATCGCATTCATATTTTTTTATTAACGGAAAGCCTGTAAACATTCCCTCGATGTATGTAAGCATAAACGATGTTATTACCACAAAGCCGAAAAAAGGCATTGAAAATCTTATTCGTCATAATTTGACTGCGGCTCACTCTGTTAGAGGTTCATGGCTTACTATTGATGATGAAAAACTTTCTGCAACGGTTAATATTTTGCCTGCGGCAACAGATATTCAGCCTGTCGGAAACATTCAAAACGTTGTTGAATACTATTCGAGAAACGCATAATTTTGCGTTTACTTTGCAAAACGGCTTTTGCAGAATAATGCGGGAGCCGTTTTTTTATTCATACAGAGCATTGGCTATGTTGATGCACTGCATTTTAATTTAAGGATTCTATATGAAAAACATCACAAAAATTTTTATTATCTGCATTTTCGCCGTTTTTTTTGCGGCCGGTTGTAAAAAAGACGGGGTTTCTGCGTCTGCTGCCGATGAAACAGGAAACACTGAAACTGAGAAACAGACGGAACAAAAAGAGATTACTGAAGACGAAATCGGATATGCTTTTGGCGTTATTATTGCCGAAACGGTAAAAGAGGGCGGAATTACACTGAATCCGAAAGAAATGATAAAAGGATTTAATGAGGCGAATTCGGACACCTTTAATAAGAAAGGGGTGGCTGAAGCACAAATGACGTTAAATCAGGCGTTTTATCAAGCTCAATTAAAACGCATTGCAAAAAATCTTGAAGACGGAAACAAATTTTTGGAAGAAAATGCAAAGCGCTCTGAGGTTACGGTTACCGAATCGGGGTTACAATATGAAATTTTGCACGCGGGAATGAAGAGGGGGCATCCTAATGCACACGATACCGTTCTTGTACATTATAAAGGATCATTGCTTGACGGTACTGTTTTTGATGATTCTTCCGCTTCGGAAGATCCTGTAAAAATAGAGCTTTCCAGAGTTATTCCCGGATGGACGGAAGGGGTTCAGCTTATGACGAAAGGTTCAAAGTTTAAATTTTTTGTACCGCCTTCGCTTGGCTACGGTGAGCAGGGAATTGCTCAAAACGGAAAACAGATTATTCCCGGTAATGCAGTGCTTATTTTTGAAATTGAGCTCACGGATATTATCCCTGCAAATGAATAAGGCTTATTTTAATCGGCGTTGTTACGCCGATTAAAAACGCTGCGAGTTTGCCTTGTAGGCAAACATCGTCTTATCGTATGCCGTTTCTCACTAACGTTGCGAAACGGCGGAAATTCATCAATCCTCGAAAATTGACATTTTCTGCGGTTGATGAATTTGTAGGAATAATCCGTTTTGCTGGATTTTCTTTTGGTTAGTTACAGCCTAGCGGAGCATTCCGTATAAGTTTTTCGGGTTTTCCAAAACGGGAACAAGTTCTTGCGGAATGCCTATGTTTTCATCTTTTGCAATGTCATACATTAAGCGGAGTATAGAAAAATCCTCCAAAGCAAAACCTACAGAATCGAAAATAGTAATGTCTTCGGACCTTCGGTTAATAGGTTTTCCTGTTTTAATGACATTCCATATTTCAGTAACTTTAAATGATTTATCCATGTGCTGAATTTCGCCTTCAACACGGCTTTGCGGTTCAAATTCAACATAGACATCACCCATAAATAAAATCTTGGAATCGAGTTCCGTTTTTCCGGGACAATCGCCGCCCACTCCGTTAATGTGCATTCCCGGTTCAATCATGTCCGGCGTAAGAATGATTGCATTCTTCTTATCGGCGGTAATCGTTGTTATAATGTCAACGCCCTTACAAGCCTCTTTTGTGCTTGCGCATTTTATAAGTTTTAATCCTTTTACATTTTTCAGATTGTCTATTAACTTATCGGTAGCTGCGGGGTCTACATCATAGCAGTAAATTTCTTCCACACCCAAAATATGGTGAAAGCCTAAAGATTGAAATTCACTTTGACAGCCGTTCCCGATAAGTGCCATTTTTTTAGGGTTGGGTTTAGCTAAATACTTTGCAGCCATTACCGAGGTTGCAGCGGTTCTTACGGCAGTAGTCAATGTCAGTTCGCTTAAAAGCAGCGGAAAGCCGGTAGATACTTCAGCCAACAAACCGATAGCCATAACCGTTAAAAAATTGTGCTTAGGATTTTCGGGGTGTCCGTTTACATATTTAAAAGAATATGTTTTAGAATCACCGATAGGCATAAGCTCAATAACACCGATGTTACTGTGGTGAGCCATACGAGGAACTTTGTCAAAATCATTCCAGCGTTTGTAATCATCTTCCAGATACGGAATAAGCCGCTTAATAACTTTTTCCGGCCCGGCAGATTTCAAATACTTTGCCATTGTCGGCAAATCAATGTACTTAGTTTTCATAGAAACTCCTTTAAAAACTTTTTGCAGCAAATATCAGAGCTTTCCGGCTCTGTTCTGCAAGGAAATTTTTCATCGTATCCGCTAAAGCGGATAGCGAATCAATTTGCGAAAAATATTTTTTCAAGCAGTTTTGCTTTTGCAAAACTGCATACAATAATACGATATTTGCCTATGGGGCAAACTCGCAAGATAAACAGAGAGGCACCATTTGTGCCGAATTGTTTATAACACATCTCATAAAAATATATATTGTCTAAAAAAGATATATATGTTATATTCTATATGATTTTATCGAAATTGTCTAGGCACTATATAATTGTTTTTTTTGTAGTAGACCTTTTAAATAAAATATGCTAACATCAAAAAACACGTGCATTAAAATACATTTTTTTATGTCTGAAATATAAAAATATGCAGCGTATTGTATCGTAAGTGTGAGGCATTTATGCGGCAATTTTAAAATTACTTATTCAGCCGTGGCAGTGTTTATAAAAAATGAGCTTTGTTCATTATGATAACAAATTTTATTTGTAACGGGAACGCTGCTGAAATGTTATTGTATTGTCGGAGGGTGAAAATAATGAGGAAAGAACCTATTTTTCGAAATATAAAAAAAGCAAATCTTATCGGAAAGTTGTGGCTTATAATGAGCATTCTTCTTTTCGCAGGAGTTTCCGTAATTGTGGTGTATGTATATAACGTGTTTGCCAATAGGTTGTGGAAACAGACAGAGTCTCAATTTTTATTACACAATGAAAAATATTCAATGTTGATAGTTAAGATGCTGGAAAAACGCGAAATGCTTCTTAATTCCGTTGCTTCCGGTTTTGCATTTAACAATCTTGATGATGATCGGTTTGTAGAAACTCTAAAATATTATAATGCTATATATGACGAATTAAATACGGTATATGCAGGGTTTAATACCCGAAAACATCTTGATTCTTCATGGGTTGCTACGCCGGAATATGATCCGCGAACCCGCGATTGGTATAAAGGCGCGGTGTCGGGTAAAGGCTTATACATTACGGATATATATGTGGATGCAAATACGGGAAAACCTATGGTAAGTCTTAGTGTCAATTTAAAAATAAACGAAAATCTGTTCGGGGCACTTGCGACGAATTTAGATATGAATGATGTCCGCAAATTACTGGATAATAACAAAAAGGATAGCATACAATTTTTTCTGGTATCGGAAAAAGGAAACTTTTTAGTACACGAACACTACGGTTTTTCAGATAGTATATTTGAAATAGAAAATAAATCTTACGCAAAACTGGGACAAGTAATCTTAAGCAATGAATCAAATATAGGCGAAGCACCTTTAGGTGCTGAGCGCGTATTTTTTTGCAGCAACCGAATACCGAATACGAAATGGTTTCTCGTTTCTATGCAGCCTATTTCAATATTATTAACGGAAATAAATAAACTTATCGTTAAATTAATTATTATTTCTCTTCTTTTTTTTACCGTCTTTAGCGTCGCATTTTTTATTATTTTATCCGTAAATATAAAACCGATAAAATTGACGTTGTCAATATTAAAAAATATTTCAGAAGGAGAAGGCGACTTAACAGCCCGCTTGCCTGTACAGGGATACGGTGAAATAAGTGATTTATCAATATATTTTAATCGCACAATGGAAAAAATACGAAGTGCTATCGAAACCGTAGGCTGCAATATTGCCGGTATGCAGGGTGTAGGGCAGAATCTTTCAAATAATATGATAGGAACTGCAAGTGCCGTAAATCAGATAAGTGCAAATATTGTAGGGGCAAAACAACAAGTGTTGACCCAAGCCTCCGGTGTAACCGAAACTGCCGCAACTGTGGAAGAAATAATACATACGATAAAACAGCTTAACGGCAGCATTGAAAATCAATCCGTGCGGCTTGGAAAATCTTTTTCCGCAATAGAGCAAATGGTATCGAATACCGCATCGACGACGCAGACATTGGATAAAACAAATGAAGTTATAAAAACCCTTGCCGCTGCAACAGCCGAAGGTAAAGAAACTGTAGCAACCTCAAGCTCGGTAACGCAAAAGATAGCTGAGGAATCGGGCAGCCTTTTAGAAGCAAGTAATGTTATTCAGCATATTGCAAGTCAAACAAACTTACTTGCAATGAATGCCGCAATTGAGGCAGCCCCTGCAGGCGAATCGGGCAAAGGGTTTGCTGTTGTCGCCGATGAAATCAGAAAACTTGCTGAAGAATCGAGTACTCAGGGAAAAGCTATTACAGCTACGCTTAAAGTATTGGGCGGAGAAATAGAAACCTTATCCTCTTCCGCGAAGACTGCTGAAGAGAAATTCACCGAAATATTTATGCTTTCAGATCAAGTGAAAACAATGAGCCAAAAACTTATGGAAGTAATGCGGGAACAGGGAATGGAAAGCAGCAGCGTATTGAAAGAACTCCACGAGATTAATACCGTAACTACTCAAGTAAATGAGGGCTCCGCAGAAATATTGCGAGGCGGTGAAAACGCAGCGAGGGAGATGAAGAAGCTCGATGAATTAACCCACGTAATTACCGATAGCATGAATGAAATGGCGAATAAAGCAATGCAAATCGATAATGCTATGAATGAAATAAATGAGATAAGTTTGAAGAATAAACTGAGTATCGAGAACTTAGTTAATGAAGTGAACAAGTTTAAAGTATAATGATTAACAGGGAATTGAAAACATAAAAATATGTAGTGCGGAACCTGATAAGAAAATACTATATTAAATTAATTTGGAGTAAAGGTGAAAGAATACCATACATCAAAAACGGCAATCCTGTAGATACTTCAATAATGTCCGCTGGTGCGGCAGAGTATATATTTCTCGAAGGCTTTTATACTTTTAAAAAAGTTTGTGCGTGCTGTTTATCTGTATTATTATAGGGAGGTTTTTGTGTTTAACAGCATAACCGGAATACTGACAGGAAAAACTTTAGATTCCATTTATATTGAAACATTAGGTATTGAGTGGGAGATTTTTGTTTCAGCTTTGGCTTTAGATTCTTTTGGCGTTATAGGAAATGAAGTTAAGGTTTACACTTGGCTGTATCATCGGGAAGATCAAATGCGGCTTTTCGGATTTCCGTCTCAAGCGGAACGCTCTCTCTTTCTGGATCTAACCAAAGTTGACGGTGTCGGACCGCGTCAAGCAATTAAAATTATGTCCGGCTTACATGCCGCAGCCTTAGAACAGGCACTTGAAGAGGGCGATTTAGATAAATTACAACGAGCCCCCGGTGTCGGAAAAAAGACTGCCCAAAAAATGATTCTTGCTTTAAAAGGGAAACTCACCTCTTCCGCTGAATCCAATGCAAAAGGGCAGGGTAGAGAATGTTCGGAATATGAAGATATTGTAAACGCCTTAACGGAAATGGGATTTGAACGCCGTTTAGTGCTAGTGCAAGTTGAAACAATTGCCGAAGACCTAAAACTGAACGGAAAAAATCCTAAAGAAAATGAACAAGAACTTTTTCACAAGGCAATAGTTGCTTTGAGCTGAAATTCTATCGGTATATAATTGACATTTTTTCTATTGAATTTCCTTGATACTCTGCCGTAATCTGCCGATAAGATAATAAGGATATGTATAAATTTATTTACACTAAACGCCTAACGGCAGTTTATATTTTTTTTGGGCTTTTCTTAGTTTCAGCCTTTGGTGAAGATTCCGTTTTTGAATTCGGCGGCAAAGCAGGTTGGAATAATCTTCTTTCTTCCTCCAACATAAAAGTCGGAAAAGGCAAATTCGGTTTTGACTCTGTGGAATTAAGTTCTTCATCTGTAAAAACATCTGCAAAAACCGATATGTATATCAGTTTTGATTTTGACGAACCTGTAGACGAAACCGGTTCGTATTCTGTAAAGGAATATTCTATCATTAAAACGGACTCCGTTAAAGCGAAACTGGGAGAGGGTGCCGGTTTGTGCAGTACTCACTCTGACAAACCCGCTTTACGTTTGTCGCCGATGACTGGAGCTTTTTTTGCAGGAGATTCAATACTCAAATCGTTTACAATAGAATTTTGGCTTTATCCCCGCGTCTGCGAAAATGGAAGCACTGTCTTAAAATGGTGGTCGTCTTTAACCAAAAAAAAAGAAACACAATATCAAAATATAATTGCTAGCATATTCAATAATAAATTGGAATGGTCTTTTTTTAATATTTGGCAAGGCAAAAATAAAAAAAGTCTGGATATAAAACTTTTAGGTAAATCGAATTTAATTCCGGAAACTTGGAGCCATCACTTAATTACGTATAATGATGAAACGGGGCTTTTGGAATATAGAATGAACGGTAAAACCGAAGATATAACGTATTTAACCGAAAGTGGAAAAGAAAGTTCTCATGTCCTTTATTCCGAACTTGGTATGCCGTCAGATGTTTTAATAGGAGTAAATTATTCCGGACTTATTGACGAAGTAAAAGTAACTAAGAATTTTAGCGAACCCAATATGCCTTGGGAAATATCTTCATTGTTTGAAAAATATTCACCGAACGGTGGAAGAATTGAAACAAATATTATTGATACCGCGGGGAAAAAATCTACAATAAAAGAAGTAAATGCGGTTTTTGATAAACCGGAACAAACCGATATTGAATTTTTTATACGCGCTGCAAACAATCCGTTTAATTGGAATGATGAATATCCCGAATGGCAGAGTGTAAAACCCAATGAAAAAATTACAAATATAACGGGAAGGTTTTTTCAGCTTGCATGTAATATGTATCCTGATGCCGCAGGAAAAAAGTCTCCGCTGCTTCATTCAGTATCCGTTAAATATGAAAAAGATATTGAACCTCTGCCGCCTGCAAAAGTTTTTGCAAAAGCACTTGATGGTGCGGTACGGCTTTCTTGGTCGCCCTCAATTCATCTTGATACAAAAGGTTATTTAATTTATTTCGGTGAAAAAAAAGGAGAATATTTAACCGCCGGCTCTCCTATTGATGCCGGCAATGTTACGGAATATAAAATAGAAAATTTAAAAAACGGAAAGATTTATTTTTTTGCAATAGCTTCTTATGATGAAGATAATGGGGAACATGCGGGCAGTTTTTCAAAAGAAGTTTGGGCGAGACCGCTTAAAAGTAAAAAGGAATAACGGGAGAAAAATATGTCCGGTGATTTAGATATAATAATTGAACAAGCAAATTCTGCAATCTTGTTGCGGGACTATGAGTTTGCAGAAAAAATTTTAATTTCACAATTAAAAAAAACGGATGCGGCGAATATTGATGAAGTGATTACAATAAAATCTCTTTTAGGAAAACTCTACGTTCGTTCGGATAGCTTGGAAAAAGGACTTGCCGTTTATAGAGAATTAAATAAAATTAAACCGAATGATATTGAAGTATTGAATAACATGGGCATAATTTTCAGACGTTTGAATTTGTTTGAAGATTCAATTATGATATTACAAGATGCAAAAAAGGCAGACGATAAAAATGAAACAACTTTATATAATTTAGGAAGTACGTACAAACAAAAAGGTGATTATAAAAGAGCTGCCGAATGTTTTAATGAAGTTTTGGAAATCAAACCGGATGATGCCCTTGCATATAACCATTTGGGAACCGTTTATTCATTGTGCAAAGATTATAATAAAGCCATTGACTCGTATAAAATGGGATTAAGAATAGATCCCAATCACCCGTTTTTAAACTATAATTTAGCCGACATATATAAATTACAAAAACGGTATGATGAAGCAATATTCTCATATAATGCAGCACTGAAAATAAAACCGAACTGGTGCGAACCTTTAATCGGAATTGCAGACTGCTATGTAAAAACAGGCGAATTTCAAAAAGCAATTTCCGCATATAAAACGATAATCGGAATACGCGGTGCAAATGAAGTTGATTATTCTGCCGTTGCACAATTATACGAGGCGCAAAAAAATGAAGTTCAAGCGGAGCATTATTATCAAAAAGCAGTAAAAATAAATAAAAATTTTTTGACGGCTGTTTTAGGTTATTCAAAACTACTAAAAGCACAAAACAGATATTATGATGCTTTTACTGTTTTAATAAATGCAAAAGAAAAAAATGCCGGCAATAAAGAATTTTTATTAAATACAGCTGATATTTCTCTTATGCTTGAAGATTATACAAAAGCAAAAGAAATCATAAACGATTTAAATGCAAAGTGGAAAGGCGACTTTGGTGTTTTAAAAATAGAAGGTAAACTTTTTTCAATGTTGGGCGAAAACAAAAAAGCCGAATATATCTTTGAAAAACTTTTACAAATTTCACCTAACGAAATAAATTTGAGATTGGAACTGGGCGACTTATATTTTCATAATGAAAAATTTAAAGAAGCTGCTGAACAGCTTATAAAATATTTAAACGAAAAACCGCAAGATGTTTTTGCCCGTTTAAAACTTGGTAATGCTTATGCCGAAATGGGGCAATATGATAAAGCCAAGAGCGAATATAAAAAAATAATTAAAAACGATTCTAAAAATACCGAGGCACTTGCTGCGCTTTTAGAATTGAATAAGACGCTAGGTAATACTGCAAAAGCCGTTCAAGTTGCGAACGATATGATTCAAATACAAAGCAATGATGAAAATGCCGGAATAAAAGAACTTTCCGATTCTTTGCAAATGTATGAAGAAGCTGTAAGTTCTTACAGTGATAATTCTATTTTAAGTAAAAATCTGGACTTATTAAGAACACCGGCTGGTGAACTTGATTTGTCGCCGCAGGAAAATTCCGACAATTATGAATCGGATGATGAACTTACGCTTAATGAAACTGATGAAGATTTTTCGGATTTGGAAATGCCCTTTGATGATTTAATGGAGCTTGCCGAAGAAGAAACCTTTAATAAAAGCGATGAAGATGAATTCAAAGACGTTACGGCATTTGATACGCCTATAGACGATTTTCCGGAAAATGACGGCTTTGATAATACTGAAAATATTGGTGCGGGATTCCCTTTGTCTAGTCCTGCCCGGCACAAGCAGGATGCAATGCAGCAAGAAGAATTTCAATTGCCTGATGTATCTTCGGCAATGCAATTACCGGCAGCAGATAGTGCTGACCAATTTGGAAACGGCGTTGCAAGGTCTCCCCAAAAAGAACCTGTCCGGTTTGAAGGGATAAAAGAAGATTTTGCTCCGCCCGCTTCTCCTGCAATACGGAAAAGCAAAGAAGAGCAACAAATTAAGCCGGATGATTTTTTTGATTTGGCAGAAAAAACTTCGGTAAAAGAAAAAACTTCTGATGAAAAAAATCTGCAAGCTCCCTTAAAAAGGAATGAGGAAGTGAGACCGCAGTATGTAAATTCAGATTCAGATGCAAATGCAAATAATAGAGCAGATTCGCAGTATGCAAATACAGATATGGATACAGATGCAGATGCAGATGCAGATGCAAACAGTAGAGCGGATTCGCAATATGCTGAAACTGATTTTGAAGATATAACCGGCAATTTTTTTTCTGACTCCGAGTCTATATCTCCGCAAGTACAAAATGAAACTTCCGAAGAACTTAAACAAACATTATCATCTCTTACAAAAACTACAGGAGCTTTGACCGATATGGCAGATAAGCTGGCAGAAAAATTAAAACAGCTTGAACCGCTTGACCCCGATAAATCATTTGAATTTGCGGAAATTTCGCCCGATATAGATCCTCCCGAAGAAATCCGTATTCCTAATGGCGGGAATTTTTTGGATACTCCTTTTCAACTTGATGATGAAGATTATGAACATCTTTTTAAAGATATTCCCGAAGTCCTGCCCCAAAGTACTTATATAAATTCCATTCCGCATAAATTAAAAAGATCCCCTGCTTTTGAGGAAGAATTGGAAGCAATCGAAAGCAATGAAATAATAAAGTTATTTTCGTATTTACGGGATTTGCTGAAAAGTCTTCCCGAGGAAAACTTCAAACAATTTTTTATAAGCAACGAACGTATTCAAATGGAATATATCATTGATAAACTTTCAGGCGAAATAGGTTTAAAAAATAGAATTATTTTAATGAGCTTAAAAAACAGTTTGTCAAAAACTATTGAACCTGAAACTGCTGAAGATACGAGATTAAAAGCGACACTGGGATATTTACGAATTGTAGCTTCGGAATTACCGGATAAAGGTTTTGCAGAAGTATGTTGTAATAAATTAAACGAATTGATAAAACAACTGCAATAATATTCATCCGTTATAGACTGGACAAAATCTTTGATATATATTATCTTACAAAAAGGAGTTATATACTATGGAACTAAATAAATATATTGATCACACGTTATTAAAACCCTTTGCTGTGGAAAGCGATATTGTTAAAATTTGCGATGAGGCAAAGCAATATAAATTTGCATCGGTTTGTGTTAATCCGTGCAATGTAAAATTGGTATCAAAAGAATTAAAAGGCTCGGATGTAAAAGTATGCAGCGTAATTGCTTTCCCCTTTGGTACATCGGCAACTGAAATTAAAGCTGCAGAAGCTGAAAAAGCTATTGCAGACGGTGCACAAGAAATCGACATGGTTATAAATGTCGGCAAACTTTTACAGGGTGATTTACAATTTACCGAAAATGAGATTACGCAAATTACAAAGATATGTCACGCAAAAAATGTTTTATTAAAAGTAATTGTTGAAACTTGTTATCTTGAAGAAAAACATATCGCGGATATTTGTGCAATAATCGAAAAAGCCGGTGCTGATTTTATAAAAACTTCTACGGGTTACGGTACACGCGGTGCTTCCGTTGAAGATATAAAACTGTTTAAAAAATATTTAAAGAAAGATACAAAAATAAAAGCCTCTGGAGGTATTCGCACGCGGGAAGATGCAGATACATATATCGGTTTAGGTTGTTCCAGAATCGGTGCAAGCAGCGGTATTGCTATTGTGAATGCCAAGTAAGCGTAACTTACCATGCCTTTATCCATTCTAATGTACGGTTAAAGGCATCAATTCTAGTTCTATTACAATGCTTAAATTGCGTTCTCTCTATTTTAAAATATTTAAGCCGTTTTCTTAAGTCTATTCCTGCAAGATTAAACGGGAGCAAATAGCGGCTGCAAAAATGATATGCTATGTGTTCTTTTTTGAATCTAAAATGATTTTCTCCCAGCCTATTTATAATTTGCTCGGCAGAAAATTTTGCAGGCCAGATGGTATCTTCATCGGAACTTATCACTAAAACGGAACCCTTTATGTTCTCAACGGGAATAATAGAATCGGGATTTGCGGAAGCTATGGCATTGCGGTAAACCCATGCAGTGGATATTTTTTTTGCAAACAACATTTGTATCCCCAGTTTAAATTTATTTATTTTAGGCATAGATAAAAACGGCAAGGGTGTTCCTGCATGAGAAAACCCCGAACAGGTAAGCAGTTTTTTCCGTATTAGTTTAGACGGTTTTGCCTTTCCGCAAATAATATGGTGTAAGGGCGATAATGCGATAACGCATGTAATGTCTTGTACAAAGGAAGCCGCCGTCAGTGCATAAACAGCACCCTCAGCAAATCCCCATATTCCTATTTTTGTAAAACCCAGCCGTTTCATCTTTGAAGCTGCTTTTTCTACATATTCTATAGGAACCGCTGCTAAATTTTCCGGTGCGCCTGCTACATTAAAATAGCCTAAAGCTAATGAATTTATTCCATTTTTTGAAAACAATTCTGCCATAACCTTTGCAGAAGTATAACCGCCTTCAGCACTGTCGGCAAATATTACGGCTTTATTTTTATTAAAAGCTCTTTCGGCAACAAAAAGCGTCCCGCAAAAGCCGTCCGGTTCTATAGTAAATTCGGTCATGTATTATCCTATTAATAATGGGGCTGCTTATAAAAAACGTTTGCTGTTTCTTATGTTATTACGAAACGGCGGAAATAGTACCGATTAAAAGCTCCGGCGAGTTTGCAAAACAACCGCCGCATATTGTATGCACTTTTTGCTTAAAATTGTGCTGCGGGTGCAGCTTTGCTTGCAAAAGTGCGGAAAATAAGCAATGCTCAATTGTTGAAAAAATTTTGCGCTTGCTTATTTTATCGGAATATTTTTAGTATAATACCCATTGCTCAAAATTATAATCGGAATGTATAAGAAAATCAATAAGTTAATGTTACATTTTCAAATTGCATTCTAAAATGGAATTAAAAAAGTGTATAATGTATTACAATAAAAACTGCCGTACTCATTGACGTAAAGGGGATTTAATTGCATAATAGAGATTAAAATGTTAGTTCGATATGGTCAAAATACAGACGGAAAGCAGATCAAGCAGGCTTGTGTTTATACGCGGGAAGAACATTCCATAAACCGCACAAATGTGGATGTTGAAGCCGTCAAAATTATTCAACGTTTAAATTCTCAAGGTTTTGAAGCCTATATCGTCGGCGGAGCAGTGCGTGATATGCTTATAGGTAAAACGCCGAAAGATTTTGATATTGCAACCTCTGCGGAACCCTCCAAAATTAGGAGAATTTTCAAAAATTCACGGATTATAGGCAAAAGATTCCGTCTTGTACATGTTTTTTTCGGCGAGAAAATTTATGAGGTAAGTACATTCCGCTCTACGGAAGATGGAACGATCGGTAATAAATTCGGGACAATCTATGAAGATGTTCACAGGCGCGATTTTACATTAAATGCACTGTATTATGATCCGATTCACGAATTGGTAATAGACTATGTCGGAGGCGTAAAAGATATACGGGCAAGAAAAATTAAGCCCATTATTCCGCTTCATGTTATTTTTGCCGAAGACCCTGTGAGGATTTTACGTGCCGTAAAATATTCTGCAATTACCGCTTCAAAAATCCCGTTTTTCGTTCAATTGCAAATAAGAAAAAATTCTCATCTTTTGGAGTTCGTCTCTCCGTCAAGAATGACTGAAGAAATAAATAAGATTATTTTTTCGGGGCATGCAGCCGAGATAATTAAAATCCTTCTTTATTATCATATTTATGTGTATATGCAGCCTGGAGCCTGTGCATTTATAGATTCTATGCCGCAATTTAAGGATGCCTATCTGAACAGTTTGCAAAAATTGGATAAAACCCTTATGAAACAACATAACTTTAAACAAGGAAATTGTCTTAAAGCCCTCTTATTTGATTATATCAAACTGATTGCAGACCCCAACGGTATTCCGCAAGAAGTGTATATGCAAGTTTATCCCGAATGCAGGCATTTTATCTTGCCGATGAATCCGCAAAGAAGAGAATTCGAATTTGCCGTTAAAAGCTGTTTAAATGACCTTGGAATTAAAATTCCCATAGACAGAATGCCGCAACGTTCTTTCCCGCAAATATCGGCAAAACCAAAAACCGCCGGACGGAAAAAGAAGGCGAGGCTATGACCTTATATGAATACTATATTGTTTTTCCTGATGGAGAACAACAGGAAATCAGCAGCCCTATTCCGGCTGGTGTTCTTGTCGATGTAAATGGAAATATGCTGCCTGCGAGACTTCCTACGCATAAAATGATTGCGTATGAAGTTGCCGGAAAGAGAACACTCGAAGAGCGGGGGCTTGTGCGTGTTATGTATGTATTGGAACAGCTTTCGGCAGACGAATTATTAGATTACGTCTAAAATGATAAATACCTATAATGAAACCGATTTACACAAAACATTAAAAGCACTCTTTTGCCCCAAAGACGCAAAAACCGAGCAGCCTCTATTAGGAAGCATTTGCGACATTTTATGTGTTGACGGTACGGTAATAGAGATTCAAACCGGTCATTTAACTGCATTAAGGCTTAAACTCGAAAAATTCTTACCAACTCATAAGGTCGAAATTGTCTATCCTATTGCAACGGAATCTATAATTTCGGTTTTAAATAAAGACGGAACGGAACAATACCGTAGAAAAAGTCCCAAAAAAGGGGTGTTTTTTCAAATTTTTAGAGAACTGGCAGGGATTTATCATTTATTTGAAACAAAAAGACTGAAATTAAAAGTAGTTTATATCACCGCAGAAATAATAAAAAGTGAAATGCTTCATAATTCAAAAATCATACGGCGAAGACGGCATAAAGGACCAGGCATAATAAACAAAAAACTGGTACGTTTAGTGCAATGTGAAGAATATGCTAGTCTTGCTTCAATTTGTAAGCCTGTTTTAGATAGACTTCCCTGCATTTTCACCAATAAAGACCTTAAAAACCTTGGTGCAGGAAGATACGCTTCGTACACAACATGGTTTTTAAAAAAAACGGGACACATAGTCTGCATAGGAAAAAAAGAAAGATATAATCTTTATAAGAAAATAGAAGCCCTTTAAAAGGAAAGTCTTTTAAAGAGCTTCATTAAAGGAAATTTGTACTTTTAAAAACGGCTATTACCAGTTGTCGTTCATATCGTCTTCATCGCGCATATCGACTTCGTACAAATCACTTACAACGCGCAAATCGTCAAAATAGATATAATAATGACCATAGGCATCTTCGGGGTCACATTCAACACGGAAGCCCACGATTTTTAAGCCCATACTGGTACCATAATGGTAATCTTTTTGAATAATTCCCGTTTTTCCGGCAGAATTCTGCGGGGGAATTGCAACTGTCATCAATTTCCAGCCGGAATGATTGAGTTTACCTACATATAGTTCAAAACGTTTTCCCCAAAAGTCTTCAACAATGAGTTTTAAGGTATGAGGATAGCTTCTTCCTACAACCCAAACACTGGCTGTTTTTGCGATACCTTCAACAGGCAAAGCCTTTGTTGCATACACTTCAAACGAATTATATCCTCGTCGGTAATAAGAAACTTTCACACCTAAAACCTTGTTGTCGGGAATCTCCAAGCCTTCTTCCGCAGGTATCGGCTTTTTGTTTTTAGGATTTCCGTCAAATAAACGCGCCTTTATAACGCCCTCATCGGCAGATATTTTAGATGCCCATGTTCCTTCGGTCTCAAACTTATCGATAGAAACTTCTTTTATTCTTTGTTCCGCACTCTCAATTCCTATCCGCGCGGGATCGGCAGCATCAACATTGGATAAGTTAGTATCACTGTTTGATGCATTTTCTTGAGCAAAGCCGAAAAACAATACACCGGTCAAAAATAACAGTATAGCAAAATACTTCTTCATTATCAAAACCCTCCTAAATTAGTTCTCGCCGGCTTTATTGCCGTTATCGCTGCTAAAATCCGATTCATATAATTCATAACCGTCAAATGAATCCATAAATACGTCGGTAAGTGCTTTAAATTGGTCAAAGAAAATCTTAAACTCATCTACTCGTTCGCTCGGACGGGTTCTAATTCTAAACGCTACAAAGCTTAAATGGTTCTTGTTACCGAGGTACTTCGAGGATTGCGGAATATTTGAGGGTATGGTAACATGCATATTTTGCCAGCCCTTAAAATTAACAAGTCCCATCGAAAGCGTATGTACACGGCCTTCGCAGTCCCGTACAAGAACCTCCAAATCATAGTAATAACCGGCACCCCAAACCCACATATCCAAACGGTGAATATTTCCTTTAAACGGAATTTCATAAGCCTCTTTTCCGTTTTTGCCGTCTTTTGTGGGAATAATGTCAACCCAGTTATCGCCTTTTCGATTAAATTTAACTTCAAGTCCCAAAAATTTCGCTTTTTCCGGGTCTTCTTCCATCACGCGTACGGCGCGGGGCATTCCGTCAAAATATTTTAGCACCGGATAACCGTCCGTAACAAACTTACTGCCTACAGCCTGATAAGCCCAGTCTTGTCCTTCGGGAAGATCGAAAGTGTCAATCATATAAGTTTGATAGTTAATGGTTCCGTCCTGAGCCGTTAAAGGCATAAATACGGACAAAAATACCAAAACAACACCCGCAAAAATTAAACCGCCATGTTTCATTTATAACTCCTTTTGTTGCGTTACAAAATTCTGCTTTCATTATATTGTAAAATCGATTATTTGTCAAACCTAAACAATACATTTTATGCAAAATAATGACTTTGATTTCAGTATCGGCAACTTTATTCCGTTTCTACAGTCATTTTATAAATATAATTATAAGGAAGCTCTAAAAAATTCGGTCTTTTAGAGATGCCCTATAGACTACTATTAGGCATTATATCAAATTTGCTGCGGAATATCAATGACTTAATGCCGTAATTATATGTTTTTCCGCAAAATGCCGTGTATTTTACGCATAAAATTTATAAAAAAAAGCTGAAAAAAGGTGTTACAATCTTGCCTATTTTTTGCTTTTAGAATAGAATAGTTTTAATGTTTTTTATTAATACGGCAGCTTAAAACTAAGGAGAGTATATGGTTATTCATAACGTAATGGAAGACATTGTTTATAGTGAAGTAAACAAACTATTTGATAAAGCGGAAAAAAATAATGAAAGCTGGCTTACGTGCAGTTGTATGCAATGTAGGCTTGATACGATGTGTTATGTTTTAAATAGAGTTAAGCCGCGCTATATAAAATCGGGCAGGGGGCTTGCCCATTTTTTAAAATTTAAAGAAAATGAAAAAAATCAGATAATGTCGGAAATAACCGTTCTTTCCATTGAGGGGATGCGCAGAGTTTTATCTACCCGCCGCCCTCATGAAGATGCCGTAATTCCGGAAAAATCAAATACCCCTGTTTTTAATTTTCCTACAATAAGCGGAAAAATTATTAATGGCAGTAATTTTAAAAGCATGGATAATGTAAAAGTAACTTTAAAACTTGAAAATGACATTGTTCCGCAGATAAATATTTTATGGGATAACCCCTATACGGTTTCGGAAAAAACACCGGGAATTTATACGTTCTGCCCCAAATCGATTCCTGTATTACACGCCGGAAAAACAAAGAAATTCCTTTTTTTAATAACGGCTGAAAAGGAAGGTTTTGAACCGTCCAAAGTTTCTTTTGAACTTGAACTGACCTCCGAAGAACAGGAAAAATCGCCGTTACATTCTTCATATTTTTATGAGGTTAAAAATTTGTTCTTATTTTCGGAATCGGATGAATAGAGGTAAGGTAGATTCTTAATGGGGGATGGGCTAAACAGTTCGGCACAAATGGTGCCTCGCTGTTTATCCGGCGAGTTTGCCTTATCGGCAAACGTCGTATATTGTATGCAGTTTTGTTTTCACAAAACTGCTTGAAAAAACTTTTTTCAAAAACTGATGTTTCCTGCAAAATATTTCTATGGAGGGATGTATGTATTTTGATTATTATTATCTTATTTTGGTTGTGCCGGCTTTGCTTTTATCGCTTTATGCTCAAGTTAAGGTTAAAAGTACTTTTGCAAAATATTCTAAAATAAATACACAAAGGGGGATAACCGGCAAAGAGGCTGCAAAACTTTTAATGCGTACAAATGGAATTTCCGATGTAGGCATTCAACAAGTTGCCGGTTCTTTAACCGACCATTATGATCCTGCAAGCAAAATGCTCAAACTTTCGGAACCTGTTTACGATAAAACCTCCATTTCGGCTGTGGGTGTTGCCGCTCACGAAACGGGACACGCAATTCAAGATAAAGAACGGTATGCACCGCTGGTTTTAAGAAGCACGCTTGTTCCGCTTGCAAATATAGGCTCTTCGGCAGGGCCTTATCTTGCAATGGCAGGCATTATCTTCAGTATGGATATTTTGTTGACTATAGGAATTATTTTGTTTTCAGTTGCGGTATTATTTTATATCGTTACTTTACCTGTAGAAATCGATGCTTCGCGCAGGGCATTAAAAGTTTTGGAAAGTAATGCTGTTCTTTCGCAAGAAGAATTGCGCGGTGCAAGGAAAGTTTTAACTGCGGCAGCCCTTACGTATATTGCTTCCGCATTAACGGCAGTGGCGAGCCTCTTACGCTTAATTTTAATAGCCCGTAACAGACGAAAGTAACACCCTCTAAAAACAACAACTGCAAGCCGTTATGCTGCGGTTGTTGTTTTGTGAATCATAGCTGTTTAAATATCCGCACTTATTAGAATACTTATTTCAGCTTGCGCGGTTTTGTCATATTTTCGGGCTTTAGAATATCATCAAGTTTCTCTTTTGAAAGAAGCCCCCTCTCCAACACTAGGTCATAGACGCTTTTGTTGTCGCGAAGTGCGGTTTTTGCAATATCCGATGAAGCCTCATAGCCGATAACGGGATTTAACGCCGTTACCAATCCTATACTTGCCAGAACTTTCTCTTTGCAATGTTTATAGTTTCCTATAATTCCGGTAACACAGCGTTCTCTTAATGTTTTCATTGCATTGATCAAAAGTTTAATGGATTCAAAAACGGAATAAATCATAACCGGTTCAAAAACATTAAGCTCAAGCTGGGCAGATTCTGCAGCAAGAATTACGGCTGTATCATTACCGATAACCCTATAGCAAACTTGATTTACAACTTCAGGAATTACCGGATTTACTTTTCCGGGCATAATGGAAGAACCGGGCTGCATAGGGGGCAGACTTATGTCAAAAATACCTGTTCGAGGCCCGGATGAAAGGAGCCGCAGGTCGCTGCATATTTTTGAGAGTTTTGCCGCAAGACGTTTTAATTCGGAAGAATAGGTAACAAAACCTGACGTATCATTTGTTGCCGCAATCATATTCTTTGCAGCTTTTAAGTCAAATCCGGATATTTTAGAAAGATATGCGGTAACTTTTGGTGTATACATAGGGTCGGAGTTAATTCCGGTACCGATTGCAGTAGCCCCCATATTTATTGTGTGCAGGTTTTTTTCTGCATATTCAATTTGTTCAATCTCGTCCTCTAAAGAAGCTGCGTACGACTCAAATTCCTGCCCTAAGGTCATAGGTACGGCATCTTGAAGCTGGGTGCGTCCCATTTTGATATTGTCGCCGAGTTCCTCAGCTTTTTTCCTAAAAGCGGAAACAAGCCGTTTTAATTCTTCAATAAGCGGTTTTGTATTTAAACAGATACCGATTTTTGCCGCAGTAGGATAGGCATCGTTTGTAGACTGAGCCAAATTAACATGATTATTCGGATGGCAGGGTTTGTAAGAACCTTTGGGCTGCCCTAAAATTTCATTCGCTCGATTGGCAATAACTTCATTCGCATTCATATTTGTTGAAGTCCCTGCCCCTCCTTGAATCATATCGACGACGAATTCCTTATCGAATTTACTTTCGCCGACTTCTTTACAAGCCTGAATCATTGCTTTATAAACAGAATCTTCCAAATATCCCAATTCGTGATTTGCTTCTGCAGCAGCCTGCTTTGTGTATGCAAGTCCTTTAATAAAATCGGGAAAATCACAAAGTTTTAAACCGGTAATTTGGAAATTTTCGATACTCCTAAAAGTTTGGATTCCATAATAGGCATCTTTGGGGATATCCAATTCTCCAAGCAGATCGTGTTCTTTTCTCATTATATAACTCCTGTTATGTAAATATTTTTTATATTATATTAGTTAGATTAAAAACAAACAAGAGGGTAGGGGGAGAAGAAATCTTTTTCTGCCCTAAGAACCCGCTGACAGTAAAGTTTTGAGGTTACACTTTAATAAGCAGGTTATCCTATGCTTGGGTTTTGCATAATGGTGTTACGCTTTTTGAAAATAAGCTAAGCAGCAGCGAGGGGCTTAGCAAATCCCAACCGCAGGCGTGCTTTTTGCACGTCGGGGACTAATTTTTATGAAGTAATGCAGTAATTGTCCGTATATTTTTGAAAGATTAATATTAGACCTGTTCGATAACTTGCATTATCGAACAGGTCGACGAGTTCTAAATCGTGCAAATAGCACGATTTAGAACATCGCATTTTAAGGCAGCCTGTTCTGAAACTGAAGTTTCCGAACAGGTTTATTAGCGTTACCGGAAAATGACTACAATAAACACAATGCCTTTACTTTTTTGTATTCTCGTCATAAGCCTTTTGTAAGTTCATATATCAATAACTTACGAAAAACATCGCAAGTAAGCTTAAGGTGAACCGGTGCGCAAAGTTCACCTTCTAAAAACTGAAGTTTTTAGATGTTCTATATAGGCTGCGTTTATTCTGCAATATCCTTAAAACAATTTTTATCGTAAAAATTGTTTTCATCTTTACCGTGATCATTATACCAAATTTGAGCGTAGAATTTGCTGTGTTTTGCAAGTTCGTCAAAATTCCAAGGCGGTACGGCGCAGTGAGGACACCAATGTCCCGCTTTTAAAATTAAAAACGGACTTGCTTTGAATGTATGCCCGCAAGAACATTCCCACTCAAGCGGTGCATATAAATCTCCCGTTTCCATTTCTTTGCTTAAACATTTGCCTCCGCGGAATTCTGCCGCCTGTTGCATATCTTTAATAGAAAGAAGTTCTTGCGGTTTTGATTCGTCATAGCCGTGCTTTAATAAAAACTGTTTAGCTTTGCTTTCATCTTTTAAAGTTTCATAATTCAAGGCATCTCCCGTTTCGGGATTTTTGTTTTCGCAGAGGAGATGATATGCCTCCCATGTTTTAGGAATACGTTCATATTGTTCACGGGAGCCGAAAAAGGCTTTTATTCTGCTTTCAAGATTATGTTTCAGCCAATACATCGGTGCATTACAGTTTTGTAAAAGAGGTTCAATTGCAAATTTGCGGATAAAATAGGGGAACGGTTTGCCTAATTTAAAATACCAAAATTTTTTATCCAACTTTTTAAAAAAGTCTTCAAAACCTTCATGTTGAAAATCCAGATATTCATGTAATATTTTAGAATCATAAAACCAACCGCAGTGAAAATTTCTTGCGGCATTCCAATTAGGAGAAAACACGTCTTTCGCAGTTCTGCCCATTAGTTTAAAACCTCTGTCGAGTGTTTCATAACCGGTTACGCGGGCATCTTTTCCATTGCCGATATTGTAAACACGTTTCCAAAATTCTTTCGGGAGCGTCCCTGCTTCATTTTTTTCTAAAAGATTTTTTAATAAAAGTCCCGAAGTGCGGGCTGTAGCCCATTCAATCGGTGTATTCCAACCGGTATGAAACATAAGGCCGTCATTCATATTATTCATCATAATACTATCATATAAAACTCCGGATTGACGGAGCGAAACCCAATAGTCAAGACCGGACTCAATTACTTCGCGCTCAGCCATAACTTTTGTTGCTCCGTAAAAATCGAATGCGGAAGTTACAAGCGGGTCTCCCGTGCGTATCCACGGGGCTTTAAACGTTCTGTTGCCGTATTCCGCAACAGTTCCGATATGAATAAATTTAACTTCGCCGCATTTGGAAGATTTTTTTACGGCATTTATTAAATTAAGTGTTCCCAAATAATTTGCCTTATATACGGCATCCGAATTATGGTCGGCGGCGGGCGGAATAATTGCAGCACAATGAATTATGTAGTCTGCATATTCAACACATTTTTCGCAATCTGCAAAAACCGACAAGTCTCCGAAAATAATAGTTATCCTTGACGTATATAATTTTTTTAAGCGTTTTGCAAGTTTAAGATTGCGCTTTTTTTCTCGTAAGATTATGGTAACATGATATGCCTTTGTTTCGGCTATTTGCCGTAATGCTTCCGAACCCATTGTGCCGGAAGCTCCGGTAATAAGTATATTTTTCATAAGGAAATGATACTCATCTTTTTAATTTATTGCAAGCAGATAGAGGTTATGAAAAACTACCCCCTTTAAATTTTTATGTGTTTGTGGTAGTATCGGATATATAAAAATATTAAATATAAGGAGAAATATTATGATAGAAGTAAACGGTATGGGACAGGCTTGCCCTATTCCCGTAATTATGACGAAAAAAGCAATACGTCAAAATACTGCGAAAGAAAATATTTTGGTAAAAGTTGATAATGAAATCGCTACACAGAATCTTTCTAAAATGGCTGATCAATTGGGTATAAAGGTTCAAGTTACTAAAATAAAAGATGCGGAATATACGGTGCTGTTTAATATGGAAAACTGCGTAACATGCACGCTTCTTGATAATCCGATAGCAGTTCCCGAAACTGCAACCGGCGAATATGCTGTTGTGATTAACTCCGACCGCATGGGAACGGGAGACGAAGGTTTCGGCAAAAAACTTTTAGAAGGTTTTATCTATGCGCTAACCGAACAGGATATTCTGCCCAAATTTGTTGTCTGCTATAATTCCGGTGTTCAGCTTACAACAATGAATGAAAAAACCGTCAACGACTTAAAGGCTCTCGCGTCTCAAGGCTGTGAAGTTTTGTCATGCGGATTGTGTTTGGATTTTTACGGTGTTAAAGACAAACTGAAAGTCGGAAACCCCACTAATATGTACCGGATAACGGAAATTATGCGTACCCATTTTGTGGTACGTCCATAGCATTTAACCGGTGAGGTTTTAGCAAAATGGATAACGAAACATTCGGAGTTTTTTCATTTTCGTCTTCTCATTATGCAATAGCCGCAGAAGTTGCAGCAAAGGGCAGCGAAGATGCCCGTCTTATTCCGCTCCCTCCTGAAATTTCTGCCGGCTGCGGTTTGGTTTTGCGTGTAAGCGAACCCGGAATAAAAAACACCGCAAAACTTTTAAAAGAAGCCGAAATTCCTTATGAAGAAATTTATACGTTAAAAATAAAAAATAAAAAAAGGTTTGCAGAAAGATATGATTTACTTTGATAACAGTGCAACAACATTGCAAAAACCCAAATCGGTTGCTGAAGAGGTTTTTAGAGGAATAGCTTCGGAGCAATTTGCTAACCCCGGCAGGGGTGCCCATATTTCAGCGCATAATGCTCTTGAAGAATTGTTTAAAACGCGGGCGGCTCTTGCAGCTTTATTCAATGTAAAAAATCCTTTAAAAATTGCACTCTGCCAAAATGCAAGTGCAGCACTCAATCTTGTAATAAAAAGTTTGTTTTCCGCAAATGACCATATTATCACTACAAAACTTGAGCACAACTCTATGCTGCGTCCTCTCTATCAGCTGGAAGCGCAAGGTGCTGAAATTTCACACATCGGCTTTAATACGAAAAGCGGTGAATTATTTTATAATCAAATAGAAGAAAAAATAAAAAAAAATACAAAGGCGATAGCGGTAAATCATTGTTCCAATGTAATAGGCTCAATTTGTAAACTGGACTATATTCATTCGCTTTGTAAAAAATACAATCTGATAATGCTCGTCGATGCGTCGCAGTCGGCAGGAACAATTCCGATTGATGTTTCAAACTATGAGAATTCAATTTTTTGCTTTACCGGACACAAGGGTTTATACGGTCCGCAGGGTACCGGCGGAATTGTTGTAAACGGCAAATTCGAATTCCGCCCCGTATTTGCAGGGGGCAGCGGCATTCATTCTTTTGACCATAACCATCCCTCCGAAATGCCCGATGTTTTTGAAACCGGAACAATGAATGTCCCGTCTTTTATGGGCCTGACGGCAGGCTGCAACTATGTACTTAAAACCGGTGTAGAACAGATAAATTCAAAATTGAATATATTGCGAAATGCTTTTATCGAATCGGTAAAAACAATTCCCTGCATTAAAATGTACGGAGCAGATTGTGCAAAAAAGAGTGAAGAATTCGGTGCCGCCATAGGAATAAATATCGGCACAATACCGTCCGGCGAAATCAGTAGAATACTCGATGAAGAATACGGCATTGCCACGCGGCCGGGTGCTCACTGCGCTCCCCTCGTACACGAAACTTTCGGCACGGAGGAACAAGGGATTGTCCGCTTTAGTTTTTCTTCATTTAACACGCTTGAAGAAATTAAAACGGCGGCACTAGCTTTACGGAAAATTGCGGAAAGCTAAAGAATTACTCTGCCAATGCTTCGACAGGATCCAGCTTGGCGGCTTTTAAGGCAGGATGAAGCCCGAAGAATACGCCGGTAAAAACGCTTACACCGAATGCAATTACGGTTCCCGAAAAACTGAACATCAAAACAAAAGTTTTCGGTAATATTAAAGTAAAGATTAGCTTACTGATAATAATTCCAAGTGCTGCACCGATTGTTCCGCCTGTTAAAGTGAGAGTTGCCGATTCAACTAAAAATTGAAATGCTATTGCCTTTCGTGTTGCGCCTAAGGCTTTGCGTATACCTATTTCTTTTCTGCGTTCCGTAACGGTTACAAGCATAATATTCATAATACCTATGCCGCCTACCAGCAGCGAAATTCCTGCAATTGAAGAAAGTACCAAGCGAACCATATTCATTACAGAACTCATTTGTTCAAATTCTTGTTGAGCTGAAAATGTAAAAACGGCATTGTAATTTCCATCTGCAATTTGTGCGGCAATACTTTTTATTTCGTTCTCGACAACCGAAGTATCCGCAGAATCATAAACACAGACTTCAGCTTCCCATACAGTAGATTCGCCTGAATGTGATAATTGATTCATATAAAATTTGCGCGGTACAAAAATACTTTCGGAAGAACGCATAAGCCAATTATTCTTTTTTTTCAAAACTCCTATAACTTCAAACTGAAAATTATAAGGCGGAATTTCATAATATCCGGAATTGATTTGGAGCGTTATTGTTTTTCCTACGGCATTTCCCTCAGGGAATAATTGTGAGGCAATACCGTCGCCGATAACCGCTTTTTGAAAACCGTTTAGATAATCCGTTGCGGAAAAAAAATCTCCGTAGTCCATTTCAAGTTTTAATGCTTCAAGCCTGCCGGGTTCTATGCCTTCGACTTGTTTTTTTCCTACGGTTAAAGCCCCCCGCAAGACCGAAGCTGAAAATTCGCTGGAATAAAAAATATTTTTAATTTTAGGAATCTGCTTCATCAGAGAATTCCTAAATGCGTCATTGAATTCTATAAATTGAGAATTAGTATTCGGATTCCATCCTGCACCTATATTTATTACATCCATACTAAAGCCCGAAAATTGTTGTGCAATACTGTGATACAGAGATGTCCCAAGCGTGGTAACAATTACCACTGAAGTAACGCCTATTACAATACCCAAAAGAGACAGCATAGTACGCATTTTATTTGTTCTAAAATTATGAAGCGCATTTAAAAAATCTTCGATCATACATTCTCCGTGTCCGAAATTACCGCCCCGTCTTTTAAATGGATTGAACGGGGAGCCATAGCTCCTATATCCAAATCGTGCGTTACCACAATTATTGCAGTTCCGGTTTTATTTATTTTTAAAAACAAATCCAAAACCGAATGCCCTGTTTCGGAATCCAACGCTCCTGTCGGTTCGTCTGCCAAAATTATTTTAGGCTGCGTAACCAATGCCCTTGCAATAGCAACCCTTTGTTTTTGCCCTCCTGAAAGTTCTGAAGGTTTATGCTTTAACCTGTCGGATAAACCTACTTTTTCCAATTCTTCAGCCGCTTGTTTTTTTCTTTTATCAAAGGGTAGACCTCTGTACCGCAGCGGCAGCATAACATTTTCAAGAACCGATAAATTGGGCAGTAAAAAATATTGTTGAAAAACAAAACCGACGGTTTCATTCCGTAAAACGGCTAAATCGTTTTCATCCATTTCGGCGGTATTTATTCCGTCTACATAAATCTCGCCGGAACTGGGGCGGTCTAAACAGCCTATCATATTCATGCAGGTAGATTTTCCGGAACCCGACGGTCCCATAATTGAAACAAAAGAAGATTTTACAATTTCAAATGAAACACCGTTTAGTGCTTTTACTTCGATGTCGCCCATTGTGTAGGTTTTTACTACATTATTTAAACGAATAACATTTTCAGGCATATATTTGCGGCCTACCAATCGCCCATTTCCATTCCATCATTGCTGATATTGTTTTTTAAAACATCGCCTTCGTTAAGCCCTGAAATTATTTTTACAAAGCCTCTCATATATGGAAGAATTTCAACATTGATTTTTTCTGTTTTGTTTCCTTCCAGCATTTTTTCTACAAACGGAATACCTTTGTCATAGAAAATTGCAGATTGTTCTACAAACAAAACTTCTTCATCTTCACCCGCTATTATTTTTCCGCTAAACGAATAACCCGGCAAAATATTTTCGGGAGGATTATCTACTTTTATTTTTGCGTCGATGACTGTTGTTCCCCGCTGTGAATTTATTTTTGCTATCGAAGGATATGCCGTAACTTTTCCCGTAAGTTCCATTCCCGGTACAGCTTGAAATGAAAGCAAAACCGTTTGGTTTATTGCAAGACGGGAAGCATCCGTTTCTGCAATAGAAACGGTAGCTTTTAGATATGAACGGTCAATTATCGTTCCGAAGTTATCTTTAGGTAATACGTAAACACCTTCGCTAAGATCGAATGAAGCTACGATACCGTCAAATTTTGCGTAAATGCTTCTGTCTTCCAACTGTTTAATTAGCAGTTCCAATTCTTTTTGCATAAGCGTCAAGCGTTTTGAAGCTCCGTTAATTTCTTCTTGTGCAATAGCGAATTCTTGTTTTGCAACCTGCATTTCTTGATATGAGGTATCCAGCGCAAAAATCAAATCGCCTTTTTTTACTGTATCTCCTTCTTTTACTTTTACGCGTTTTACCAAACCTTCTCCGGGAGATTGAAGAACTTGCTGTTGAGCCGCTTCAATATATCCTGAAATTTGAATTTGGTCTTTTATAAGTTCTTTTTTTACCGTTACGGTAGAAACAATATTGCCTGAGCTTTTTTTTGGAAAAAATATAAATATAAGAATTCCGGCAATGGTAAGCGGAATTAAGATACGCAGTAATTTTTTACGCTTTTGTTTCCTCTTTTCTTTTTTCTTTTTTTCAAATTCCGTCTGTTCCATTATTTTCCTCCGGTTTCAAATAATTCTTTTATTTGAGTATTAAAAATATGTACGTTTATATTTGCGTCGGCATACCGCACTAATGCCCTCTTATATTCTATATCGGCCTGCATATTCTCAAGCGAACTTATTACACCGCGTGCAAACCATTGAGCATGTTCTTCCGCATTCTTTTTGTAAATATCAATTTCTTCCAAAGATAATTTTTGCTGCCATTCAAATTTTTCTTTTTGAATTTTAAATACTTTAAATTCATTTTCAAAATTGCGTTTTATTTCATTTAATTTTATTTTTTCATTTATTTTAAAAAGTTTTGCATTTTTCT
Source organism: uncultured Treponema sp. (assembly GCA_938045195.1). Lineage (GTDB taxonomy): Bacteria > Spirochaetota > Spirochaetia > Treponematales > Treponemataceae > Treponema_B. The sequence goes on from CALINC010000049.1 coordinate 27,770, forward strand.
TTTTTAAAATATAATCATAAATTGAAATAGGATTTACAGCAAACATAAAATTCAAACTTGGACTTAAATCTTTTTTTTCGTAAGAAGAATTTGTTTTATCCGCAATCGGAATAGTTATGCCGGAATAAAATTTTATACCGGGAAGAAGCATATTTATTCCGCCGCCTGCCGACATCTCGTTATTTTTGTTCAGCGATGAAAGTCCTGTATTCGGGTCGATAATTTCATTTTGAATTTTAAAAGCTGAAAAATTAAATTCACCCGATAATGTAAACGTATTTAAATTTATTTTATTTTGAATAAGTGCATTTTTATAATCCCGTTCGGCTTTTAAAATGACGCTGTAATTTTCTTCACTTAGATTTTCAGTTGAAGCTATTTGGACATTTGGAATTGACAAACTCAAGTTTTTAAAAAATTCTTCCGAATTTTTTTCATCATAATGTATTCCGCATGATTCAAAAAATATTTTTGAAGAAACCGAAAAAGAAAACTCCGCTTCTTTTTGTTCGCGTTCGGCGGATAAAAGAGAAAGTCTTGCAGTACGCAGTTTTGCAGAATCTTCACTGTAGCCTTGTGCAAGAACTTGTTTGTAATCGATATTTGCCCGCACGGTTTCGAGTTTTTTTGCAAGCATTCCCGTATATTCTACAAGTATTTGCTGAATATCGGTAAGAAGCTTTTTCTCTATCAACTGTTTGCCCATATTCAATTTTTTCTCTGCAAGGCTCATATTTTCGTAAGCCTCGTCAATTTGCAGCTTTAATTTATTCCGTGTCTGACTGTAAATGTCGGCAGAAAGTGCGAGCAAAACCCCTTTACGGAAATCTTTTCCTTCGTTTGCACTTGTATAAGGTGCTTTAAGCGTTAAGGCAAGGTTATTATAAAGAGGTGTCCCTAGTAAAAGGAAAGGCTCCATCGAAAAAGAAGATTTTTTTTTGTCTTTATTAAGCGTCAGATTGATTTGCCCGGTACTTACTTCGACGGCAAAGAGCGAAGCTGCCCGTATTTGCTTATAATTGTTTTTTGCAATTTCAGAATTATTTGTAATAACCAAAAACTCGGAATCGTTTTTCAATCTATATTCCAAAATTTCAGTATATACCGAAGTTTGTGCAAAAACAAAACCGCTTGCCGTCAATAGGATAAATAGCATAAAAAAAGTTCGGTTTTTCATATATAATAGTCCATAAGTTTTGTATCTATCTAGTATACATAAAATTTAGAAAATGTCAATATAAATTCTGAGGTTTTATTGAGGCTTCTATTTATTTAAGCAGTTTTTCAATATTTAATTCGCCGGCATAACACGGAATTGTTATCGACCAGTTCTCTAAAACTTGCGGAGCAATTTCGCCGAAAATTCCTATTTGTTCGCCGTTATATAAAAGTCCTGCTTGTCTGCCCTTGATAAAGCGTACATCATCGGTTTCACAAACCGTATATTCAATACCCAAATAATACAAAAGATTTGCAGCTTCACTTGCAGCGTCATTAAAGTTTGCATTTTGGGACGCGGTTAAAAAGCCGAAGCTCTGTACGGTTTTTGTTCCTGTAGAATCGGCATTATCTAAAAAGGCTATTTTTCCGGTTTCAAATATTTTATGCGGATACACGGCATTACCCGAACTCATCTCCGCATTTAATAAAGACGGAAGAATTGAGGAGCGCACAAACTGATAATTTTCAGACATTGGGTTTGCAATTTCAATAACGCCATTTCCGTCTATGCACATTCTATCGATAAAATCTTTCTTTGAACCTAAGTAGTTAAAAATCATCTCTTGATACCCCATTCCTACAGCAAGTTTTTTTATCTTGCGGCTTAAAAGGGTTTCCGGCAGCAGCCTTCCGATAGTAAATTCGTTCGGTGTTTCGGGGACAAAAAAACTGACGGTTTTGCCCATCATAACATCTTCAATTATGTCCACTTCATGGAGAAAATCATTCCGGTATGCCGACGGGAATACCGTAATCTTATCATCTCTAAGCTGACAACGGCAATCCATCCTTTTTAGAGCCGCTATAATTTCTTCGCTCGAAAACGAAGAGCCTAAAAGTTTATTTACCGCTTGTACCGAAGTATCCGCCGGCTCTTGAAAATAATATGGAACGGTTATGCTCTTCCCGAAGCCCGTTTCATAGGGATGCTCGATTTTTACGGGAAGAATTGTATAGCCTGAATCGGCAAAGTCGCAAGCTACAATATTTGCCGAAAGCAAAAGCGATGCCATATCCGTTCCGGTAAATTCGACGAATAGATCCGTATCGCCTGCTTGTACGGCTCCGATTTTTGCGCTGTTAATAATAGGAGGCATTGACAAAACTTCGCCTTTTGCGTCCTGTAATAATGGGAACAGTTTTTTATCTGCAATTATTTCGGCATATTCAATACCTTTGGGGTGTTTTGTTAAAATTTCGCGGCATGTCATTTTTGCACTGCCGTCAAGCGGAATAAAAGATGTCTTATCGGGGGCAACGGCAAGGTATGAAACCGGCCATGTAATCAGCTCCGAACGGTATACACCCATCGAAACCGATTTCCTCTTTCTTCCGAAATTGCGGCAAAGTTTTTCCTGCGTTTGAATAATATCTTGCAGCATTACATTGTCTATAGCTTTTCCCGAAATTACAAAACCCGCTGCGAAGGGGCGTATATCTTTTAATTCAGGCGAAACTTTTACAATTCGTTCCCCTGACGGTTTTTCTTCATTTTTGGAAGAAAGAAATTGAGCGTATACACTGCTGCCGGACTCCGCACCGGCATGAACCCGCAGCAGACGCGCCAGCCCTGCCGTAGACCAGAGGTCTGGGCGATTTGTATCGTTTAATTCTATCTTTATAACCCTGTCTTTTTCGGGTAAAGCAGGGTCGGGTTTTTCGTCAAGTTCCGCTTTTGCAGAAGTTAATATTTCTTCAAGGGTTTCATAATCATAATGCTTGCCGAGCATATCAAAAAAAAGGCTTTCATTTACTTCAATTTTAGGCATTGCGTCCTCCAAAATTTAGAGAGGAATTATATCATAAATGCAGACTTTATTCCAGCCGGCATATTCGGTATTGCTAAAAAATATCGGCAGTCCGGTTAAGTTTTTTTGCAAAAATGCCGAAAAAATTTATGCCGACTACTTGACTTTACGGCAAAAATGGATGAAAATACGAAGAGATGACTTAAATTAAGGGGGTCAGAGCATGCGACGAAAGTCTTTAATTTTTATAATGATGATATTGTGTTCGGTTTTTGCTTTTGCAGAAGAAGAAAATACCGATTCTATGATGACGGTTGAGGAAGCCTACCTAAATTCTATGGAAGGGGTCATATTGAAAGAGATGATATCTTCCGAAGGCAGAGATGCAAAATTGGTAGCTTTGCAAGTTATCGAAGAAGCTATTGAAGGCGGCAGAGTTTCGCCTGAACTTCAAAAGGCTTTGGATTCTCTCGCTACGGTCGGTTTAGCCACTGTTGTACGGGAAAACGGACGAGTTGCAAATAATTATCCGGATGTCCGAATGCGGGCTTGCCGTCTTTTGGGCAAAGTGAAAAATGAACAGGCTAAAGATACCTTGATGAAAGTTATGTATACCGATAATGAGCCGTCGGTTATTATGGAAGCCGTTAAATCGCTTGGAGAGCTCGGATATAATAATAATGATGAAGTTGTCGAAATGATTAACTTTATCAACAGAAAATTCGATATTGTAAACCCGACAAGCTCTTTGGCTCTTGAAGTACTCAATGCTTATGAAAAAATTGCACCGAGTGTAAAAAATAAGCAAGGTATGATAGACAGTATTATGCGGATTGCAAATAATTACAGTTATATTACTCCTGTCCGTAATAAGGCTTTGGAAGTTCTGCGCTCTATTATGGCGGGCGGAACCTCAAAAAAATAAAGCGGTAATTCGGGAGATGCTGTCTAAAACTTCTCCCGATTTTCTATTAAAAAATGAATATAATTCTAGCCTCAAATTCTCCACGCAGAAAAAAAATTTTAAGTTCTTTCGGCTTGGAGTTTTCGGTGTATGTTTCCAATTTTGACGAAACGTCAGTAACCGAAAAAGAACCTATCGAACGTTGTATATTAACTGCACGCGGTAAAGCAAAAACGGCATATCATCATTTTTCCGGCACATGTACCGAGAATTTTATTATTGCGGCAGATACTTTGGTTTTTAATAAAACAAATATTTTCGGAAAACCTGAAAATAAAGACGCTGCCCGAAATATGCTTATCTCTTATTCGGGTGTTTCTCATAATGTGGTTACTGCGGTTTGTTGTATCGATACAGACGGCAAGCTCTATGAACGGCATACCGTAAGTATGGTTTTTTTTAAAACACTTTCCGACGCAGAACTTGATGCTTATATCCGAACGGATGAATGGAAAGACGCTGCCGGAGGATATAAACTTCAAGGAATAGCTTCTTTATTCATAAAAAAAATAGAGGGTTCTTATACAGGAATTGTCGGGTTGCCGATGTATGAATTATACGAAATTCTCACCGAAGCGGGAATTTTTGAACTTTAACAGCTTTGCCCGGTTTCCGTCCTTGTGTTTACGGTATTACTCTTTGTATGAAAATACCCCCCTCTTGAAATCAACAACCCCGACATAGAGCGTACGTTGCGCAGCAACAGGGTATTAAACCCTCCGCACTAATAAAAAGAGGGCAAATACGGTCGCCCGCACTTGCCCAAAAGGAGGTACGATTTATTAAAAAGGTAGTTGGATGGTAGTGGTGACAATTACCTTTAATGTTTTATTCTTGCCGTAGAAAGGCTGTGTTTTTCACGTATAAAATCAAACCATACTTCTCCCGATGCTTTACCAAGTTCCGTATAGAATTCTTCTATATTTGCAACAGGTTTTCCGTTGACTTTAACTATTATATCACCGGGCTGTAACGTAAGTACGGCAGCAGGGCTTTTAGCTTGCACCGATGATACTAGTACGCCTTTTTGCCCTTTATCTAATTCTAACTGTTTTATAATCTTTTCGTCAAGAGGTACGGGTATAAAACCGGGCCAAAGTTTTGAAGAATCTACAACAATTTTTTCATCGCGTTCTTCTATCGTTACTTTAAGAGTCTGTTCTTTTCCGGAGCGGATAAGTTTAAAGTCAGCGATTTCGCCGGCTTGCAAATCTCCGATAATTCTTACCACTTCTTCGGTATTTTTTACTTTTTTATCGTTTATCGCGGTGATAAAGTCGCCGGGTATAATGCCGCCCTTATGTGCCGGTGAGCCGGAAAAGACTTGTCCTACACAAGCTCCGTCGAAGTCCTTTAAGCCTAAATTTTTCTTAAACTCTTCATTTACTTCCACAACTTGAACGCCGAGCCAACCGTATTTTACAGCTCCTGACGATATAAAGTCGTCTATTGCTTTTTTTAGATTGTTGATGGGAATTGAAAACGCCAGCCCCTGAGAACCGCCGCTTGACGAAACTATCCATGTGTTTATTCCTATAACTTCACCGTAAATATTTACAAGCGGACCGCCTGAATTTCCTTGATTAATGGCTGCATCGGTTTGAATGAAGTCGTTTATATTATTTTGATTGGGACCGCCCGATCTGCCCACTGCGCTGATTATTCCGCTTGTTACGGTAGAAACATAGCCCATCGGGGCTCCTATTGCATAACTTAAGTCGCCTACTTGTACGGTATTTGAATCGCCTAACTTTGCAACGGGTAAATCTTTTTCGTATTCAAATGATACGAGAGCGACATCTTTCCGCTTATCCGCTCCTATCAGTTTTCCGTTTACTTTTTCGCCGTTGTGCAGCATAACGGAAATTGTCGAGGCATTACCGATTACATGCTGATTTGTGAGTACATAATACGTTTGTCCGGTTTTCCGCACGATAACGCCGGAACCCATTCCCTCAGCTTCATATTCTTTTTCGCTGCCGTCTTCTTTTTTATCGCCTTTAGGCTGACCGAAAAAAAACCAAGGAAACCCGTCTATTATATTCTTTGTCTTACGCATTTCAATAACATCAATTGTTACCACTGAGGGTAGAATCATAGCAGTTAGTTCGCGGTTTGCCCTTTGTAACGCTTCAAGAGCCGAAACGGTTTCTTTGCTTAATTCTTTATTTGCTCCGGAGTCGGCATAGACTGAAGCCGCATTTTCAGGATTTGTCGAACATCTCGCCGAAAGAAAACTTAAAGATAAAAGCACAATGCTTAAAACCGCTGTTGTTGTTGAGATTTTTTTCCTATGGAACATTTTACCTTCCTCTCTATACAATAAAAAATTGTTGACAGCTGCAAGATTAAATTCGGTTTGATAGAAATTAATCTTGTGCTTTCTTAAATACGCTTTTAAAACAAACCTTATATCTGCAAGTTACACATAATGCGGTATCACGGAAATCAAATTTTACGTAGCGATAAGGAAAGATTCGTTTTTCACAGTTCAGCAGACCGATCACATGAATTTTAGGCTGGAAAGATGTACAAACGGCTTAACGGCTTGCTGATATGTGTCCTTATACATATACTAAGTATATGAACTATAAAGAAATGGAAACAGCAATGAATAAAAACGGCTATGTCATCCGTTTGGAAAGAAAAGAAGAATACCGTGAAGTTGAAAACCTTGTACGCGAAAGTTTTTGGAATGTGTACCGTCCGGGATGTCAGGAACATTATATTATCAAGCAACTGCGAAATGATCCGGCATTTGTTCACGAGCTTGCTTTTGTGATGGAAAAAAACGGTAAGCTGATCGGACAAAATATTTTTATCAGAGCGATGATCAAAACAGATGACGGGCGTACAGTTCCGATTATGACGATGGGACCGATTTGTATTATCACGGAGCTAAGACGGCAAGGCTACGGAAAAATACTGCTGGACTATTCCCTTGATAAAGCAAAAGCACTCGGCTGCGGTGCGGTGTGCTTTGAAGGTAATATCGATTTTTACGGCAAGAGCGGATTTACCTACGCGAGTGCATACGGCATCAGGTATCACGGGCTGCCGGAGGAAGCGGATGTCTCATTCTTTCTCTGCAAGGAATTAATTCCCAACTATCTGACCGGTATTACCGGAGAATATACTACACCGAGCGGCTATGCGGTTTGCGATAAATATCCGGATGACTTCGCTGCATACGAAGCGGGTTTTCCGTACAAAGAGAAGCTAAAGATGCCGGGACAGATTTTTGGGTAAACAGGTTAATGTGCTATAATAAGTTTATATATTTTGATAAGGGAGTACCCTATGCCCAGACCGACAAAAAAAGAAGACTTAATTTCTGCCTCAAACGAACAGTTTACAAAACTGTTGCACTTAATTGATGAAATGACGGATGAAGAAAAGAGTGCGGATATTCTTCCGAATGAGTGCGATAAAATGTACGCGATGTGTTGGTTCACCTCTATGAATGGCACTGTCTTTTATTGCATTGGATACAGTTTAACACGCAGGGCAAACCGGCTGCCTTTTTACCTGAGCCTTACAACTGGAAAACCTATCCGCAAATGAATATCGAGTTTTGGAAAAAACACAAAAACACTCCATACTCTGATGCCGAAAAAATACTTAAAAAAACGCATAAAGAAGTTATGAAACTCATCGATACTTTTTCCAATAATGAACTCTTTTCGAAAAAACATTTTGAGTGGACGGGTATGACGACGCTCGGCAGCTACTGTGTTTCGGCGACATCGAGCCATTACGACTGGGCGATAAAGGATATTAAACGAGCATTGAAAAAATATAGAGAAAGATGAAACATCCTGCTGCTATTATCTTATCACTTCTGTAGACAATATGGCTTTATTGTGGTATAATTTAGGCATGGAGGATGCTATGCCGCAAATAGTTCCGATACGTGATTTAAAGAATACCGCAAATATTTCCGCCTTGTGTCATGAAAGCGACGAACCCATTTTTATTACAAAAAACGGTTACGGCGATATGGTGATTATGAGTATGGAAACTTTTGAAAGAAACGCTTTTTTTTCTCGTCTGTATGATGCTCTTGATGCAGCGGAGCTGGATGTAAAAGAAGACCGCCTTACCGATGCCGATGATGCAGTTGCAGAACTAAAGTCAAAGTATGGTTTATAAAGTAAGCTTAACCGATAAAGCAAAATCCTATCTTGATGGAATTATCAGATATATCGCAGAAGAACTTTTAAACTCAAAAGCTGCTGCCAATTTGCTTGCCGATTTTGTAAAACAAAAAAATAATTTAAAGGATTCGCCGTATATGTATCCCGTTTGTAATGATACACGATTGCAAAAGAAAGGGTATCATAGATTCCTCTTTTATAAAAAATACATTGCCTTGTATTCAATTGATGAGACGGAAAAAGTCGTAAATATATTGCATGTATTTTATGCAAAGAGAGATTATGCAAAGCTGGTGTAAAGAAAGGCGGCACCATTTTAGCGGCCGTAACTAAAGCAGTAAAACTATAGAGCATGATAAAACGGACACTGCCGAATTTTTGAGGAATAGGAAGCACATGCACTTTTTACAAGCAAAAGGAATTTTATCAGCTTTTTTGCTTTTACATCCAGATGAGCCGATTTGAGTTTTTTTATGTCTTTAAGAGCCTGTTCATCGTATACTATTTGGTACATCGGCTGTTACCATGGAACATCTTTTTCTGCAACGCATTCTGCAAGTGGAGTTGCCATTCCTTTTTTTAGCAAATCAGCCATCCCCGGAATGGAGTTTAAATAAATGGTTTCTTGGAGAGCGTTCCGATCATCTTCACTAATCAAAACAGCATTTTTACCTTTTGTATTTGTCAAAATAACCGGCTTGGAATGCTCATTTACCTGTGCTATAATTTTAAATAAATTTGCACGGGTCTTTGTTATATTAATTGCATCCATACAAAACCTCCATTAATGGGCTATAGTATAATGCACACATTTCCTTACGTCAACTATGTTATGTTTATAACACCATGCAAAGTGTGCCTGCCGTAATCAGCAGTGAACCGATTATCGATTTTGCATTGATGTTTTCATCTAGAAATATGACGGCTAAAATCAATGTAATCACTACGCTTAATTTATCGATAGGCACAACTTTGGATGCCTCGCCGATTTGCAATGCCTTGTAATAACACAGCCAAGAAACACCTGTTGCCAGTCCTGAAAGAATCAGAAATATCCAGCTCTTCTTGCTGATGTCCATAATTCCGTGTTGCGTATTGGTAATAAAAACCATACCCCACGCCATTGCTACCACAACAATCGTTCTTACTGCCGTTGCTAAATTTGAGTTTACTCCTTCAATTCCGGCCTTTGCCAAAATAGAAGTAAGTGCTGCAAATACAGCGGATAAGAACGCAAAAACCGCCCACATCATGTTACTGCCTCCTGTTTTAAAAAGTTTTACAAATAGAATCATACCGCCATTTTAGTTGTCTCTTTCCTCCAAGACTCTTTTCGTTATGCGGATTGCTCCGCTCGTGTGAATGCGGACAACAGGATGAACGTCATGCTCGGCGAACCATGCTAATTTTTTCTATTTTTTAAAAAGCTCTGAGTGCGATCCAAGTCTATAAAGCATAAGTACGAGTACATCATTTAGAAGTTCATACACTAAAAGCCAATCCGGCTCTATGTGACACTCTCTTGTTCCTTTATAGGTACCTGATAAATCGTGGTCTCTGTACTTAGCTTCAAGTTTTTCTCCATTTGAAAGTAAATGAATAACTTCTAATAGCTTATCTAAATTTTTATTCTGTTTTTTTGCAAGTTTTAGGTCTTTTTTAAATTGAGTTGTAAATTTTACTTTGTACTTCAATTTCATATTTCCAATGCGTTCCTCAAATTGTCTATATTGGAATATCCTTTTACAGTATCGTCATACGCAATCTGTCTACCTTCTTCTATTGCAGATGCTGTTGCTGCATTGGGAACATCTAATTTCAACGTAAACGGGATACCATTTTCTCTAATGGTTGTTCTTAAAAACATATTGATAGCAGTTGTCATAGTAAGTCCCAATTCAAAAAAAATAGCTTCCGCTTGTTCCTTCATTTCTTTATCTGTTCTGATATTCAAATTTGTTGTTGCCATACAGCCAACCTCCGTTTGAAGTATATTATATCTATTTTTCGTGCAATATCAATATATTGTCATTATATATTTTCCGCCCTTACTCATTTGCGGCATAATTGTTTTCCTCCAAGACTCTTTTCGTTATGCGGATTGCTCCGCTCGTGTGAATACGTACGACAGGATGGGAATCATGTTCTGCGAACCATTGTAATTTTTCCAAATATGGTTCTACGGAATGCGGCAGCCGTTTTCCCATCACTCGAAACATTTCGGGTGCTTCAATTCGTACCCGCTTTCCATTATCCGTCATCAGTTCATAGAACAAGTCTAATTTATCGCAAAAAAGCTCCGAAGCATTCGTCCCGATATTTTCACAAGCCCACACGAATGCAAGCCGTACTGCCTCCGCCGTATCGAAGCGCATGTTCGGCATATTCCGTTACACTCTTTATATCTTTTGCCGGTATATTACTTGAAATGAGATTTAAGTCAAGTAGGAAAATGAAATAAGGGCTTCATAAATCAAAAGCGGTAGTATAACAAAATGGACGGGTCGGCCGTCAGCATAAGGGCGGAATATACGCAAAGCGGATATCCGGTTCTGTTCCGCTGTCAACTCAAGGCGGTAAAGGGAGACGCCGCAGCCGGACGGCTATTCTCCCGCGTACTGTCTTCGTATGCGCTGTTCGGGGTCCGTGCATAAAAGATAGAGCGTACACGTAAAAATCCATTCGGCGGGTTTCATCAAAATATAGACGATGTCTGCGCGGAGCTTGGTCGTGATGAGGCACGAAACGGGATAGCCGTGCGTGTCGTAGAACCGGCGGAGCGCCCTGTGCAGGCGGAAAAAGCGTTCCTGCAAAAGCTCTTCAAAAGCGTTTGCAACGGCAAGCTGGCGGTTTACGATAATCCTGTTCCCGCGCCGTATACCGAACCGAAGCGGTTTTACCAGCACACGGTGCCTGCCAGCTGCAACCGTGCACAGATAATGCCCCGTATGTTCAAGCGGAGGCGGGGGCACCTGCACCGAAAATGTCCAATCCGCCGTCACCGTAAAGGCCTTTGCATGCCCGTCCGCCTCCTGTCCGAACAAAATCAACATGATGTCGATAACTAGTGCAAGCGGAAGCACTGCAATAAACGCTGCCGCATACCACTTCGACGCGCGGGAAAGAAACCCGTACAGCTTTTCTGCCACGTGTACGCCGACTCGGCACAGCGCGCTTCAATCACTGCAAGCTGCCCCCGTATCCGGCACCGTATATGAAAAACCGAAAGCAGCAAAAGGTTCACGTGAAAAAGGTAGGGCATTGGCGGAACAATAAAAATACCGTAAATAATCAAAAGCATATATACTCCTTATGGTATGCGGCCGCACGCTTTATTGTGCGCTGCCCGTCTTTGATGTATTTCAAGGTAATCTGTTCTAAAACGGAAGTTTTTTACAGGTTCCCATCTCTATTTTCACCTTCTTTCATAAAATTTATTTACTTTCCCGTCGGAAATCTCCAATAATTTATT
>CALINC010000050.1 GCA_938045195.1 uncultured Treponema sp.
CTGTTATTGGATTCTTCGATATGCTGCTCCAAGTTATCAAAATGATTTACGAGTTCTTCAAAATCGGATATACATTGGGAACTTCCTAATTGAATTTTTGTTTTGTCTAAATTGAGCTTGCCGATTACATCGAATTTATCAACAAACTTCTTTAGTTCCTTATGCGAAATATCTATAAGTTTCAATAAGATTTGAGACGCAGTTTCGGTTTCCATTTTTTCCTGAAAATTTTTCTGCATATTATTCATCATATCGGCAAAGCCTTCCAAGTTTTTTATATTTTCCGCACCGAACATACCCGCCAGCGCGTCGGCGATATTATTACCCGACAGAGGAGGTTTATATCCCAAAACTTTGCTTTTACTTACTTGCTCGATAGTAGGAGGCAAGCTTCCCTTGTAATCGGTAATAAAGAAGCAATAGTCGCAAATATTGCGGTATCGGAATATATCGGCAAGCACTATTGCATAATGAGCCTTGCAGGAAGATTGAAAGGCAAGCACGTCATTAACTTCAAACAAGAATTCGGTTACCTTATTATATTTCTTGCGCTTGCGTATTTTCGGATTGGGCGAATTGATTTTTGTCCACAGCCTATCGAGCTCTTTTTGCCGTGCCTTGCCTGCCTTCGCTCCATATTCTTCCGTCCACGATTTTACACAGGCACCTACTTCTATTACGCGTTTTACCTCTGCGATAATGTCATCGCCAATAAAGCCTATTTCCCCAAATGCCTGTGCGTATGCGGTTACCATAACTTCATAGTCGAAGTCGTCCACATACCCTTCCGGCGGGAAGGGCTTTTTCTCTCTGATACTTTCGGCAGCTTCGCCGCTGTCGTATAAATCTATTATTTCATTATATGTGTCGTAAGCGGTATCGCCGTCAATTATCTTTACTCCGTCTGTTGCCATAAGTTTCCTTTAGTTGATTTTTTGTTGTTTTTATTTTGTTTGAAATGCTCTCTCTTCATTATATATAAATTAATTTATTCGCACCTTATATTGTATCTATAATGAATAGTCTCACTAAATTTTAAGAATTAAGACAGTTCATCTTTCTATACCTATTTTTGTCCATTCATCAATTACAGCCCATAGCTCAATATCTAATCGTGGAGCTTTATCATGATACCAAATAAAACCACTTTGTTTGTGTTTTGACATTCCTCTTGGAAAGGTAATATCGGAATATTTACTAACCGTTTCCAATAATCTATTTCAAATACTTTGCTCGCTTCCCTAAAATATCCTGCCACCATTGAGGTGTAAATTCCTTACTGCGGGGAAACTTTTCAAATTCAGTTACAAAACGTTCGAGTTGCTGCCAATTATTCGGAAGTTCTTCCATACTATCATAATTAAACTCTATCAAATAGGTTTTGTCTTTGTTAATTTCTATTTTAGAAGCAAACCAAGCCCCTTCATATTTGTTTTGTGCGTACATCATATATTTTATCTCATTCATTAAATCAAAAGATTCAACATTCCCTCTGATTTTATGAGTTTCTCCATTTTGAATAAAATAAGAACTCACACGAAGTCCTGCTTTCATGCAATATGCTTCTATATGTATTTCACCCCAATCATACTGATAATCTCTACAATATGAATCAATGGTTTTATTTATCACTTCATTGAGTTTATTAAGTATGGCATCGGTTTTATAAGTTTGAGTTCTGTAAATACTTTTATGTAACTTCTCTGATTCGATTTGTAATGAAGGTAATAATAGCTGAGGATTATCCGGCGATTTATATAATTCCAAAACCATATCCAAATACCAATCCCAAAACTCTTTTCTGCGAACAACATTGCCTTCTCCGACAAAAGGACTACCTCCCGAATAAGCCATTGAAGCGTAAAAATCAGGCGTCCAATCCTGCCAATCAAACACATCATCATCTTCTCCACGATAATCCTCTTTCTCCAATTCGGTACCGTAACCCAAAACGGCACATAGAGAAAGTGCCGTCATACCGGCTAATCCCGTATCTCTCGTGACTGATTCAAAATAGTTGGTATTATCATTATAGAATGTTTCAAATTGCTTTCTATCCCCCGACTGATGGTATAAAAAGGATTCCGCACGAGCGATAATGGCGGTCATTACAGGATTATTCGGGAAATCCTTTGACCATATAGGGTATACTTTTTTAAGACACTCAAAATAGAGTTTACCGATAATGCCTGTGTCATTTATAGCTTTCAATAATAACACTCTTTCCTTTAAAGGCAAATGCCCCGATTTACTTTTCTTCGCTGTTTCTCGCAAATTTACGATAAGCGATTTTATTTTTTCATCCATATTTCTATTCTTTTTTATTTATGAATTTATATTGCATAATGCTATTTCTTTTAGTCCTCTATCGTAAAACGAGGTAAGGCATATTTCGCCTGAGATGTTTTCGAGTTTGTGTTTGGACATTCCTCTTGGAAAGGTAATATCGGAATATTCACATGTGCTGAGTGAAAAAACTTTTTGCTTGCCTTTCCAATCATCGGTTTTAAAAAGAGGAGTCATTATCACATATTGAGAATCAGTAAAGCATCCGTTGATGCCGCCTTTTTTACCGTCTTTTTTTAAGTCATCTGATTCGATAAGTTTTTTGATTACTTTCCCATCTTCGGAAATACTTGCAAGAGCATAATAATTCATTCCCCACTTATTAACCGATGTTTGGCTGTCGCCCGGAATAAAGGCATAGATTTCTTTATCCGATATTTTAATGCTGTCTATTTTAGGTGCCTCGCCGCATCTGTTATCTTGATGTGTAAATGCTTTTTTATCTATTGTAGAAAAACATTTCCATTCGGCAGATTTTGCAGCAGCATCAAATTCCAAAAGAGCAAAATATCTTGCGTCCCCGCAATAAACTTCATTTTCAAAGCAAACGGGAATTGTCTTGCTGTCGGATATATTTTGAAAATACCTCTGTTCAGCCTTCTCCGGCACAATGCTTCCTCTTAGCCGTGAATTATTTTTTATCGGAATTATTTCCGGAGAGGAATGAATGCCGGAGTAATACCGCACTTCTTTTGCCGAAATGATGAGTCCGAAACTTGCACCATATCGAAAAAGCACAGGATAATCTCTGCCTGATGTTTCCGCATATTCAATCGGAATCTTTTTTATGCCATCGACAGAAAGCACAAGGAGGTAAAATGTACCCCAATCGCTCTTCTCGCCCGTAGTCAGAATTATAGCAGTTCCATCCGGCAACAAAACAGAGCCATGCACAAACGAAAGCTCACTATCCAATTCCCATTTTTTCAATAAACTTAATTTTAGGTTATTCATATTTTTATCTCCTTATTTGTTT
>CALINC010000051.1 GCA_938045195.1 uncultured Treponema sp.
CACCAACTTTGCCTTATGCTATACGCTTCAGGCAAAGACACAAATGCAGGTTAAGTGGTAGTTAGAAAGACGCTTCGCGCTGAGTAAAAGCATGAGAAATATAGTGCTAATAATCTTAACTATTGTTTGTGTTAATAACTTATTTTCCCAAGACTGGATCAATAACATAAAACAAAAATATGGTAATAATATTTTAATTAAAACTGAATTTATTACAAATGATACTGATTTAGTTGTTGTAAGTGGTAATAAAGATAAATCATCTAATATTTATACTATTGCAATCCATAAAGCAGGAAAATATATTGAGTTATTGCAGGATGAAATTAATATAAGAGCTTATAGGGTTCTAAATCTCGATAATACTTTTATTGTTGAGATTACGGCAATTACAACGATGGGGAATGGCTCAACATACCTATATAATTTAAATGGAAACACAATACTTAAAGCAGTCACAATAGATTTACATGAAGAACTTCTTGAATATTATGAATATCATAAAATAGATCAATTCAAAATGCGAAAATATACTGGAGAGGGAATAAGCAGGATATTTGAAAATACAATTTTGAATGATGATTACTCAAATTTTACAAAAGGTATAATTCGTTTTTATGGGAATGTTTTATATATATCAGAGAATGACAATAAACGAGAAATAATTTATAAAGATAGAATAGAGTTAAAATTTAAAAAGGACGGGGATACTTTTAAATTAAATGAAATAATTGGAGATGAGAATAGAAAATATTTCTAACACCCGCTTCAACCTGCCATTGCCTTTGCGGCAATGCAGGTTAAGCGAATGTTAGATTGACCTGCCTTGAGGCAGGCAGGTGCGGAACCAATCGAAACAGCCTTTCGACCGAAAAATAAAAATAATTGCAATGAAAATCATTGCGGAAGGAAGGTCGAAATGAAACAGAGAAAAGTAGTTTCAATGATTGGTGCATTAGTTTTAATCATTAGTGCAGTAGTGTTAATTACAGGTTGTTATCAACCGAATAGCAACAAAGGAAATACCGGTAATAATGGTGGCAGTTTAGAAGTACAGCCAACGGGCAAAGCAGATCCTGCATTGAAAGGAACCAGTTGGAAGAGTACGGCTGATGTTTCAATAGAATTTACTGAAAATGGTAATATTGCAAATATATCGGGAGATCAAGCTCTTTATACCGTAGAAGGGGAAAAGATTAATTTTGATTTATCGTCCTATATTGCTATTTTTAAAAACATGACAGAAGCAAAACTCATACAGGAAATGAAGGTTGATGCTAAAGAAGATATAGTCGAGCTTGAAAAAGATATAAAAGAGGCTGAAGGTAAAGGTGATGAGCAAACAAAGAAGAAGTTGGAAAAAGAGTTAGAAGAAACCAAAGAATGGTTAAAAACACTTGAAAATCCGGATGAACAAATGAAAGACGGAATAAAACAACAGCTTAAATCTATGCATACATATGCAAGCAAGATGGAGCCGTATGCAAAGTTTGACGGTATATTTGATAGCGAGAAAACGAAATTAACGATAGAGAAATTCCCCAATTATGATAGGGGAACTGAGGAAGTAATAGCCAAGAAGATAGTAGTTGAGAAAAAATAATGAAACAACTATGATAAGACATATTTTGTGTGAAGTTATAATAGCTTTTTATCATTAAAGATAGCACAGAAAATTTAATCTAACACCCGCTTCAACCTGACATCGCGGCAAAGCCGCAAATGCAGGTTAAGCGGCAGTTGAACGGACGCTGCGCGTCCGTTCAACGGGCGGCGGAGCTCCGCCTGTCGTCCGGCGCACAGCGCCGTCCAACATGCGGATTAAGCTGACTGCGAAGCTCAAAAGCCTAAAGGCTTTCTCGCTTCTTGCAGCTTATCCGCCGCCCGTTAGACGGATGCCTTACGGCACGATAAACTGTAACTTTGAAAATAGTATGTATTTTTATAAATTAAAGCTTAAAACCCAAATTAATAGCTTGGTTTTTTGAATAAAGTTATGTTTTATTATAATGGCTATTTGAATAAGGAAAAATAAACTTTTTAAGTATTTTTTAACTTGTTAAGGGGATATAAATGAGAAAAATGATTAGAATTTGTGTTATATTTTTGAGTTGTATTATACTACCTGGCATCATTGGAGGTCTTACTAATTTAATAAACTCTATTGTAAGTCCGGACTACTTTATTAAAATAATGCATTGGGAAAGTATAAAAAATATTATACAAACAGCGATAGCTCAAGGTATATATCAAGGAATAATACAGGGAATGTTTTTTTCATTAGTATTTTCTTGTGTTTATATTATTTCAAACAAAGCAGAATTAGCTGTTGTTTCAAGCATAAAATGGATTTTATTTATGGGTCTTATAACAATCGCACTTTGGGTGCTGGGTGGAATTATTGCAATATTATTATCAGTTCTCAGTCCTGAATTTTATAAAAAAACATTTATTGGAGTTCCGGATGAATTTGGAGCAATGATACGCTATGCATGGGTAGGAGGCTCAATTTGGGGCGTTTCTTTTGGTGGAATATTAGTAATGATAATTGGTACAATAATGTTTAGAAATAATTATAAACAGATTAAAGATAAAAAATATTAAAAATCGTCTAACACCCGCTTCAACCTGACATTGCGGACAAGCCGCAAATGCAGGTTAA
>CALINC010000052.1 GCA_938045195.1 uncultured Treponema sp.
GAGCATTCCAACTCCATTGAGATTCTTCCATTCATCTTTTTCTGAAAGCCAATCAATATTCCCGCAAAGATCGATCTATAGGGCTTTGAATACCTAGCCCACCGCGGTTTAGGACATGGGTGTAAACCATAGTGGTTTTAACATCGCTGTGACCGAAAAGTTCTTGGATAGTGCGGATATCGTAACCTGCTTCCAGTAGATGCGTTGCAAATGAGTGGCGGAACGTGTGGCAGCCGATTTGTTTTGGGATGCCTGACTTTAAAACTGCTTCATGCAGGGTGCGCTGAATGACCGAAGGATCGATGTGGTGCCGCCCCTGTTCGCCGGTTTCTTTATTCTGCCATCGGCGTGCTTGGGGAAAACACCCACTGCCATGCCCAAGTTTTACCGGCATTGGGATATTTTTTTGCAAGAGCAAACGGAAGCGGCGCCAAACCGAAACCGTTCTGACAGTCTGCCTCATGAATACGGCGGACACGTTCCAAATGCTTTTGAAGAGGAAATTTAAGCGAAACAGGCAAAACGGTTTTACGGTCTTTAGCGCCCTTTCTGCAGTGTACCGTAATTTCATTTTTATCAAAATCAATATCCTGTACCCTTAACCGCAAGGTTTCCATCAGCCGCATTCCGGTTCCGTAAAGCAAACGGATAAGAAGCCCGTAATCGTTTTCAGGTAAAAGAGAAAATATCTTAGCAGTTTCCTCACGAGTGTCAGTACAGCAGGCAGCTTTTTGGGTTTTTTTAGCGCGGACGATATTTTCGGGACTTTTTATAGTTAAGCCTAATATGTTTTTATAGAGAAACAAAAGAGCAGCAAGTGCCTGATTTTGACTTGAAGCCGCAACCTTTTCTTTTGTTGCAAGACGGCTCACAAAGAAATTGATTTCCGCATCGGAAAGGGTTTTAATATTTTTATCCTTATTTTCAACGGATAAAGTGGCTTATCCAATAGCTGTATGCTTCCCGTGTACGTTTGCTGTAGTGTTTTGCAGTAATCACTGCATCCAACTTTCTTAAAATATCTTGAATATTCGTTGCAGTAGTATTATTACTTTCCTCAATCATTACGGTATTCAAAGGCTCAACATCATTAGGTTCAGTATCATTAAGTTCAGAATTTTTAAAGTCAAAGTCGGACTCTGCCCTGAATAGTCCTTCATTATAAAGATTGTTTAATAAAATATCGCAAGAATTTCGGTCGGCAGGGATAATCCAAAAACATCTAGCAGGGTTCCAAGCTCTGTTTGGTACTTTTCTTATTGCCTGCAGAATTTTAGAAAAATCTTCTCCCCCTGCTTTAAAACATACCGATAAACGCTTTCCAAACTTTCCCTGCGAATCCTCTTATTCGTAATTTCTGCCAACCGCCTTCCACCATATTAAGCCATGAAGAATGTATCGGAATAAAATGTAATACAAATCGTCCCTCACATTTTTCAATATACTCATATACGTACGCAAATAATGCTATTACGATAGATCAACAACTTATTCCATTTGTTGTAACTGGAAATACTGCAACGATGATTATGGCTGAAGGTGAAGATAGCATGATAACAACATTTCAGCGAGTGAATTCGCCTACTGTTGCAAAAATTAAAGCTACAAAAAAAATCTAATGCTAAACACCCCCATTCCTTTAAGAATTGGGAGATATTTCTACACTGACAATAAATAACTTGCAATAATCGCGAAATGTTTTAATCCATTCTAATAGCCAGACCTAGCTTTGTTTGCACTCTATTAAAAAACTTATGTTTTTCATCTGGTTGTTTTTTTCTAACACTCCCATAAACACCATCTTCGATGCCAACACTTATGCCTAAACCAGAGATAAAAAAGTAATCAAGACAAAGAGAAAGGATGCTTCCCATAGCTGTTGATGTTGTATTACTTTTTGGCTGAAATCCATGAAAAAAGCCTGCTCCAACACCCAATCGCAATTTTAACTCTTCGCTTAAATCAATTGTATAACCAGCCAACAAAGAAAAATCCCAAATCATCCCTTCAATGACCGAAGCTCCTTTTACGCTTATAAAATCAACGTCACCAAAAACTTGAGTTTCATCCATAAGCGAAAGATGATTATTTGCAAAGAATGTAAAACCTGTTTTTTCCCCAATAAACATTAAATCAAGCCCTAAGGAACCGGTATGTAAATGAATGCTAGATTTTTTATGTGTATAAACAGTGTGTAAAAAATAATTGGTATAGCTAATACTGGGGGTGATTACTGTTTCAATAGAAAAAAGAGAAAGAAAATTAGAAGAAATAAAAAAAATGAAAAACCACTTTTTCATAAGATGCCTCTTTAAAATCTAACTTTCATATTTTTGTAAAATGTATGATATGACATAGTCACAAAAAAATCAATTTATTTACAATTTGAGAATTTGCTTTCAGCAAATTCTCAAGCTGAATATCGGTAACACCGATTTTGAAAGCCCCTAAATGACGTTTTGAAAAGGCAAGGTTAGGCAGGCACGCGATTAATTCGCATCAATCTCTTCGAGCTTTGCAAGTCACAATTAATCAGAGCATCCCTAAGAGAATACAAAAACATCTACACCTTAAACTTTCCGACCTCTTTAGAGAGGTTTTCAATACTCTCTTTATTCTTTTGGC
>CALINC010000053.1 GCA_938045195.1 uncultured Treponema sp.
GAAAAACATCGCAAGTTAAATCTAAGGTAAACCTCTAAAAACTGAGGTTTTTAGAGGTTCTCTATAAGATATCCTAATTTGGAGGAATGATATTTATGGCAACGATGCAAATTGTAAAATCTCAAGATTTCGGATATAAATTTATTGATGGGGATTTTTTACCTAAAGGAAAAGACGAATATTATTTACGCTTTTTACAAACAAATAAGACAAATGATTTTTATAGACATCTTTACCCGGAAGAAATAGACGCATTAAAAAAAAACGGAAATACTTGCACAAATTGGGATAATATTCTTGTGCAGGATCCTTTTAATACCGACGCAATACAACATACTTCTTTTGCCGGATTGGTACGGATTGCTCAACAGGAAGATTTTTATTTAAAATATCACGATTTTTCGGTGCCGGTTGGTATAACAAACAGCAATATAATTTCTTGCGACATAGGTGCAAATTGCGCCATTCACTATTGTTTTTATCTTTCCCATTACATAATTGAAGAACGTTCAATATTAAATAAAATCGACGAAATGTGTACAACAAATCATTCAAAGTTCGGCAAGGGGATAATAAAAGAAGAAGAAGAAGAAGAAGTGCGTGTAACAATCTCAGTTATCAACGAAGCGGGTGGGCGTGAAGTATTCCCTTTTTGTGATATGATTACAGCCGATGCTTTTTTATGGGCACGTTTCCGTGATGATAAAGACTTGGTAAAAAAACTTGGAATAATTACACAAAACTCAAAAGATGAGCGCCGCGGTTATTACGGCAGAGTTTGTTCCGAATCGGTTATTAAAAGCTGCCGCATAATTAAAGATGTAAATTTCGGCAGCTGCGTTTATGTAAAAGGGGCAAACAAACTAAAAAACCTGACGATTAAATCAAGTGCGGAAGAACCCAGCCAAATAGGAGAAGGCGTAGAACTCATAAACGGAATAATCGGCTTAGGTTCAAAAGTTTTTTACGGAGCAAAAGCCGTCCGCTTTGTACTTGGAAATAATTGCGAATTAAAATACGGTGCGCGCTTAATTCACTCAATCATCGGAGATAATTCCACTATTTCCTGTTGTGAAGTTTTAAATTCTCTTATTTTTCCGTATC
Source organism: uncultured Treponema sp. (assembly GCA_938045195.1). GTDB lineage: Bacteria > Spirochaetota > Spirochaetia > Treponematales > Treponemataceae > Treponema_B. Next base: position 1,105 of record CALINC010000053.1, read on the forward strand.
ATGAACAGCATCATAATAATTCATTTTTAATTGCAGCACTTGTGCAGGGGCAGTCAAATATGGCAGCCGGAGCAACGGTAGGTTCAAATCACAACACGAGAGGCAACGACGGTGAAATTATTGCTGGCAGAGGTTTTTGGCCCGGACTTTCTAGCACCTTAAAACACAATTGTAAATTTGCGTCTTTTGTTCTGCTCTCAAAAGGAAATTATCCTGCCGAGCTCGACATTCCTTTTCCGTTCAGTTTGGTAATTGATAATACCCACGACAATATGCTTGAAATTATGCCTGCATATTATTGGATGTATAATATGTATGCCATTGAAAGAAATAATAAAAAGTTTCTGCGCAGAGATAGACGGAAAACAAAAATACAGCATATTGAAACAAATTATCTTGCTCCCGATTCTGTTTTTGATATTCTAAACGCCCGCTCTATCTTGCAGAAAAGAATTGAAGAAGTTTGGCAAAACGAAAAGGGCAGTAAACTTTCTTTTGAAGAAATACTGAACAAACATTATGAAGACGCAAAAAAACTTTTTATAACGGTTGAAAATGTAGAGAGGTCTAAAAGACCGGTAAAAATAATAAAAGCTGCCGAATCATATAAGGCTTATACCGATATGCTTATTTGGTATGGAATTACGGTTTTGACAGAATACTTTGACAAAACAAACTCTTCATTGCTTCAGTTTCATCCCGCGAAAAACAATATCGATATAAAAGATTTCGATTTTAATTGGATAAATATGGGCGGGCAATTAATCCCTGAGAAAAAATTACATATCGTTATAGAAAAAATAAAAAGCGGTCAATTAAATAACTGGCAAGAAATTCATAATGAATATGATGCTATCTATTTGGAATATGAAGCAGACCGTGCTGAAAATGCTTATGCTGTTTTATGCACCGTGCTTAAAACCGAAAAAATCAGCGTAAAGATGTGGAATGAGCTTTTGGATACGGCTTGCACATTGCGGGATTATATTGAAGCACAAATCTTCTATACCAAAAATAAAGATTATAATAATCACTTTAGAGGAATTACCTATCGTTCGGATGCAGAGAGAAGTGCGGTTTTAGGCAAGGTAGAAGATAACGCCTTAATCAAGGAAGCAAAAGACGATACACTGCATTACAAAGCACTATTTAAAAAAAGCAAATTATAAAACGACGGACAAAAAATGATTGCAGAAACATACTCCTTTAAAGATACAAAAACAGCCTCAATGATTTTACTGCTTGACCAAGTCTATAAAGAAATAGATGAGGCTGAAGCTGAATGGATGAAAAACTGTCCTATACGTTGTATTGACGGCTGCGGAATGTGCTGCGTACATTTTGAACCGGAAATATATGAAGTTGAAGCTCTTTATTTGGCAGCGTGGCTTTTATATCATCAAAAAGAAAGAGCACTGCAAATTCTTGAAAGCAAATTTAATGAAAACGTTTTGGATAAAGAAAAAGGCTGTTTACTTTTTGATATTGATAATCCGTATCATTGTACGGTTTACGGCGGCAGAACTTTAATTTGCCGTCTTTTCGGCTACTCAGGAGACCGCGGTAAAGACTTTACCGTAAGATGGAGACCATGCAAATACTTGGTATCAAAAGACAAAAAACTCTCGGCTGCCAAAATCAAACAATATTCACAAAGCAATTTAATAGATGAGTTCGGCGTCTTGCCGCCTGTAATGAGCGACTTTACCTCACGTATTTTATGTTTTATGACGGAGGGCTCTTCTGCCCCACGTCCTATGCGGGAAGCCCTGCCTGCCGCAATTTCAAAAATTCTTATGTTGCAAAACTATTCGGGGCATTCGGACTTTGAACCCGATACTGACCCCGAAACTCCGCCCTTGGCATCATAAAACAAAATGGACCGGGCAAGACCACTATAAATAAAAAAATGTTTTTTCACTGTTTTGATTTGCCTGAGTGTACTGAAATCAATTATGTAATCAATAACCCCGACGCAGAGCGTACGTTGCGCAGCAACAGGGTATTAAACCCTCCGCACG
>CALINC010000054.1 GCA_938045195.1 uncultured Treponema sp.
GTTTAATACCCTGTTGCTGCGCAACGTACGCTCTGCGTCGAGGTTGTTGATTTTTTTTAATTGTTTATCTCATTTAACTTTTTTTTTTACGGTCTATTGTAATTTTTTTCTTCAAGTGATATACTTGCCTTATAATTCGTATCAGAAGTTTGAGGTAATAAAAATGAACTATATTGAATCCAATAATTTGGCGGTTATAGCTTGTCCGGGAGGAGAAGCTTTTGCAGATTTAACGATTGAAAATTTACGGCATATTTATGCTCATAAATTCTATAATCAAAGCAAAAAACTTGCGAAAAGATATTCTTTTGCCGAAAATGAGATGATTCAAAAATTCAATTTTTACAGCGATTTGTTTTCTAACAGGATGTCCGTTAGTAACGATACCGAAAAATTTCATCTTCCAAAATTTAAAGTAGATGCCCGTTTTACTTATTTTATGAACGGCGAATTTAAAACTGAAATTTTAGAAACAATACGCGGTAAAGATGTATATATTTTTCAAGATGTAGAAAATAAACAGCCAATTACAATTAATGAGGGAAAGAATAATATTGTTTTTTCGGTAAATGACCATTTGATGTCGCTTATTGTAACCATTGATGCCGTCCGCCATGCTGGGGCAGGAAGAATTTCTCTCGTACTTCCCGTTTATCCTTACAGCAGACAGCACAAAAAAAAGGGACGCGAGGGGCTAACGGCAAGCCTGCTCGGTCATATTTACGAAAATCTTGATGTGGAACAAATTATTACACTAGATATTCATTCACGTGAAATTGAAAACGCATTCCATTCTACGCGGCTTCAAAATCTTCATGCCAGTTATCAAATTATTAGGGAGCTTACGCGCATTGTGGATTTAAGTGCCGATTCGGAAGAAGAATTCGTTGTCGTTTCTCCCGATTCCGGTGCCGTAGACCGCAATAAATTTTATTCTTCAGGTTTGCAAAAGCCGCTTGCAATGATTTATAAAGAACGTGACTATTCCATTGTTACACAAAATGCAAAGCAGTCCAATATTATAAGCATAAAACTTTTAGGAGATGTTGATGGAAAAAATGCTTTTCTTGCAGACGATATGCTCGGCACGGGCGGCACACTTTTAAAGGGTATGGAATTCTTAAAAAGCAAAGGGGCAAAAAAAGTTATTGCTGCGGTGAGTTTACCGTTTTTTACAGGCGATGCAATAAAACTATTTGATGAAGCATACGAAAAAGGTTTGTTCTATCGGGTTATCGGAACAAACGCCGTATATCATACCGAATTAAAACAAAAAGAATGGTATATCGAAACCGATGTTTCCGGCTTATTTGCGCAAGTTATCGCACGGCTGCATGAAAATCAATCGCTTTCAGGTTTATTGGACAACCGCAGCATTATTGAAAAACTTTTAAAGAACGCTTCTGTGGGAAAAAAATGATTTGTTGTGTTGCCGTTTTTGATATCGGCACATCTTCATTAAAAGGAGCCCTTATTTCTGAAGAAGGAAACGTGTTTGTACAAAGCCGTTTATTTTTTCCGAATGAGGTTATTGCAGAAAATTGGCTTATCTCATTTGAAAATATGTTTAAGCAATTTTTGGATTTTGCTTTTAGTGCGGAGTTGAGTATTTCAGGAATTTGCATTTCAGGAAACGGTCCGTCTTTAATTTCTGTTGCCGGTAAATCCAGTAAACTGCTCCTTTGGAACACTCCGCTTAAAGAAACGCAAACGCTTAAAAAAGTATTGGGAACAAAATCCATTTTTTTGCCGCGCTTTGAAACGTTTTCTATTTTATTTCCTTATGAATTTGAAAATGCGGAATTTATTTTTTCGGGACAAGAATTTTTAATTTACAAATTAACCGGAGCTGGAGTTACCGTACTGCCGGAAAAAAGATATGTGCAGGCTTACTGGACGGAAGCGGATTTATCCGCTCTTAATATTGAAAAAAATAAAATTCCGCCTTTTGTTGAACCCGGCACCTTGTGCGGAACATATCACAGCATTCCTGTATTTGCAGGAGTTCCGGATTTTATTGCCGCATTAATCGGCACGAATACTCTCTCTCCCGGAGCTGCCTGCGATAGAGCAGGTTCCAGCGAGGGCTTAAATATTTGCGTCAGGACAATTCCCGCACAAGAGAAATTGCAAGGTTTAAGGCTTTTGCCTGCTCCCATTGTTCCATTTTGGAATATTGCTTTTATACTCCCCAATTCGGGAACACTCTTTTATGATCTTATAAAAAAGAGCGGCGGAAGTTTTTTGGATTTTGAATCCTTTATGCAGAGCATCGCAGCCGTTATAAAATCTGCAAATGAGGGTACCGCACAAAAAATTGATGCTACTGCACGTACGGGTGCAGCTCTTGTAAAAAAAATTGCAGGGGAAGTTAAGAGCGGAATGGATTTGCTTGAAGCTGCTTCCGGCTTTAAACCGGTATATACAATGTGCGGCGGTCAGGCAAAAAGCCCTTTGTGGAGAAAAATTAAAAGTGAAATCACAAAACGTAATTTTAGATTGCTGCAAATTGCCGATGCGGAACTTCTAGGTAATGCGGCAATTGCATTCACTGCATTAAAAAGATATACGTCAATTTCAGAAGCCGCCGCGAGTATAACTGCATATAATTTTACGGCTGCGGAACAACACTTAAAAGTTTCTCTATAATGTCATCAGCATTAAGATTATCTGCAGCAGCTTCATAAGAAAGTTTTAAGCGATGCCGCAAAGCAGGATATGCACACGCCTTAACATCTTCAGGAATTACAAAACTTCTTCCATCGAATAAGGCTTTTATTTTTGCGCACTTTTGAATTGCAATAGCAGCGCGGGGAGAAGCTCCATAAAGAATATAACTTAAATAGTTCCCTCGTGAATATGCATCTTGTTTTATATCTTCGGCTGGGCGGGTTGCCGCGACAATAGAAACTATATATTTCGTTATCTCTTCTGCGCATCTTATTTTTTCGGCAGCTTCACGCAACAAGTATAAATCTTCATTCATTAAAACCGGAGCTACGGAGGTTTCACCGGTGAGTTCCTTGCAGGCTAAATTTGAAAACTTATTTACAATACTAATTTCCTCTTCAACGGATGGATACGGAACAAAAAGTTTTAATAAAAATCGGTCGAGTTCAGCTTCGGGGAGCGGATACGTTCCTTCTTGTTCAATAGGATTTTGTGTTGCCAAAACAAAAAAAGGCGACGGCAGAGGATAGGAAGTTTCTCCGATTGTAACTTGTTTTTCTGCCATTGCTTCCAATAATGCTGACTGCACTTTTGCCGGTGCACGGTTTATTTCATCCGCTAAAATAATATTCGCAAAAATCGGACCTTTCCGTACAGAAAAGTTTCCGAGACTTTGCTGATAAATAAGAGTCCCGATTAAATCTGCGGGTAAAAGATCGGGCGTAAATTGAATACGTTTAAAACTTGCATTTACAGATTTTGCAAAAGTTTTTACGGTAAGAGTTTTTGCAAGACCGGGTACACCTTCAAGTAAAATATGCCCGCCTGCAATATAAGCCGTAAGAATTCCGTCTATAAGTTCCGTTTGCCCTATAATATTTTTTGCAATATTTTTTCTAAAATTATCTATAATTGTTTTATATTTTTCTTCTTCCATAATTACAAATTGAACCTCTTAAATTTGCCGCCCTGTTTTGAGTTTTTCATTAAATCTTTCAGCGTCTTTTCCTTGTAAGCCGCTTTCTTTTCCTGCAAGCAAATTCCTAATAGCTTGCAATTCTTCTTGCGAAAAATTAACTCCGTTTTTTTCATGACGCTCAAAAGAAGCACAGGCAAGCGGCGCAATCTTTTTACAAATATCGAATATAACTTCCGCATAAACTCTTATTTCTTTTTGTGCATGAGCGTCGAGCCGTAATCTTAAAAAATGAAAAAGATTATGCAAGTCTATTTGCCAATACCATTCGGTATAAGTGGAAAGAGGCAGATTAATTCTTGCAAGTTCCCGTGCGATATTTTTATCGAGAAGTTCGGAATAGGCGGAATATGTTTTTTCCTGCGTAGAAATTAAAGATTGAATAATGCTTTCACTTAGGGCTTCCGGTATGGACTTAGCCTGCCGCCCTTGTTTATTATCGCTGCTTTGCAGAGCAATATCGCAAGGAGCAGGAACATAGAATTCATTTTTTAAAATGGAATACCGTCCCGATATTTCATTTAATCGGGCTGTCCTATGCCTTATCCATTGGCGAGCAACAAAAATCGGGAGTTTAATATGAAAGGTTAAAACGACTTGCTCAAAAGGAGACGTATGTTTATTTCTCAAAAGATAATCTATAAGTGCTGCATCTTCGCGCACGGTTTTAGTACCGGTTCCATAAGAAACACGGGCGGCTTGGACAATTCTCTCATCAGTTCCAAGATAATCTACTAATCTTATAAATCCTTTATCAAGAACTTTAAATTCTTTATCTAAAATTTCTTCAGCTTCTAAAGATATACAGTGTGCCATAATTGAATAATAACATAACGGCATGGAAAAAACAAGTCGATGGTAAAAAAATTATAGTCTATATCTAGGACTAAAACTATGAGTGATTTTGATGATAACGATTTTTCAATTCCTGAAAATAATTCAGATGAAAATAGTTTACCGAAAAAAGCCGGACAAGCTATGATCCCCATAGTGCATCCCAAATCGGTTTTTACTAAAAATGTTATTTTAATTATATAAACCGCTAATGAAGAGCTTGAGGGTATCACTCACTACAGCTCATCATGTAATTAACATTAATAATTTTCAGAAACTGATGTTTCTTCCGCTTGCTTATTTTTTTAATTCAAGCTGAAGAAGCCGGCAGTTTTTGATTTCTGTTTTTACAGGTTCTTTAAATACACAAATGGTTTATCATCGACATACTTTAAATGAACTTGTGAAGCCTCATTTTTTTTATACATAAGATTAAGTAATCCGATTATTTTTTTGTTAAACGAATTATCGGACTTTTCTATTACATCAAAGATTGTGTTTTGATGAATGCAATAAATAATATCCGCATATTGTATTGCAAGAGCCGGATTATGGATAGAAACTATTATGGTCTTTTGTTCTTCTTTACACAGTTTGCATATAATTTCCATAAGTTTATGCTCATTATAAAAATCAAGGTTTGTGGTAGGTTCATCTAAAAGCATGATAGGAGCATTTTGAACTATACCGCGTGCAAGTAAGATGAGGCGAGCTTCCCCCGAACTTAATTGCGTATAAGGTCTATCGGAAAAATCTTTTAGCCTCAAATTTTCAAGTACATAATCCGTAAATTCCCAATCTTCTTGTGAAGGAGCTTTTATTTCCGATTGATAAGGATTTCTTCCCATAACCGCAAAATCTCTTACAGTGTAAGCAAAAACGCTTCGGTGTTCTTGCGGAATATAGGAAACATATCTTGCAAATTGTTTGCGTGTTAATGTTTCCGATTTTTTTTGCAATACTGACAGTGTTCCGCTTACAGGTTTTTCCAAACCTGCCAATAATCTTAAAAAAGTAGTTTTCCCAGCACCGTTTGCACCAATCAAACTTATAATCTTATTTTGAGGAATGGTCTGTGAAATATTTTTAAGAATAACAGTTTTCCCCCGTGCAGCAAAAACATTGTTAAGTTCAAAAGCCGTATTCATATCCGAACCTTTTTGTATTCAGCATAAACCATCCGAGCCCTGCAGCACCGATAAGAGCTGTTATAATGCTGATAGGAATTTCGCCGCCCGTAACAGAACGCGCAAAGGTATCTGCAACAAGTAAAAGAGAAGCTCCGCATATAAAAGAAAGAGGAACAAGCCTATTGTTATTATTTCCAAAAAGAAGCCTTACTATATGAGGTGCAATTAAACCTATCCAGCTTATTATTCCGGCAGCGGAAACAACAGCAGCTACCAATAAGGTAGAAGAGCCGATAAAAAGCAGTCTCATTTTCTTTACCGATACACCAAGTCCCGCGGCTTCTTCATCTCCCAAAGAAAGGATATTGAGCTGCTTCCGAAATAGAAAAATAAAACCGCCGGCTACACACACAATCGGCAAAAATACAATAAAATTCCGCCATGTAATAATATTAAAACAACCCATTAGCCAGAATTCCAATGAGGGTAAATCGTTCATCGGATCGGCGGTGTATTTAATAATAGAAACAAAAGAACTCGCTGCGGCGTTTACGATAATACCTGAAAGAATAAGCCGTATAAGACTGTGCACTCCGCCTATCGCAGAAATTTGCAAAACAAAAAAAACGGCGATAATTCCGCCTGCAAAAGCGGACATTTGAATAACAAAAGGATTGGCATGAAAGACCACGATTGCAAGTCCGGCACCAAGCGATGCACCCGAAGACACTCCTATAATATCAGGAGAAACAAGAGGATTTCTAAAGAGACTTTGCAAGCTTGTTCCGCTTAAAGCCAAAACTCCTCCTGAAATAAATACGAATAGGGTTCTGGGAAGCCGTATATTTATAAAAACATTATATGCCGCACTCGAATATGTTCCGTTTATGGGGATAAGTATTTTAAGCATTTCGAAAAACGAAATAAAATACCTACCCCAACTAAGCGAAAAAAATAATGCGGCTATCGGAAAAAGAAGTAAACCGGCTTTGTATTTTATTTTCACTCTACATTTAAAGATTTTAAATCTTTTTCTTTCCCGAAAAATTCTTTATAAAAGTTATTTGCTTTTTTTTCAAGATATCCTGAAGGAATTTTTCCGGGGTGTAACTTATCGGCAAGCCAAATGATACCTAAGCATGAACTTGGGATAGGTGATTCCCATTCGTCTACAGAAGACGGAAAAATATATATTTTTCCGTTATCAATGGCGGGAATACCGCTCCATTCTTTTTTGGAAGTTAAATCGGATGCCTTTATTTTTGTACCCGCCGCCATAACAATAACCTGCGGAGAATATGTATGTACTTGCTCAAGAGAAACTTTTGTCCAATATGTATCCTTTATATCGTCCGTAACCAATTTTCCGCCTGCCGCTTTAATAAGTTCTGCCTGAAACATTTTAGGGCTTAACGCATTTAAGGCGTCAGAACGGCTATTCATATAAACAGCAACGGGATCATCATCCTTTATAAACTCTGCTACATCGCTTAAAATTTCATTATAAAATTTAAGCAGCTTATCGGCTTCATTTTTTTTACCTGTTGCATCGCCGAGCATTTTTACATAGCTAAAAAAGTTTTGCATTGTTTCGGGTTCAACAACGAGAGCCGGAATTCCGAGGGTCTCAATTTGCGGCAGTTGGGCGGCAGCCTTAAACGGAACAAGAATCAAATCAGGGCTTACGGAAGCGAGAGCTTCAAGGTTTAAACTCTTTGCAGAACCGCAGATCGGTTTTTCCGCAAGTTCAGGGGCGAATTCTTTTATAAAAGGTCTAACTCCCCCTTTACCGCCGTCGCCGGAAACAATAATGTCCCTGCAGCCGATAGCAAGAGCCGTGTTACTTAAAATATAAAAAGGGGCAACTATACGTTCAGGTTTTTTTTGTAGTACAACCTGCCGTCCTTGATGGTCGGTAACTTCGGCAAAAGTCCCCGTACCCGGCTTCTCACGGCTTCCGCCTGCCCATAATTGAAGCCCTGCAGCCGCAACCATTAAAAAAGCAAAAAACTTACTTTTTTTTGTCATAAACACTTCTCCTTATAAATTCATCAAAATGTAATTAAATTTAAAGATGAATCTTATAATAATCAACCAAAACTTATCTCATCCGGTTTAGATAATTCTAACAGTATATATAGAACTTGTCAACTTATCATTGTCAAAGATTTAGAGCAACCGCACCAAAAATAAACTAAAGTTATAAAAAACCTATACGCTAAACCGGGTGGCAGATAAATGGAAATAAAAGAATGCCGTTTCTCACTTCGTTGCGAAACGGCAAAAAACATGCACCGATAGATATACTACTATTATGCGTCATCGGCTTTATATGCGGACCATACGGATATAATGGTGCTACATTAAATCTTAGCAGCGAACCTCTATATCAAATTAAATTCAATTATTGATATAGGGATATAAATTATTATTTAAGGATAATTTATTTATGTTATTTTTCTTTTAACTATTATAGAAATTGAAATTACTAAACTGAGTGTAATATTTTCAAAAGGCTTGGGAGATACATCATTGACAATTGCTACTATTTATTTTTCTAATACTTGTTTAAATTTTAGAATACATTCATAATATGTCTATGACTTTAATGAATAAAACAATTAAAATTACAAACGGAGCGTTCTCATACAAAAAGGCTGATGTATTTACAAATCTTAATTTGGAAATACCCTTAAATTCGGTAACGTGTGTTTTAGGGGAGTCCGGCTGCGGAAAAACGACGCTTTTAAAAATTATTGCCAAAAAGTTAAAACTAAAACGAGGCACTATCGAAAATGCCCCTGAAGCTGGAAACTATTCTTTTGCATATCAGGATATTCTGCTTATTCCGCATTTAAGTGCCGTTCAAAATATCGAATATGTATTGCCTGATGCGTTTTCAAAAAAAGAAAAACGGGAGCGGGCTTTATACTACCTAAATATACTCGGTCTTTTAAGTTCAGCACAGTTACTTCCTAGCGAACTTTCCGGAGGAATGCAAAGGCGGGTGGGCTTGGCAAGAGCTTTAGCATATCCTGCGCCGTTCCTTTTATTGGATGAAGCCTTTGATTCACTTGACGATAAAAATAAGTACAAAATTGCCGAATTATTTTTATCCATTACACAAAAAGAAAATAAAACGGCAATTTGCGTAACTCACGATACCGCTCTTGCAGAAAAAATTACGGATACTATCATAACCCTTTCATCGTAGTGCAGACGCTCTTATTGCTTACCGCATGTACAATTTTTATTAAAGTTGTACGGCTCTCTTTTAGTATAAGAAGTATGCAGCAAGTGATGGGCTTTTTCGGAATTGGGTTTGCCTAAAAACTCGTCATACACTTGGCGGATATACGGATTATTGTGCGAGGTTCTTACTTCCGCTTTTTTATCATCGGTGTACAGTCCTTGTGCGCGGGCTTTGCGTACCTCATCGGTACAGCCGTAGGGTTGTCCGCCGCCTCCGATGCAGCCGCCTCTGCAAGCCATTACTTCAACAAAGTGATATAGGGGTTCGCCGCCTGCCGCAAGTGAGCTTTTTAACTTTGCCAAAAAGTCGGGAAGATTGCCCAGCTGATTAACTACGGCAATGCGTACTTCGGTTCCGTTAATATTGATTTTAGCTTCGCGTACGCCTGCCATTCCGCGTACTTCCTTAAAATCCAAATCGGTCAATTCTTTTCCGGTGATATAAAAATATGCCGTCCGCAAAGCCGCTTCCATAACGCCGCCTGTTGCGCCGAAAATAGTACCAGCTCCGGAATACGGTCCTAAAGGTGAATCGGCTTTTTGTTCTTCTAAAAGATTAAATTCAATTCCGCTTTGCCGGATATAGTTTGCAAGTTCACGGGTTGTAATGACCGTATCAATATCCTGATAGCCTGAAGCATACATATTTTCGTCGCGGCTGCACTCATATTTTTTTGCAGTACAGGGCATAACCGCAACGGAAAAAATATTTTTGGGATCAATCTTCATTTTTTCAGCCCAATAGGTTTTTATCATCGGCCCCATAATCTGCATAGGACTTTTTGTTGATGAAAGATGTGGAATTAAATCGTGATGATATTTTTCTGCAAAATCTACCCATGCGGGACAGCAGGAAGTAAATTGCGGAAATTTGTATGTACCGCTTGTAAAATTATTTACAAATTCTTGAGCCTCTTCCGTTATTGTCAAGTCTGCCGCAAAGTTCGTATCAAAAATATACTCAAAACCTATTCTTCTTAAAGCGGCATAGACTTTGCCGGTTGTAAGCTCTCCGGGTTTAAGCCCGAACTCTTCGCCCAAAGCAACACGGACAGCCGGCGCAATTTGAACGACGCTTACGGTTTCGGGGTCGGAAAGTTTTGCCCATAAATCCATTTTAGGCTTTGCTTCATAAATTGCCCCTACCGGACAATGAGCCGCACACTGACCGCACCTTACACAAGGCGAGTTATTCAATTCAGCCATTACCGCCGGAGCAATAACGGTTTTTCCGCCGCGCCCTTGGTATTCAATTGCATATACTTTCTGCATATTTTGGCAAACTTCTACGCAGCGTCCGCACGAAATACATTTATTCCTGTCAAAGACAATTGCTCCGTTGGAATCGTCTTTCGGTTTTTCGTAAATATAATGTTCAAAACGGATATCCCGTAAACCGAACTCAGCCGCAAGACTTTGCAGTTCGCATTTGTTGTTTCTACTGCACGTTAAACATTCCTGCGGATGGTTTGAAAGAATAAGTTCCAAAACCGAGCGGCGCGCTTTAACTATTTGGGGGTCGTGAGTAATGATGCTCATCCCCTCGGTTACTTTTGTACAGCACGCCCTCATCATTCGGGGGTTATTTTCAAGATGAACGACGCAAAGCCCGCACGAACCCCACGCCGGTAAATCTTCATTGTAACAAAGTGAGGGAATTTTTACATTTGCGAGGCGGGCAGCCTGCATAATCGTGGAGCCTTCGGCAACCTGCACTTCTTTTCCGTTTATTTTTACGTTTATCATTTTTTCCATTTTAACCCTACCTTTTACTTTTTGTCGATGGCGGCAAAGCGGCAAGTGTTAAAGCATTCACTGCACTTTAAGCACTTAATTTGATCGATGACATGCCTTGATTTCCTCTCGCCGGTGATACAGTTTGCGGGACACTTTCTTGCGCAAGCGCCGCAACCGATACATTTTTCGTTGATGTAAAAACTAACGAGGTTTTTGCATTTTCCGGTTAAGCACTTTTTATCCGTTATATGCGCAAGATACTCGTCTCTAAATTTGTGAATTGTAGAAAGCGTAGGATTGGGAGCGGACTGTCCTAAAGCGCATAGCGAGGCTTTTTGCATGGCAAATCCGATCTCTTCAAGTTTATCAAGATCGCTTAACTCGCCTTTGCCTTTTGAAATTTTATCCAATATTGCATGAATTTGCCTTGTGCCGATTCTACACGGCGAACATTTTCCGCACGATTCATCAACACAGAATTCCATATAGAATTTCGCAACGTCTACGACGCAGTCGTCTTCATCCATGACAATCATACCGCCGGAACCCATCATCGAGCCGAGTGCTTGCAAATTCTTAAAGTCAATCGGAGTGTCAAGTGCATCGGACGTAATGATACCGCCGGACGGTCCGCCTGTCTGTACGGCTTTGAATTTTTTCCCGTTTTTAATTCCGCCGCCTATTTCAAAAATAATTTCGCGCAAGGTTGTTCCCATCGGCACTTCAACAAGCCCTGAGTTTTCGACTTTGCCGGTGAGAGCAAAAACTTTTGTTCCGGCGGAATCTTCGGTGCCTATTGAACGGAACCACGCAGCTCCTTTATTTAAGATAACGGGAATATTAGCCCATGTTTCAACATTGTTGATAATAGTCGGCTTGCCCCAAAGACCTGCTTGGGCCGGGAACGGCGGTTTAGGTGTGGGCATACCGCGTTTTCCCTCGATTGAACGCAAAAGGGCGGTTTCTTCGCCGCACACAAAAGCACCGGCACCTAGTCTTATTTCAATTTCAAAATCAAACCCGGAACCTAAGATGTCTTTACCCAAAAGCCCGTATTCGGCAGCTTGCTTGAGTGCTTTTTCCAAACGGAAAACCGCTAGAGGGTATTCCGCACGGATGTACACAAAACCCTTATGTGCACCTATTGCTTTTCCGCAAATCGTCATAGCTTCTATTATGCTGTGCGGGTCGCCTTCGATAGTGGAGCGGTCCATATATGCACCCGGGTCGCCCTCATCGGCATTGCAGACAACATACTTTATATCTCCTTGCGCTTTTAAACCTGCTTCCCATTTTAAGCCTGTCGGGAAACCCGCTCCGCCCCTTCCGCGTAATCCGGATTTTTTAATCTCGTCTACAATTTGTTCGCAGCTCATTTCAAAAAGGGCTTTTTCCAAAGCAAAGTAGCCGTCGTGGGCTATGTAGTCTTCAATGTTTTCCGGGTCGATTAAGCCGCAATTCCGTAAAGCTATGCGGAGCTGTTTTTTATAAAAAGGAATCTCTTCGACTTCTTCCGTGTTCTTTTTTTTCTTATCATAAAGAAGCCGCGTTACTTCAATGCCGCGGACAATGTGGCTGTTTATAATTTCGCCGGCATCTTCCGGTTTAACTTCAACATAAAAGGTGTCTTCGGGCAAAACTTTTACAATCGGACCTTTTTCGCAAAATCCGAAACAGCCTGTCTTTATAATTTTTACATCGCCGGCAATGCCCGCATTTTTTGCTTCTGTAATGAGGTTTTCGTAAATTTGAACGGAACGGCTCGATTCGCAAGCAGAACCTCCGCAAACTAAAATATAATGGCTATACGACATGCTACACCTCCGTTTTTTTTGAAATATCCAATACGTAGTTTGAAAGGACTTTTTTGTTTACAACATGAGAATCAATTATTTCGTTTGCAATCTCAGGCGTAACATGACCGTATTTTACCGGCTTTTCACCTTTAAGAATAACTTCGACGATAGGTTCAGCCTCGCATAAACCTGCGAGTTCCGATTGGAGCACAACAATGTCTCCGCGTTTACCCATGCCGTCTATTTTTTCGCTTATAAATTTAAAAATTTCTTTTGAGCCTTTTTGAATTCCGCAGTCGCCCATACCGACGATGATATAAGCTTCTTTTTCTTGCGGTTTCCTGATTTTAATTTCGGGCATCAATTTGTCACGCAGTTCGTGCAGTGCTTTTCTCGTTAATCTTTGCATACTCTTTTCCTTTTTATTTTTAGGCTTTAGCGCGGCAATCGGCAATTATTTTTACCATATCTTCGCGCTTTAATTTTCCGTGAACTTCGCCGTTTACGGAAATAACAGGAGCTAAGCCGCAGCAGCCGATACAGCGTACCGGTTCAACTGAAAATTCTCCGTCATCGCTTGTGGTTTGTCCGTCTTTTAATCCAAGGAGCGATTTTGCTTCATCAAGTAAATCTTGACTTCCCTTTAAATAACAAGCTGTCCCTAAACATACGCAAATCTTATGTTTACCGGGTTTTTCGGTTTTAAAAAAGTGATAAAACGACATCGTTCCGTAGACATTTGCCAACGGCGTATTTGTGCGGACGGCAACTTCCTCCGCAGCATCTCTTGAAATATATCCCAGCTCTTCTTGCACTTTATGCAGAATCATAATAAGGTTTCCGGGTTTTTCTTTCCAAGAGTCGATAAAGCGGTTAAGCTCATCGGAAAAACAGGCACGGTTTTTCATTTTGTAGTCTCCTAGAATAAAATATAGGTAACCGGGAAAGCTCACACATTTTGTTAAAATAAAACCTATATCTTATATATTAAATAAGATTATCAATTATTATTTTAAATTTGTCAAGTAGGGATTTTCAGTATGATTTTCAGGCAGAATATTGTTTATCAAAAAGAAAGTAATTATCACTTTATTCAGTATAAAGATGACGGACATCATTGTGTTACAAGGTCAATAAATTCAGATTTGAGAAATCTACTTACAAGTAATTAAAAGCTATCATAACTCAAGGATATTCAAAATGCTTTTGTCAAAATAGTTTTTCACTTCAGCGTTATGCGAAATCATAATTACGGTTTTACTTTCTTTTGTAACTAAATCATTAATCAAAGAATACACTACCACTGCGA
>CALINC010000055.1 GCA_938045195.1 uncultured Treponema sp.
ATTATATTGCAGGGGTGTCTGATGAATTCGGCGCAGAAATGCATCGCCATCCTGTTTTGGAAATATATGCTTCCTGCGACGGTAACAGCCATGTATCGGTCAACGGCGTCTTTATAAGCGGACAACTAATAACAATAGGAGCGGGGGCAGTCCATGCGATTGCGGATTCGGGAAAACGGGGTATTGTCCTTTTTATCGACCCCTTGTCATCTTACGGTTATTCGATACAAAAAAATATTTTAGGATACAATCATTTTAATATATCGGAAAGCACTGTCATAAAATCGGAAATACAATCTTTACTTAAAGATACTTCGGAACAAAATATCGATAAAACAGCCGATTTGATTCTCAATGTGCTTAAAGGCCGGCAGATTTTAAGACCCTTTGATACTGCCGTTTTAAAGACAATCGATCTTTTGGATAAGGATTGTATCGAATTTGATATGGATACAATTGCCGACAAGGTCTGTTTATCGAAAAGCCGCTTGGCGCACCTATTTTCGGAACAAACGGGAATTACGCTTAAAACCTACATTCAATACAAACGAATGGAAACGGCTTGCCGAAGAATAATCGCAGGCTTGAATATCACGGAAGCCTCCCTTGACACCGGATTTTCCGGCTCTTCTCACATTGCCGCATCGAGTAAAAAACTTACCGGTATGCAGCTGCGCAAAATGCTAAATTTATAACCGCATACGAAAAACAGCGACTTTTTGAAAGTAATCCGAGCGGATAACCTGTATACTTATATTTAAACGCCGGATATATGCATTAAATAAGGAGGTGTTTTATGAGTTTGATGGACTATTTTGCAGTTCATGTTGTTCCGAAAGTGTACAGAGGAAAAGGAGCTTTTCATCCTGCGGAAACCGGAAAATTGACGGAAACGGTAAGCTGCGTAAGAGAGTACGATGTTAATATCTTTTTTATCCGCAAAGGTAACACTCTGATCGCAATAGATTCCGGGTACAAAAATCATCATGCTCTCTTGCCGGGATGTAAAAAAATCGGAATCGATCCTAAAGCGGTTCAGGCGCTGTTTCTTACACATGCAGATCCTGATCATGCAGGCGGCTTGGATATTCGTTGTGAGAATTGTTTTATTAACGCTGAAATTTATCTAGGCGAAATTGAAGAAAATTATCTGACAAATACCATATATCGTAAAAAAATCGGCCCGTTCGGATTAAAAAATTCCGTGAAAATAAAAGACAATTATCACCTTCTTAAAGACGGCCAATCCGTTTCCGTCGGTGATTTGACAATTCAGCCGTTTTTAGTTCCCGGTCATACTCTCGGGCATTTAATGTATTTAATCGACAACGAACTGCTTTTTACGGGAGACTCCATTGCGCTGAATCAAGAAGGCGGATGGTGTTTTTTTGATCTGTTTAACTACAACAGTGAAATGAATATTGAATCCTTGAAAGCATTAAAGGAAAAACTGGATTTAAATAGAATTAAGTATGTATTTACTTCCCATAACGGATTTACGGATAAAGTGAAGGCTGTCTTTGCGCATGTCGATGTTATTCCGAAATGGAATGAAAAAGGATTTATATTTGATAAAACAGCTCCTTATGATTGTTTTGCCGATTAATACTATTTTTCGTAAAAGTGCTTGACATTTATCTAAAAATTATTATGGAGGCTAAAATGGCAAATATTTTTAAAGGCAGATCGCTTACGATTATTGATGACTTATCTATCGATGAAAGAAAATATCTTTTTGAAAAAACGCGTATTTTAAAAAAGGCAATTCAAGAGGATAATAAAAAAACGATGGACGAGTTTAGGATTAATGACAAAGATTTCGGTATTTATGAAGTTTTTTTGGAATCCAGTACCCGTACAAAAGAATCATTTAGAAATGCCGCAAAATTTCATCAAGTAAAATTGAGCGATTTAGCAGTTGAAACTTCTTCCTTTAATAAGGGAGAAAGTTATGCAGATACTTTTAATACGCTTGCCGGCTACCAAAACAGCATTTTCATTGTCCGCAGCAAAATTGAAGGCGTATGCCGGTGGCTTGAAGATGAAGCGCAAGCATACTCAAATCGCAACAAGTTAAAATGTAAACCCGCATTTATCAATGCCGGAGACGGGCGGCATGAACACCCTACGCAAGAGCTTCTCGACGAATTTACATTCATAGAAGATAACGGCTGGTCGTTTAAAAATATTCATATTGCATTAGTGGGTGATTTATATCACGGCCGTACCGTACATTCAAAAGCAGATGGTCTGAAAATCTTTGATTCGGTAAGTGTCGATTTAATAGCTCCTCAAGAACTTGCAATGCCGGAATATTACAAATCAAAAATGAAAGAAAACGGTTTTACCGTACGCGAATTTTCTTCCATTGAGGAATACTTACAACAAAAAAATATCGCTTTGATATGGTACTTTACCCGTCCCCAGCTTGAACGGATGGGCGAACAAGTTTTAAAAAAGCAGGATGAGCTGCGGTATTCAATTACTTTCAGAAAAGAATTTATGGAACTCTTGCCTAAAAATACTTGCTTTTATCATCCTCTTCCGCGCCATAGAGAACATCCGGCTATTCCGACATTTTTAGACACTACACCGCTTAACGGTTGGGAGCGGCAATCAATAAACGGAATGTATGTGCGTATGGTTCTTCTTGCAATGATTGCGGGTAAAATCGGAGAAGACTATACGGAACTTCCCAATTCCCGCAAAATGGAACCCAATTTATATTCCGATGAAGAGTACATTGTAGAAGTCCCCATCGAAAAACATAACACAAAAAAAGAAGAAACTTTTTCGGAAGGGGTGCGCCCCATTAAAAATGGAATTGTTATAGACCATATTTGCCGCGGCGAAACTCCTGCAGTTATCCGTAGGCATATTTCTAAAATTACAAAAGTTATGAAACTCGAAGATGGAAAGGGCGGAGAGTGGGTTTCGACCTCTACAAAAGAAAAAGGCTTGTTCAAAGGTATTATTTTCCGTCCGGGCGAGTATAAATTTGCGAGAGCCGATTTAAAAAGACTTGCCGCTGTTGCAGCAAGCTGCACATTAAATATCATAAAAGACGGAAAAATACAAGCAAAATATAGAACTCATCTTCCACCGCGTATTTACAACTTTGAAGATTTAATCTGCAAAAATGAAGCTTGCGTTTCGCATCCGGCTCAGGCGGAAGGAGCTCCTGCAATTTTCTATAGAACGGCGGACGGCAGATATGCGTGCCAATATTGCGGCACAATTCACACTTTTAAGGAAATTTGGAGCGGTAAATAATTATATGCTGTATAATCAGCACTTGGTGAAGCAAAAATATTAAAATTTAACGCCAAAATATAAAGATTTCTCTTGACATCTTTCTCTGGATAATATAGTATTATAGCTAGATAGATAACCTGTTGCTTGGTGTCTGTTGACTTACTGAAGTATGGAGGTGTATTTTTTGAAAATTGACTATGATCAAAATCGCCCGATATATTTACAAATAATTGAGCGGATTAAATACATGATTGTTCATGGAGAAATTGCTCCCGGGGAAAGATTATTGTCTATGAACGACATGGCTGTCGAAATGGATGTAAACCCAAATACAATGTTTAGGGTTTATAGGGAACTTGAAAATGAAGGTGTTACTTTTTCCCAAAGAGGTTTAGGGTCTTTTGTCGTTAAAGACCCCGATATTGTTAAACACTTATCTGAAGAAATGGCGGAAGAGATTTTAACCAAAGCTATCACAGATTTGAAAAATCTCGAATTTTCCAATGAACAAATTATTGCTCATGTAACAAAAAAATTAAACTAATCGTCAATTTAAGGAGAAATTATGAGTTTAATACTTGAAACAAAAGATTTACGCAAAGCATACCTGGGTAAAAATATTGCTTTGCAGGGGGTCAGTTTAAATATAGAAAGCGGAAGAATACTCGGTCTTTTAGGACCGAATGGTTCCGGTAAAACTACATTTTTAAAAATTATTGCAGGCTTATTAAAACCTACAAGCGGCAGTTTTACCGTCTGCGGAAAAGAATTCGGCATCGAAACAAAGAAAATAGTTTCATTTTTGCCGGATAAAAATGTAGTATATCCGTGGATGTCTTCAGCAGATGCAATCGGTTTCTATGCGGATTTTTTTGAAGATTTCGATAAAAACAAAGCCTTTGATATGCTTAAATTTATGAAACTGGAACCGTCGCAAACCGTTAAAACAATGTCAAAAGGCATGATAGAAAAATTGAATTTGACGCTTACCTTTTCCCGCGCTTCAAAGCTGTATATTTTAGATGAACCGCTCGGCGGAACAGACCCTGTCGCTCGCGAACAAATAATTAAGACAATTATAAAAACATGGTCGGAAGAAAGTGCCATTTTAATTACAACGCACCTTGTTTCGGACATTGAACATGTGTTTAATGATGTTGCCTTTTTGAAAAACGGAGAAATTATACTGCAAGGCGATGCCGAAGATTTACGTACAACAAGGGAAAAATCAATTTATCAGATTTATCTTGAAGTATTCGGTGTTTAAAACGTAAAATTTTTAAGGAGTTTTTTATGGGTAGAATTTTTAAATATGAAATGAGAAGACGTCTCAACATGATTTTTATTTTAAGCACTGTAATGATAGTGCTTTCCGTAGGTACAATACTTTTAATTGTTGCTAACGGAATAAATTTTAATCAAGGGTATAAAGGTTCGGCAGTTTTTTGGTGGTATATGATAACCTTTTTTGCCTGTATATTTATACCGACGGTAATGTTTTTTATGTGCAGCAACGGGCACGTCGACGAGCTTTTATATAAAGACACCAACTATCTTATGCTGACAATTCCCGTACGCAGTGAATCGGTTTTAGGCGGAAGGATTCTTGCAGGTTTTGTCGAGTTCTCAATATATTCAATACTTTCACTGATATTTTTTATTATTTTTGCAGCACTTCAAGCGTCGAGATTCGGCGGAACATCGGATATTGGTTTCTATTCGGCGCTTTCGGCAATATTGCAAACCGTTTTTGTGTATAATACACTGCCAACGCTTTACTTTGTATTTTTAACCGTATCCGGTTTTTTGCTGGTCGGGACGGTTTTTATTTGTGTAAAAGCACTTACCCGCTCTTTCATCCGAAGAAAGACTTTAGCTCAGTTTATTGCAGTTATTTTGTTTATTTTGGTAATGAGCCAAGTTGAAAGACTTGGTAGGTATCTCAGTTCGGAATGGGGGGTTGTGCAATACATTGATGTCTATATGACGAACATTGGAGGGGGCGGCTTATTTTATGGGGTTTCTCAGCCGATACCCGTTTATCTTATAACGGTTATTATGATGTTCTTACTTTCCGTCGGTTTTTTCGTATGCGGCTCTTGGCTTGTCGCCAAAAAAGTGGAATTATAATTACCAAAAAAGCCCGTATCGCGATACGGGCTTTTTTTCGGATGCCGCATTTTATGCGTGCTTTGAAACAAAATCAACAAGCTCATTTTTCGGCATAAAACCGGTGTGTCTATCCACCTCTTTTCCGTCTTTCATAACGATAAGCGTCGGAATAGACATAAATTTAAACTTGGCTGCCAAATCTCTTGCATTGTCCACGTTAGACCGTGTTACAACAGCCTTATCGCCGAGTTCTTTCTCGGCAGCTTCCAGCTCAGGACCGAGCTGCACACACCCCGGTCACCACGGTGCCCAAAAATCAATTAAAACGGGTTTAGCGGTTTTCAGTGTGTTGTCAAGATTTTGTGATGTAATATCCAATACTGCCATCTTTTTTCTCCTTATCATAAAATTAAGAGCTATAAAATATCTTCACTTACTCTCGGATAAAAATATACGGAATTCTAACATAAACGTCAACTTTTAACGCAATATAAAATTTATCGATGTTCTTAACTTTTTATTTTATCGAAAATTGAGTAAAGCCTTGTACCCTTGTTTCTTCAGAGGTAAGTGTTTCGACGCGGGCGTACGGGTGATCGTGTTTTAGGGCATACATAAATTCTCCGAGTGTTTCGGTTTCGGCTTCGGCAAAAACTTCTACGGAATAATCAGCACAGTTGCGTACCCAGCCTTTTACGCCCAAACTATTTGCAAGCGAAACCGTCCAATATCTAAAGCCTACTCCTTGAACTCGCCCTTTTATCGAAATTCTAAAAGCACGAATTCCGTTCGTACCATTACCGGAATATAATGCGTTATTGTTTTTTTTCATTTTTTCTTCCGGCGTTTGTTAAGGGATTTAAAGAAGTGATGCCGATTGCTTCTGCAGAATCTTCAAGCCTTATATTAAGACTTTCTGCAAATTGCATTGCCCGTATACATAAATATATTGTGTGTTCCGGAAAGTGAGCATCGGAGCTGCAAATAATTCTTGCTCCCATATCTCGTGCAAGCTCCCAAAACTCCGTTGCCGGATACCCGTACTCAATTCTGCCTTTCCGGTTAATTGTTTTTTTAATTGTTCCGTATCCATTAATTTCAAGCGGCATATTTAAATCTATTGCAGCTTGTATGAGGGCTTTGGAACAGGAGCGATAATCGGCATCGATGTTTTCAACATGAGATAAAAACAAATCCGGATGAGCTAAAAAATTATATATATGAGTTCGCATTCCTTCAATCGTAAAGTCAATATAGCCGAAAATATCTTTTTTATTTGTGATATAGGGGATATATTCTAGAGAGCCGTTTATATCATACCAATGTGATCCCAAAACTAAAAAATCTGTTTTTAATTCTTCCTTTAAGTAATCTTTATACCAGTTTTTAAAACGCGGAAGCCATTCACATTCAAAACCGAAATAAACGGGAAAAGAGGCTTCGGCTGCAGCTTCTTCTACAAGGCTTTTATATAGCTCAATTTCGTTTTTGTGCATTCGGCAATATGCCCATGAAGAATCCGGATAAGGGCAATGATCGGAAAATCCCAGAGCAGTGCAATTAAATTTTTCGGCTTCTTTTACATAATCTACAGGACGCCCCTCAGCATGCTTACACAAATACGTATGCGTATGAAAATTGCTTATGGGTTTTTGCATATAGTCTTGTTCTTTCATTTTATTGTTTATCGCTTAACTTTTCGTCTTTTAATTTTGCAGTAACTTTAGATTGCCGCACTAAACGGTTTGCCAATAATCGTGAAAGGAAAATACCATAATGCGGATATGACTCAATTAAATTCATAAAATTCATTTTAGGAATTTTTACCAAAGAACCCTCGCCTATTGAAACAACGGTCGCAGAGCGTTTATCATTTAATAAAAAAGCCATTTCGCCGATAAAAATATCTGCCGGTGTCAATACAGACATTAATTTGTTGTCCACATAAACGGCATATCGTCCGGAACTTATATAGAATAAGTTATTTGAATCTTCATTTTCACGGCAAACTATCTGCATGTGTTTAAATGAGAGAACTTCTTGTGATTTTAAAATAGCAGGTGTAAGGTTTGCGATATTTTTTTGGTTGGGGACTTCAAAAGAAACTTCATTACCGGCATCATTATAATTTAAGTTTTTAACTAAACCTTGTGAAAGTTTAATTCCCATTCCGTGCAGTCCTGCTTGAAAATCAGCTTGTAGTCTGGTTTTCCAATCAAACCCTTTTCCCTCGTCTTTAATTGTTATTTTTGTTCTTTCTTGAGATATGTTATATGTAATGTAAATTTTTTTATTTTTTATTTTCGGGTCTTTTTGTTTTTCGGTAATTAATTCCAGCATGTGTCTTCCGCTTTTAAGCCAAGCAGTTTTTTCATTATAAGAAATATCGCAATTTCCGTGTTCGACGGCATTTAACAAAAGTTCCATCATTGCGCTTTGTAACCCTGAACGTTCTTCTTCATTTATATGGTCGGTATTGTAAAGATATGTCCCTATTAAATTGGCATAAAAAATAATTTCAAAAGGATCTGTATCACTTACAAAATGCCCTTGCTCTATTTTATTCGGACGTTGGTGCATACTGCGGCTAAAAAGAAAGTGTTGATTTTGGTGTAAAATTTTTACAATTTGAGCGGCATTTCTTTCAAAATCAGACCTTGTGCAAACAAACAAAAAATTCGGCTCTTTTTTTTGTTCCCATTTTATTTTTTCCGAATTTGTATTTGTAA
Organism: uncultured Treponema sp.; assembly: GCA_938045195.1. Lineage (GTDB taxonomy): Bacteria > Spirochaetota > Spirochaetia > Treponematales > Treponemataceae > Treponema_B. Next base: position 8,097 of record CALINC010000055.1, read on the forward strand.
TTGCAATTATACCTCCGAATAAAAGCCACGGATCTTCTTTTACTATTTTTAAGCAAGCCTCTCCATCAATATTTTTATCACCAAAATCGATTATTTTTATTTCGGGCATTTCATATTTAAAAAACGAAACGACGCTTTCATAATCTTCAAGTTCGGTAATACTAATATTTTCGGTTTTTACTGCTGCCGTTTTTATAGCTTCAATGGTTGTTGTTTTTGTGCTGACAATAGGTACCTTTTTCATAAAAATCTCCGAAAAGTATAATATGTATTTTATCATAAATTTAAAATACATACTATACCCCGCGTAAATCATTTTTTATTTAAACTAAGTAATAAGCTCGGAGGATTCACGAGACGGCGAAACATAATACCGTGGTTCAAGATATTTTTAAGACACCTTCATTTAGTTCGACATAGAATTTTTTCCTATGCTTTTATACCCGCAAATGATTCTTGTAATGCCGTATTTCCGCTCGAAGTCTATTGTACCATATTTATGTTTTTTTATACTATTCTCCGCACAGAAATTTTGATAATAAAGAATCTGTGATGCAGACCATAATTATAGCTTTTTAAACACCAATCCCGCTTTCCCTGTATCAACCGTAATCGTAGAGCCTTCAGGGAATTTACCTTCGAGAACTTCTCTTGCAAGTTTATTTTCAAGCTCGGCTTGAATTGCCCGTTTTAAGGGTCGGGCTCCGTACATAGGGTCAAAACCGATATCAGCAAGCAGGTCTTTTGCAGCGTCCGAAACTTTTAAGGTTAGACGGCGGGCTTGTAAACGGGCAGCAACCGACTCAAGCTGAATTTCTACAATTTTACGGATATGTTCTTTTTCAAGCCGATTGAATGTTAAAATCTCATCAATGCGGTTTAAGAATTCCGGCTTAAAATTATTATGGAGAATTTCGGAAATTTGCGGTTTTATGCTCTGCATATCTTTTGCACCAAGAATAAATTCCGACCCGATGTTGCTCGTCATAATGATAATCGTATTTTTAAAATCGATTATTCTGCCTTGCCCATCAGTGAGCCGCCCATCATCTAAAATCTGCAAAAAAACATTGAATACATCTTGATGTGCTTTTTCAATTTCGTCAAATAAGACGACACTATAGGGGCGGCGGCGGACGGCTTCCGTGAGTTGCCCGCCCTCATCGTAACCGACATAGCCGGGCGGAGCACCGATTAAACGGCTTACGGAATGTTTTTCCATATACTCGCTCATATCGATTCTCGTCAAGGCCTTTTCGTCATTGAATAAAAAGTCTGCAAGCGTGCGGGCAAGCTCCGTTTTGCCGACACCGGTAGGACCAATGCACAAAAAGCTGCCCAAGGGACGATTTATATCGGAAAGACCTGCCCGATTTCTTCTGATTGCATCGGAAACAACACGGACTGCTTCGTCTTGCCCGACAACCCGTTTTTGCAGTACTTTTTCAAGGTCTAAGTATTTTTGCATTTCGCTTGCCATCATCTTTGCAACGGGAATGCCCGTCCACATCGAAACTATTTTTGCAATGTCTTCTTCCGAAACTTCTTCGCGTAAAAGTTGACCGGCCGTGCCGTTTTTTGCATCATCCGCTTTTTTTTCAAGCTCGGCAGTAACTGCGGCAATCTTTTTTTCAAGTTCCGGGATCTTCCCGTATTTTAATTCGGCAGCTTTGTTTAAGTTGCCCTCGCGGCTGTACCGTGTTTCTTCGTTACGTAGCTGCTCCAGTTCTTTTTTGTATTCGCGGGACTCATCAATGCGTTTTTTTTCATTTTGCCATTGTGCATGCATCGCATTCCGTTTTTCGCTCAACTCTGCCAATTCTTCTTCAACTTTTTTGAGCCGCTCTTTGGAAGCCTCATCGCTTTCTTTCCCGATAGAAACTTTTTCGATATTAAGCTGCAAGATTTTCCTTTCTACTTGATCAAGCTCCACCGGCTGGCTTTCAATTTCCATTTTGAGGCGGCTCGCGGCTTCGTCTACCAAGTCGATTGCCTTGTCGGGCAAAAAGCGGGTCGTAATATAGCGGTTTGAAAACACCGCTGCTGCGATTAATGCTTCATCCCTGATTCTTACTCCGTGGTGAACTTCGTACTTTTCCTGTAAGCCGCGCAAAATTGCAATGGTGTCTTCAACGGTCGGTTCGGGACAATACACTTGCTGAAAGCGGCGTTCAAGGGCGGCATCTTTTTCTATGTATTTGCGGTATTCGTTGAGTGTAGTCGCTCCGATTGCGCGAAGTTCGCCGCGTGCTAAAGCGGGTTTTAACAAATTGGATGCATCCATTGAACCCTCGCTCGCACCTGCCCCGACGAGTGTATGAAGTTCATCAATAAAGAGAATAATTTTACCTTCAGATTTTTGCACTTCGGAAATAACGGCTTTTAGCCGCTCTTCAAATTCACCGCGGAATTTTGCACCGGCAACCAAAGATCCTAAGTCTAGCGACAAAAGCCGCTTGCCTTTTAAGCTGTCAGGAACATCGCCTGAAACAATCCGGCGGGCTAAGCCTTCGACGATAGCTGTTTTTCCAACGCCGGGTTCTCCGATTAAAACAGGGTTATTTTTTGTCCTGCGGGAAAGCACTTGCATAACCCGCCTTATTTCTTCATCCCGCCCGATGACGGGGTCTATTTTTTCTTGCCGAGCTAGCTGCGTTAAATCTCGGCAAAATTTTTCCAAACTTTGAAAGGTCGATTCGGGATTTTCGCTCGTAACACGGCTATTGCCGCGAATTTCTTTTAAGGCAGAAAGAACGGTTTTTAAGGTTACCCCTCTGGAACGCAAAAGTTCTCCTGCAGCATCGTTAGATTCGGTTAATGCTAAAAGAAAATGCTCGGTAGAAACATAATCGTCTTTTAACTTTTGCGCATACCCTTCCGCATGAGCAAGCAATTTTGCCAATAGCGGCGACATATATGTTTGTGCAGACTGTCCCGTAACACGGGGTTTTTTATCGAGAAGCGAATCAAGCTCGTCCAAAAGGCTCTCAGGCTTCACGCCGATTTTTTCAACAATAGGAGGCACAATGCCGTCTTCTTGTTCAAGGAGTACATATAAGAGGTGTTCACTTTCAATTTGACTGTGGTCGTCCCTCTGTGCAATCGAAGAAGCCTCTTGAAGGGCTTCAGCCGCTTTGACGGTGTATTTTTCCATATTCATAACATAAATAATGTAATAAAAAATTTGCAAAAAAGCAATAACAATTTTTTAAGATTCAAGAGCAGGGATTGATGATCTCTATAAGGTTACATTATACCCGTTATATACAATCCCGTTTTAATCTCGTTAGACTTATTATACTTGGGTTAGATTTTTATGTGAGATACCGCTTTTTCCTCTAAATTTAAGATGATAAAATACATACTATTTGATGTTTATAGCTTTTTTATTCGTGCGGAGGGTTTAATACCCCGGTGCTCTTCACCGGGTTTGTTGATTTGTAGTACGGTTGTCCTCATGTCGATTATAAAACCCGATTGTATTTTTGTTTGTCTTTTGTTATATTACTTACCGTGAAATATGCGGCGTTTATTTACATGTAAATAGGCGCAACCTTAAAAATATCGAATAATACTTTCACAAATTTAATGCTATGCCGGAAAAAATAAAAAATAATGATAACTCAGACAGACATCTTGTAAAAAACAGCTCCAAACTTTCTCTTTTGGTTTTTGCTTCACGTATTTTAGGGCTTATACGGCAAATGACAATGTCGGCTTTTTTGGGAACAGAAGCTTTGGGCGATGCTTTTACAACCGCCTTTATGCTGCCTAATTTATTTAGGAGACTATTTGCGGAAAACAGTATAACGGTGGCGTTTATTCCTACATTTAATGCATATCTTGAAAGATATAATTCGGCAGAAGATAAAGCGGCAGCAAGAAAAGAAATTACCGATTTTTTAAATTCTATTTTTACGCTTGTAAGTTTTGCGACGGTTTGTATTGTTATGTTGGGAATTGTTTTTGCCCCCGTTATCATAAAAGTTTTTTTTAGAGATATTGCCGATTATAACTCCGCAGTTTTTTTAACACGGATTATGTTTCCGTATTTACTGCTAATTTCAATCGCTGCATTTTTTCAAGGAATTTTAAACGGAGTTAAAATTTTTACCCCGTCAGGCTTTACTCCGATTTTGTTTAATATTTCGGTTATTGCCTGTACATATATTTTTGCAAAACCTTTTGGAGACCCTGCAACGGCAATGGCGTACGGTGTTTTGGCGGGAGGCTTTGCGCAAGCTGTTTTTCAGCTTCCTTTTGTATTAAAAACAAATTTCAATTTTACATTTATAAATTTAAAAAAAACTTTAGAAAATAAAGGCACAAAAAAAGTATTGCGTTTAATCGGTCCGACAATAATAGGAGTTGCCGCTTACCAAATAAATGATATCGTTTCAACTTCATTTGCGGCATCGGCAGGTGTTGGAGTTCCTATTGCACTGCAATATTCTCTTAGAATACAGGAATTGCTTTTGGGTGTTTTTGCAGTTTCAATTGGGACGGTAATTTTACCCGATCTTTCGAGGCTTGCGGAAAGAAAAAAGTGGAATGATTTTCAAGAAATTCTGCTTCAGTCAATAAAAATAATCGCACTTATTACAATTCCTGCAACTTTTTTTTCGTTATGCAATGGGGAACATATTATTACGCTCATTTATAAAAGCCGAAAATTTGATGATAACTCAGTTGCTTTAACATTCGGGATATTCAAATTTCATATTGCAGGTTTGTTTGCTATTGCCGTAAATAGAATTATAGCCCCTGCATTTTATGCTCAAGGAAATTCAAAAACACCTATGCTTGCAGGGGTAATTTGCGTTGCCGTAGACATTATCTTGGTTATTATTCTGCGTATACCTATGAAAGGAGCAGGAATAGCACTGGCATTAACAATTGCAAGTTTTGTAAACACGATAATTCTTTTTATATTTTTACGGCATAATAAAAATATAAATATCTTTAAATTGATTTTTCCTGCGATAAAATTCATATTGAAAGTATTTCTATTTTCGATTATTGCTTCAATACCGCTTTATTTTTTTAATGAAAAAATTTATGCACCGTTTGCGCGGTTCGGGAGATTTATAGGACAGGGAATTCCGCTGCTTATTTCTTTTATTATTTTTTCTGCAGCAGGTTCGGCTCTTTTAATTCTAACAAAAGATAAAATGACAAGTGTAATCCTAAAACGCATAATAAAAATAAAAAAACATCAGCAAAAATGAATATCTAAAAATACGGCAAATATTTTTTCATATAATAATATGTTGACTGGAATTAAATAATCGTATATACTTTTACGCATGCGTAAGAAGATAAGTATGTGTCTATTTTTAATATGTATGCTTCCGCTTTTTGCAATTGATATTGTTCCCTATTGGAATTTCGGAGATATTAAAATAGGAGTCGGTGTAAAAAAAAGTACTCCTAAAGCTGTAATGAATTTAAATTTAGCAGCTTTTACATTTTATTTTCCTGATTATGATACAGGAATTAATTTTTCTCTTAACCCTTTTTATATTGATCTTAAAATATATCCTACATCCGGTACTATTTCAAACGCTGATATATATGTAATGTCGCTGTTAAATGCAGAATTAGCTTACAATCCTTTATATAAAAAATCAAATATATTTGCCTTAAATTTTTTTGTCAGTACACATTGCATAGACTTTGCAGCTATTTCACGGTTTCAAATAAACGCAGGTTTAGAATTTGCAATTACATTGGAGTCGTCTTTATTTAAAGGTAAAAAATATCCGCTTAAATCGAAACTTCTAAGTATTCGTTCAGGATTGAAATATACCGAAAGGCAGCCTTTATTTTTTTGTGATATTGGAATTGCTTTGGAATCATTTTTATTCATATTTCAGAATCAATATAACGATGCCTTAAAACAAAAAAACGACAAAAGAAATCCTTATTAGACGAAAGAACAGTTCCATTTCATCAAAATAAGCTTTCCGATTAAAATAAACAACCGGAAAAGTTTTTCAAATTTTGAACATTGCTTATTTTATAAAAAAGCTGCTAAGATTTCACTGTTGAGAGTTTGAATATCTTGAGACAAATTATCCTAAACATGCTCAAGCGGTTAAAGAAGTAAAACCCTCCTTGCAGGAAATATCCGTAAGGCGGGTTTTTACAGCAATTTTAAACTTATCGAGCGTATTCAACAATACGTGTTTCACGGATAAGTGTGACTCTAATTCTTCCCGGATATTGCAATTCCGTTTCTATTTTTTTTGCAATATCGCGTGCAAGAATTTTAACATCGGCATCCGAAATCTTTTCATTGTTAATAACAACTCGCAATTCCCGCCCTGCTTGAATTGCATAAGCCTTTTCTACGCCGGTAAACGTTTCTGCCAGCGTTTCGAGGTTTTCAAGACGTTTAACATAGTTATCCATAGTTTCACGTCTGGCACCCGGCCGCGCCGCCGAGATTGCGTCCGCAATTTGAACGATAATTGCTTCTATAGAGGTAGGTTCAATATCGTTATGATGTGCCCCCACGGCATTTACAACGCGCGGGTCTTCATTCATTTTGCGGGTAAGCTCCATTCCGATTTCCGCATGATTTTTGTCGGAATCGGTTTCGGCACCTTTCCCAATATCATGCAACAGTGCGCCCCGTTTGGCAATTTCTACATTAGCACCTATTTCGCTTGCAATCATACCGGCAATAATAGCAACCTCTCTGGAATGCTGCAAAACGTTCTGACCATAGCTGGTTCTAAAATAGAGCCTGCCCAACGCTTTAACGCCCTCTTGATTCATATTGTGGATACCGAGGTCAAACAGAACCCTTTCTCCCTCTTCATAAATCTTTTGAGAAATTTCGCGTGTTACTTTTTGTACGATTTCTTCAATTCTTGCAGGATGAATCCGCCCGTCAAGAATAAGCCGCTCCAAAGCAACTCTTGCAATTTCTTTACGCACGGGGTCAAAGCACGAAACAACAACGGCTTCAGGAGTATCGTCAATTATAATGTCCACACCGGTTAGAGTTTCCAATGCACGAATATTGCGCCCTTCGCGACCTATTATTCTGCCTTTCATTTCATCACTCGGCAAGCTGACGGTTGCAACTGTTATATCGCTTGCAGTTTCCGTTGCGAGTCTTTGAATTGTTGTTACAAGAATATCGCGGGCTTTTTTCTCGGCAGTAAGCTGTGCTTCTTCTTCAATTTTGTTGATGATAGAAACTGCATCCCGCTTTGCTTCGTTTTCCAAACTGCGGATAATTAAATCCTTTGCCTGCTGCTGCGTTAAGCCCGAAATTCGTTCAAGCTCTTCTCTGTAACGTTCCTCTTCGCCGCTTAATATTTTTGCCTTCTCTTCGAGAGCAGCTTCTTTCCCTATGAGTTCTTTTTCCTGCTTATCTGCCGCTTCAGCACGCTTATCGAGCTGTTCCTCTTTTTGTGTTAATCGGCGCTCAAGACGCTGAAGGTCGCTTCTGCGTTCTCGATTTTCCCGTTCCTGCTGTTTTTGTTCCCGAATTAGTTGTTCTTTTGCTTCAAGAAGAAATTCCTTCTTTTGAGCCTCAGCATTTTTTATTGCTTCCTGTAAAACCCGTTCCGCTTTCTGTTCAGCGGCGGATAATTGAAATCCGGCATAAAGCCGTCGAATCGTCCATCCAAGAATTATACCGACAGCAGGAAGGATAACATATAAAAGCCATTCCATTACATACTCCTTAAAAGTATACTACTGTCCAATGTTGATAATAACTCCATTTTGAAAAAATGTCAATGGAAAATGTAGAATTTTATCAAATCTTCATATTTTAATTTTACCGGATATGAAAATTTTTATATAAAAGCAGAAAAAGGAACCCAAGCGCCTTTCCATTCGTTTCAAAGTTATACCGAGCAATTTTTTGTTATCGCCATAGAAATTCAGGGTAATACTTTTCCTTGATTTTTGCCGCCAATTCTTTTCGGACTATATCACGGTCTTCGGGATATGTCATTCCAAACCAGCGTTCCGTTGTGGTGTAAACCTTTATTCTGCCTAAACCTTTTTTTATCATTAACCCTGCAGCTTCAGGCAAAAGGCATTCGGCTTTTTCACTTTCTGCATATTTATGAATAAAATCTCTAAAATACCCTTTGCAAAAGCCGAAAAATTTAGGACTAAAGCCGAATAAATTCATCGAAACGGTTTCTTTTCCTGAAAGTTCAATATCTTCACCGTCTATTTCAGAAATAATTTTTTCGGTTTTGTCAATTTGCTTATATAAAATAGTTTTATTTTCCGTAATTCCGGAAAGATAACCGTTTCCGACAACGCATACTCCGCGTGAAACCGAACCTGAACGGCTCAATGTTTTTTCCAAGATATAGCCGACCATAGCGTGTTCGGCGGAATCATTTGCAAGCGTTGATAAATGTGTAGCGATGGTTTTATATGCAGAACGTCCATAGTAATCGTCTGCATTTATAACTGCGAAAGGCTCATGAATTTTTTCTTCGGCACATAAAATTGCGTGAGCCGTTCCCCATGGTTTTTTTCTGTTTTTTGCGGAAGCAAGTTGTTCTTCAGTTAATAGATAGTCCAAAGATTGAAACACATATTCCGCGTTGCAATTGCGTGCTATTCTATTAAAAAAACGTTCGCGAAAATCCGCTTCAATATCCTTGCGTATAATAAAAACGACTTTACCGAATCCGTTTGTTACGGCATCATATACGGCATAATCCAATAATGTTTCATCATGAATTCCTACAGAAGCAATTTGCTTAACTCCTCCGTAGCGGCTTCCCATTCCGGCTGCCAAAACTAAAAGTGTGGGCTTCATAAGCACCTCCTGTTTTTTCATATTATCATATAATGATAATAAATAAAAGACATTAACAGATATAAAACACGTACCGCAATATTAAATTATTATGTTTACTGTTTTTGTAATGCAGGAACAAAAAAATTTAATTTAATTTTTTTCGTATTGCCTTGAACTTCCGCTTCGTAAATCCCTTTTTCAATTTTTTTTATAAATACGGCTTTTGATAAATCTATCCGCTTTAAAAGGAATATGTCTTCAACATAAATTTTTTGACCGCCGTATTCGGGAAGAATTTGAATATATTTTTGTTGAAATACGTCTTTATCTATTTTTTTTATTTGAAAATCGGGTATTGATAAAATACTTCCGTTTTTTTGAAACATCACCATATCCAAATTTAAATCTGCCGTTTGGTATTTCCGTTTTTCGGCGGCTTCAGCGAGCAAACTCTTTTTTTTGCGCTGCAAACACTTCGCCAATAAACCGCTTTTTTTATTTTCCAACAACATCGCTTTATATTCTATTAAGAGTGAAATTAAAAGATTTTTTGATTCCGAAGAAATTTCTTTTTGCGGTATGAAAGATATTTTGTTTTTTATAAGGTCTGCTTCGGAACAAGCAGCTAAATAAATTTCGGCTTGGTCTTGATAAAATTTTTCAATCACCGCTTGCGGAAGAATTTTTTTAACCGCTGCCGAAAAAATGGGCTGGGTTAAAAACGATGAACATAATACAAAAAGATAGGCAATATTTCCGTCAACTTGAATATAGGCATCTATAACGACGGCTCCGGCTTCTATACATGCAAGAGAAATTCGCATCCGTAAAACAGCTCCTTGTTCATTCATAAATTTTTTTTGTACATAATATAATTTAAGCCCGTACAAAAATTCTCCTCGTAAAAGAGAATTCGTCAAAACAGGGGAATTCGAATTGTCGTATTGTCTGTAAATAGATGCCATCGCTTACGATTATCGGTAAAATTTAGAATTTATTGAATGAATAGATGTGCATTTTATAAATAATCGTTTTCTATCCAATAAAAAAAGTGTTAATATCTGTATGGGTGAAATAATGACAAAAAGGGAAGAACTTGAAAAGCTGTATTAAACCCTCCGCACGAATAAAGCTATGTTTTATATAATGCCTGCTTGTGCAAGGAAAGATAAAACTTCTATTCAGGGAATCTTAAAACTTGATAAAAAAATTAATAAAGAAAATACCTGTGTATGTAGTAGAAATCATAGCTGTTTTTGAGAAACTTAAGTTTACAAAATCTGTTGATTTTTTCAAAAAAGAAAAGTATGATATAGCTAATTGAATAAACAATAGAAAATAATTATAATAGGGGAGAAAGAAATTGCACAACAGTTCGACTGCTGTTCTGCTGCAGTTTTGAGAAGAGTAAGGAAACTCGGTATTACGCGAAAAAAGTACTTTTTACAACGAACTATTCTAAATTAGGTGGTAGACAAATGGAAATAAAAATTAGGCTTGCGTATGATCGATGATGATTACTTATTTTCCGTTTTACAACTTTTGAGATGAGGTAGCCCTGTCCATCTTACCCCCGTCCACTGCATAAATTATTTTCAGATTTTGATGATATATGCTGCGTTGACCATTCGGAAATATAAACATTTCCTGCCGCGTCATAGGAAAGAGTCCCCGCAGATACCAAGCCCTGTAACAAAGGGTGTGAGCGAGTGCGGTGCTGTAATGTTGTCTTTCTGTATCTAAAACGTCATATATAAACGATAAAAAAAAGCCCCGACCGCTTTGCGCTGACCGGAGCTGTTATAGATTTACTTAGTTAGCAGGTTTTATTTTTATCGTATAACTTTTATCATTAACCCAGTTACCATTGTTTATAACCAATTTATAAGTTCCCTCTTTTAAGTTTAAGGTGTAAGTCTCAGATGTTAGCTTTGTTTTATCTGAAATCTTTTCGTTTTTGCTATTGTAAAGCCAGAAATCAAGACCACTGGAGCCGCTTGCCGTGGCAACAAAAACTAATCTTGTTTCTTTTAACAGTTTAAACGGGAAACTTACTTGAGAATTTGAGGAAACTGTGCCTGACGTATCCAAAATTACACCAAGTTTCCATACGGCATAGAAAGTTTCATCGCCGTCAAGTTTTACTGTTTGTCCTGCACTAAATTCCGGATTTGTGTTTCCGCTATAATATGTCCAGCCTGTAAAACTATAGTATGTCAAAGTGCTTTCAGGAGCCGCTTCCAAAACATAATTTATACTTTTGCCGTATTCTGCGGTGTTCGTCACGGTTTTTACAATGTCCGTGCCGTTTCCGCCGAGATTGTATGTTACCGTATACGTTTTCGGATTCCAGACGGCATACAGCGTAAAGCCTTCGCTATTCGGCAACTGTGAATTGGAAAGGGAAACTTCCAATCCTGCACTCATTATTTGTTCTATTTGGTAACCTGAACTTGGTTTTTTGTACGTGCTCCAGCCTACAAAATTTCCGTTTGAATTCGTAAACGTGTTTGCAGGCAATGTTCCCTCGTATTTTAGAGTGGTTGTGTTCAGCAAAAGATTTTGAGTAAATGATGTTCCGCTTCCGCCGTTTTCCGTATTCGGGTCAAATGTTACTGGAACGGATTCTTTTGCCCAGATTGCGTACAAAGTCTTGTTTTCTTGAGCGGATGCCGATTCTCCTGCCTTGTACGACACGTATGTAGAACTTGCAGAAGTTCCCCAGCCCATGAAGACGTAACCTGCCCTTGTAAACGTATTTTCCGGAACGATAAATTTGTACGAAGAACTTGCCGTATCGTATGCTACGTTTTTTGTAAAATCGCTTCCGATACCTCCGTTCGCATTAAAAGTCAAAACTATGTCGTCTTTCCAAATTGCATAAAGCGTCGTATCTTCATAAATCGATATGCTGCCTTTGTCGCTGTACTGCGCATACGTTCCGCTTGCATATTTATTCCAGCCTAAAAATGTACTTCCGGCTTTTGTAAACGGATTTTCATTTAAGGCTGTGGAAACTCCATAAGGAATGCTCTGTGTCGCCGTTGTTTCTCCGCCGCTTGTAGTGCCTCCGTTTCCGTTGAATGTGATTACAGGATTTGGTTTCCACACGGCGTAAAGCGTAACGGCAGTTTCTGAGAATTTTACGCTTTCTTTATCGTTGTAGTATCCGTATGTTGCGTCGCTGGTTTTAGCCCAGCCTGCAAAACCGTAATTTTCTTTTGCAAAGGTGTTTGCTTTTAATTCAGTGTAAGTGTTTGCGGTTATAGTCTGCGTTGCGGTAGTGTTCCCGTCGGAATCTTTTCCGCCGTTTCCGTCAAAAGTGATAACAACCGGTCCCTTGTACTGCCAGACAGCATATAATGTAGTGTTTGCAGTAAAGTAAACATCTGTTTGAGCGTCTGTGTATGTTGCACTTGTTGCATAAGATGAAGTTGACCAGCCCAAGAATTCGTAATTTTCCCGCGTAAACGTATTGGGTTTGAGTTTGTTGTAGTTTGTGTCGCTCCAAGAATAGCTATAACTCGGTCTGCTTCCGTATTTTACGTACTGAGTTGTTTCTTCCGGCGTTGCTGTTCCGTCATTTTTATTGAACGTAAGTTTTACCGCCTCCGAAGATTTGTCTTCAAGCCAGCAGGCGTATAAATCTTTATCTTCCGTCAAAGTGATTTTTGATTCGTCGGTGTAAAAATTCGACACCGTTCCATAAGTTTTTGGAAGACTGCTTGAAGTGTACCAGCCGTAGAAAACATAGCCGGTGCGTTCAAATGTATTTTTCAAAAGGTTTCCTGTTGCGCCGCTTTCCGATTTTTCTAAAGTCTGTTCTTTGTAGTCATAAGTTGAACCTTCGAAGTTTGAATAGTAGGTGATGACGTAATGTGCGTCGTCGTGCCAGAGTGCGTAAAGCGTCATGTCGCTGTCCGCGTAAAATGACCATATTTCCGCTTTGTCGGCGTATTCTTTTTTCTTTGAACTTTTTGATTTTGACCAGCCGGCAAAAGACATTCCGTCTCTTGTAAAAGTGTTCGCCCGCAGCGTAAAAGTTTCTCCCTTTTTAACATAATAAGATGTTTCTTCCGGCGTTGCGGAACCGTCATTTTTGTTATATGTAATCGTGATGCATTGTGATTGTTCAAGCCACACGGCATAAAGCGTTGTATCTTCGTAAAAATATTCCACATTTTCCGCGTCCTTGTAGGCAATCTTATAGGAATCGTATGAAGAAGTTTTTGTTTTGCTCCAGCCTGCAAAAACATAGCCGTCGCGGGTAAACGTATTTTTATCCAATATAAATTTTTCGCTTGAGGAAGAAACGTTTACCGTTTGAATTTTCGTTTCCGCCTCACTGTCGCCGTCTTTTATAAATCCTGCGTCAAAAGTAACTTTAAAAGATTCAATTTTTTTCCAAACCGCATAAAAATTAAGGTTTGAGCTTACTTTTACGCTATCGCCTGCCTTGTATTCGGGAGCCGCTGCATCCGCTTTTTTTGCCCATCCCAAAAACTTGTAACCTTTTCTCGATTCCGAAGGAAGTGTTGCAGAACTTCCCGCTTTATAGGAATGCTGAAAAGTTGCAGAGGATGCACCATCGTAGTTCTTGTGATAAGTGATAGAGTAATAAACCGGTTTTTGACCATGATTGCAACTAACGAAAAATACCTGAGTCATAATGGCTAAAAGCATAATCATAAAAAAATATATTTGCTTTTTCATAAAAACACCTCCAAGAATTTCTTGTATGTCACCATTATACCCCCCCCTCCATTTTGTCAAGAGGCAGCATTTCCTCACGTTAAACATTGCAGAACAACCTTATCTCAATGACGGAGATTTGAATTACATAACTACGGTTAAATTTTTACATGAATGACGCAAATCGGTACGTATAATTTACCGGCTTACTTTTTTCGGTAGCAAAACCAGTATATACCGGCAACAAAAAAAGCACCACCTATAATATTTCCTAAAGTAACCGGCAATAAATTTTTCATAAAAAAATTAAGCCAATTCAAATTATACAAGGCATCAATTGCAATTTTTGAAGCTGCTGCATATTCCGGAATTGATTTTGCAAAAATTCCTACAGGAATATAATACATATTTGCAACACTATGTTCAAAACCGGAGGTTATAAAAAGCCATATAGGAAAAAATACGGCAAACAGTTTTCCGCTCATATCTTTTGCTCCATAGCAAAGCCAAACTGCAAGACAAACAAGCCAATTACACATAATACCTAAAAATAGAGCTTGAATAAATGAGAGAGATATTTTCCCATAAGCAATTTTAATGGTTATTCCGCCTAAAAGATTTCCTCCGCTATGCAGTTGTCCGCTTTTAAAAATTAAAAATGCAATAAAAACAGAACCTATAAAATTTCCTAAATAAACAAAAAACCAATTTTTTAACATTGCAGAAATTTTTACTTTTCTATCGAGTACAGCCGCTGCTATCAAATTGTTGCCGGTAAAAAGTTCTCCGCCGGCAATTACCACAAGCATAAGTCCTACAGGAAAAATTAAACCTGCAACAAATTTACCTAACCCATAAGTTTCCGGTTTCGCAAAAAACCCGAAAGCCGCCATATTGGAGCCTTCCGAAGCAAAGGCTATAAAGACCCCTGCTAAAAAACCGAGTATAAATAATTTCCATGCGGAAGTATTTGCTTTTGTTATCCCTTTTTGAATAGTTACTTCCAATATTTCAGCCGGATCACAATAAAATTTTTCGCTCATAATAACCCCCGTTTAGATATTATATAAATATTTGTTCCGGCTGTAAACACTGTTTTATGAATATTAATTTTAATTGCTCTAACAATGTATAAATTATTTATTGACCTCAATCTCTATAAAATTTATTAACCCGCGTAAAAACCCGTATAAAGCACTTGACAAAAATATCGTTATTTACTATAATCACAGAACTCACTTTTGGAATTTTGCTCCTGTAGCTCAGTCGGCAGAGCACAACCATGGTAAGGTTGGGGTCAG
>CALINC010000056.1 GCA_938045195.1 uncultured Treponema sp.
CGTTAAGGCATCAGCACCTCAAGCTGACGTGTCTACCATTCCACCACCGCCGCAAGTGAAGTCTAACTATATCAGATAATACACAAAATGTCAATATAGTTTTAAGTTTTTTTATTTCTTTTAATTCTTTTTTAAGACCTCTTGAATGTAACCTTATTCTATAGTATAATTAACACAATCTAGCGGCTCTCTAAAAATTTAATTTGGGTTTTTAGAAATGCCCATCAATCAATTCTGCCGTAAAATGTACTATAATTTTTGGCTGAATTACATTGTATCTTTATACAAGATTTAAACCGGCGGTAAAAGCCGCTTTAAATCTTAAAGAAATCTGTAGGAGGATTTTATGATTATTGGTGTTCCTAAGGAAATCATGCATGGAGAAGACCGTGTTGCAGCAACCCCTGAAACATGTGCCTTATTGGTAAAAGACGGACATAAGGTTTTAGTCGAAAAAGGTGCCGGAGAGGGTTCGTATTTTCACGATGCGGAATACGAAAAAGCCGGTGCGGAAATTATTTCCGACGTAAAAAAACTGTTTGCCGATTCCGAGCTTATCTTAAAGGTAAAAGAACCGCTTCATAATGAAGCCCTCAACTGCCACGAAATTGATATGATGCATAAGGGGCAGTACCTTATAACTTTTATTCACCCTGCGGCACCCGTCAACCACGAGATGGTAAAAAACATGGCGAAACAAGGCGTTATTTCTTTAACCCTTGACGGCGTACCTCGAATTTCCAGAGCACAGAATATGGACGCACTTACTTCAATGAGTACCTGTGCAGGCTATAAGGGTATCTTAATTGCAGCTAACTTGCTGCCGCGTTTTATTCCGCAGATTTTCTGTGCGGTCGGTATGATTAAACCGATGAATGTTCTCATCGTTGGAACCGGTGTCGGCGGGTTGCAGGCACTTGCAACAGCAAAACGGCTCGGTGCGGTAACTTATGCTGCCGATATACGCCCCGCAGCACGCGAGCAGGCACAATCTCTCGGTGCAAAAATTATAGATTTGGGTGTTCCCGAAAACGAAGCTATCGGCGAGGGCGGCTATGCACTCCATCTAAAAAAAGAAACTCTTGAAAAAGAAAGAGAACTGCTTGCTCCTCACATCAAGGATATGGATATTATCTTCCTCTCCGCTCTTGTACCCGGAAAACTTGCTCCCGTTATTATTACCGAAGAGATGGTAAAAACGATGAAGCCCGGTTCCGTTATAGTTGATATTTCAATTGACCAAGGCGGAAACTGTGCCTTAACACCTCCGGGGGAAGTCGTCAAAAAGCACAATGTGCATCTTGTCGGAATTAAAAATATTCCGGGCCTTTTGCCTTCAAGTTCAACATGGATGTTTGCTCAAAATATTTGCAATTTGGCACGGTATCTCATCAAAGACAACAAGATAGAACTTGATAGAAATGACGATATTGTGAAGGGAATTCTTACAACAATCGACGGAGAAATCGTTCACAAAGGAGCCAGGGAGGCAATGGGTTTATGAAAATGGAATTGATACTTGTTTTAATCTTTCTTGTAACTACGGTGATAGGTTATAAATTGATTAAGAATGTACCAAGTCTTTTACATACTCCGCTGATGTCGGGAATGAATGCTCTTTCCGGTATTACCATCTTGGCAACAATGACTTCGACCGCTGCCGCCGTTGCAACCGGGAGTAAAATTTTCGGAATGCTCGGCATTGTTTGTGCAACAATCAATGTGGTTGCAGGCTTCGGTTTGACAAACAGAATGTTAAAGATGTTTAAAACCGGCAGCACTCATAAAGATGAAAAGGCGGAATAAATGACGGATACTTTATACTATATCATTTGTACGGTACTTAGCTTAGGCGTTCTTGCAGGAATCAATATGATGAGCAAGGTAAAAACGGCAAAAAACGGAAATGCCTTAAGTGCATTTTGTATGCTGGTTGCCGTATGTGTAACTCTGTACAAGTACAATATTTTTTCTGCTGTATTTATGTGGACGGGCTTGGCAATCGGCGTGCTCATCGGAATTGTGCTTACCGTTAAGGTTGAAATGATTACGATGCCGCAAACCGTTGCGCTTTTAAACGGATTGGGAGGGGCAGCTTCCGCCGCAGCAGCTCTGCTTACACTTTTAAGCCCCTCTTCCGAAAGCGGACAACTTTTTGCCCTTATCACCGCCGGCATTGCATTGGCTGTCGGTGCGTTTACCTTTTCGGGAAGTTTGATTGCCGCAGGAAAGCTGCACAAAATGCTTCCGCAAAAGCCGATTGTGCTTCCGGCACATCAGCTTTTTACCGTAGTGAGCTTTTTAGGAATGGCAGCTTTTGTTATTCTTTTAGCCTTAAAACTTGAAAACATTCCTGTATTGCCGCTTGCGGTGTGCGGTTTGGCAATAAGCCTCCTTTTCGGTGTATTCTTTGCAATCCGCGTCGGAGGGGCAGATATGCCGATAACCATTTCGCTTTTGAATTCAACATCGGGCGTTGCGGCGGCAATTGCGGGTATGGCAATAGGCGATATTCTTTTGGTATCAGTAGGCGGTATTGTCGGTGCTTCAGGCTTGCTCCTCACACAGATTATGTGCCGTGCAATGAACCGAAGCCTTTCGGCGATTCTTTTCAGCAAGGCGGCAAAGCCGGTCTCGAAAACTCAGGCGGCAAACGCTGCACAAAAACAGCCGGCATCCGCAGCCTCCGGCACGGCAAACACTGAAACCGTTAAGGCAGAATCTGAAATGTCCGCTTCTCAATCTTCGGCACAGTCCGATAAAATAACAAACTGGCTGAAAGAAGCAAAGGACATTATCATTATTCCGGGTTATGGAATGGCTCTATCGCAGGCACAAGGTTTGGTAAAACAGCTTACCGATAAACTGGAAAGTTTAGGCAAGACAGTCCGCTTTGCCATTCATCCCGTTGCGGGAAGAATGCCGGGACACATGAATGTGCTCTTGTGCGAGGTTGATATTCCATACGATAAATTATACGAAATGGATGCAATCAATCCCGATTTTGAAAAAACGGATTTGGCAATTGTCATCGGGGCAAGCGATGTTATCAATCCTGCGGCAAACACTGCGGAAGGTACGCCCATTTACGGTATGCCGGTTTTAGCGGCAGAAAAAGCAAAGAAGCTGATTATTTGCAACTTCGACCTACAACCCGGCTATGCCGGAGTTCCGAACCCCTTGTATGAGCCTAATGAAAACATTATGCTCCTTTTAGGCGATGCAAAGGACAGCTTAAACAAGATTTTAGGACGCTTGTATTAAAAAATAAGTGTGCCTCTAAAACAATTCGGTTTTTAGAGACATCTGCAATAGGGGAATTACCGTGTTTCAACGCATGGTAATTCCGCTTTTTGCGATATAAGTCAAACAGATAAGGAAAGACGGTATGCGTACACAATTCAATACGGTAGTTTTAGACGGTTATACCTTAAATCCCGGAGATTTATCTTGGGATGCTCTTAAAAAAATTTGTAATGTAACGGTTTATGACAAAACTCTGCCTGAAGAAATTTTTGACAGGGCAAAAGAAGCAGACGCTGTTCTTACAAACAAGGTTATTCTTTCAAAAGAAACTATGGAGAAATTACCGAGACTCAAATATATAGGGGTTTTGGCAACCGGATATAATGTTGTAGATGTAAACGCTGCAAACGAAAAGGGAATTTGTGTAACGAATATTCCTTCATACAGCACAGACAGCGTTGCTCAATCGATTTTTGCATTTATTCTCAATTTTTTTTGGCACATAAAAGACCATAGTGATGAAGTTTTAAACGGAAAATGGGCATCGTCTGAACATTTTTGTTATCATAGTTATCCTTTACATGAATTATCATTTAAAACGATCGGAATTATCGGCTTTGGACATATCGGTCAAGCTGCCGCCAAAATAGCCCTTTCAATGAATATGAAAGTAATATATGTAAACCGTTCCAAAAAGAGTATTATCGGTTTGGAAGAGGCAAAACAAGTTACACTTGATGAGCTTCTTTCTGCTTCAGACATCATAAGTTTAAATTGTCCGCTTACGGCTGAAACAAATAAAATTATAAATACGGAAACGCTGCAGAAGATGAAACCGTCCGTATATCTTGTGAATACGGGACGCGGAACATTGGTAGATGAAGAGGCTGTAGCCAAAGCCTTGATTGAAAAGCGGATTGCGGGGTTTGCCTGTGATGTTTTAAGTACCGAACCTCCTGCGGCAAATAATCCGCTGCTGTCGGCACCGAATTGCACAATTACTCCTCACATAGCATGGCAAACTTCAGAAGCAAGGAACCGCCTTATGGAAATTGCAGTAAATAATGTACAAGCCTTTATTACCGGAAAGCCGATAAACCAAGTAAACAACTAGCCGGCTATTCGGTTGGAATATCAGCAGGGTCTTTTAATAAGTCCGAAGCAAAAAGCTGCTCTAATTCTCTTTCGGAATACCGCTTTGAGGCAATAAAATTTTCCTTTACCAATTCGATTGTTTCATCATCTAAAATCAATTTTTTTTCATCGCGTAAATAAAGTACAAAATCTTCAAAAACCGACAGGGGCAGCCATGGGAAAGCGATTTCGAATATAGTAACCCATTCGCAATAAGGAAGAATATTTTCTTTTACTGTAGTAACGCCTTGAGATTTAAGACGTTCACGCTCTACAGGATGTATTGTAAACATTTTTTGATTTAATAGTTCGCAATATTCTTGCGAAGAAAATAATGCCCCCACTTTTTGAATTAAAAGCATTTTATAAACTGAGGGAATATCGGCTAAAATAGAAGCGGTAACCAAATTCATTCCATCATCGGAAATTTCAAATAACGATTTATTCTCAGCTTCTGCAAGTGCAATAGTTTGTTTTATGTCGCCCTTTTCTAAAAGAGGGTGTAGTATTTCAGCATTTTCCAATCTATATTCTCCGTTTTGACACTGTACTTTTTACCATAATTGAGAAAAAAAATCAACACAGATAGAGCAGAGTTTGCTTTATAAACTACTGCACATCTTCTTCCAAGGCCTCTATATAGAAACTGACCGGACGGAATCCGTCATTACAGGAAATCATTGCCGACTTTTTATTTTTCATCCACCCGTTGTAAATATCTTCTCCGCCGTAAGCTAAGGTCATTATAAAAGGCGACATGGTTTGCCAAGCACTATCGCATATCCCGTCCGGCTTTTTCCAACCGTCGGCTATAAACTCTTGCCCCTCTTTCATATCGCAAGGACATTCCATATAATTTTCATATTTTTCCATAAGATCTTTATAGCAAGCAGTTTTCATAACGGTGATTTTACATTTTTTCAAAAAAAGCTTTCTCCTATTTTATTAAACCCCAAGCCCGTGCGGAATTAACGAGTGCTTCCGCTCTTTTTATAACCGGCAAGTCTACCATTTTTCCCTTAAAGCTGAAAACGCCCAACCCGTTTTTCTTTGCTTCTTCTGCGGCTGATAAAATTGCCAAAGCTCTTTCAATTTCAGAATTTGACGGAGAGAATAATGCATGTATTTCTTCTATTTGACGCGGATTAATGACAAGCCTGCCCGAAAAACCGATGCTTTTACTAAAAGCCGTATCAAGGCGCAATCCCTCAAAATCATCAACATCGGTAAAAGGCGTATCAAGAGAATCAAGTCCGTGTGCATGAGCTGCGGTTGTAAGCGAAAAACGGGCATATTCAAGTTCTTTGGAAAGTCTTGTCCGTTGAATACCCATACCCACCGAATAATCTTCACCGCCTAAAAGCAGGGCTTCGATTGAAGCAGAGGCTTTGGCAATGGAATTGATGTCCATTATTCCGCTTGCGGACTCTACGAGCATTAAAAGCCGGAAAGTTTTCTTTATTCCGTTTGTTTTTTTTAGTTCATTTATTTTTTGTTCTACCGAATGAACGGCATCTACTGAAGCTTTTGGAATTACAATGCCGTCCGGAAGAACAGGAATAACGGCTTCCAAGTCTTTTTCCCAATAGGGGGAATCAATTGGGTTTATACGTACGGTAATTTCGGAATGAGTAAATTCCAAAAATGAGAGAGCATTACGGACGAGAGTCCTCGCCGAATCTTTTTCATCAAGAGAAACAGCGTCTTCCAAATCGTAAATAATCGAATCGGCACCAAGTATATCTGCCGATACAAGCATTCCGGGATTATTACCCGGCATAAATAACATACTTCTTCTATTTTTCATCGGCACGCCTCAATGCAGTTTCTACACGGGCTTTGATTGTACAATCCAATGCACCCTTGTCTTCCAAAAAAAGTCTGCCATCTGTAACTTTAAATGTATCCAAAACTTCCTGTACGGCATTTTTGATCTGCGTACCGAATTCATTCATCACAGAACTTTTTAAATTAAGTTCCAAACCGTTTGCAGGTTCGACACGGACTAAGCAATCATTTGATTGCAGTGTTCCGCAAACGGCTTCTTTTTTTATTTGCATATATTCCATAGCTCCTAATGATAATCTCAATGGTGAAATAATCCCGATTTTTTTAGTATATTATAGCATATTGCGAGAATAAGTCAATGCGTGGGGAACATACATAATTACTTGACCTTTTTTTATTTTATATTTAAAATATACGTATGAAGTTACTCAAAATGATTGCAGCTTTAACAGCTGTTTTTATTTTTACGGCTTGTTTTAATCCTACTGAAGAAGAAAAAGCAGCACTTCCCGACCGTACTATTCAAAAAAATAATCTTACTGTAATTGCAGGGACAATGTCTCTTGCTGAAATACTGGGAGATTTAGAATATAAATATGTAATTGGAGTACCCTCAAGCCGGCACGCCCTGCCGCCGCTGTATTCAAAATGTACGCAAATCGGCAGTCCGCTCAAACCCGATATGGAGACGGTTAAAATGCTTAATGCCGATTTGTATTTAGCGTCTGTAGGGTCAAAATCCGCTCTGGAAAAAATATTTGACAATCAAAATATTAAAACCGAATACTTCGATTTGGATTCATATTCGGCATGTTTGGAGTCGATTAAAAAAATAGGAAAACTGACCGGCAAGCAAAGAGAGGCTGAGCATGTTGTGCAGACTATAGAAGCCAAAACGCTTGAAGTACTTCGTTCAATAAGCGGTAAAAAAAGCCCTAAAGTGTTAATGATTTTAGGCTCGCCTAAAAAACTAATGATGGGAACAAAAAATTCTTACACAGGCAGTTTAATGCGGCTTTTAAAAATTCATAATATCGCAAATGACATAGGTAATTTCGATAAGTCCTATGTTCCTGTAAGTATAGAAGAAATTATAAAATATCAGCCCGATGTTATTATCAGGCTAACTCATACAAAAACTGAAAATTCGGCGGCTTCTTTAAGAGAAGAATTTGCAAACAGTGAAATTTGGCAACAGGTAAAAGCCGTAAAAGAAAACCGAATTTATAATTTGGATAGTAATCTGTATACTGTTTCACGTAATATTAGGATAATGCAGGCTGTGGAAAATCTAAAAGAAGTAATTTACGATACATACGATTCGGTTCAAGTTGAAGAAAAATGATTGAAAAATTAAGACGGAAAAAGATTATAGGATTTGCCGTTGTTTCTGCGGCAGCCTTTATCGCGGCGGTTTTTATCAGTATCGCACTCGGAAGCATAAAAATTCCCATAACGGAAATACCGGCTCTTCTTTTACACAAGGATCGATATTCTCAGTTTGCAGTTATAATTTGGGAAGTACGATTGCCGCGTATAATTCTTGCATTGATTGTAGGAGCTAACCTAGCGGCAGCAGGTGCTTTGTTTCAAGCAGTTATTCAAAACCCATTGGCAGACCCCGGCATTATCGGTATTTCGGCAGGTGCAAAATTGGGGCTTTTAACGGCCCTTTTAGTTTTTCCGAGTTTTGTGCAAGCAGCACCGCTTTTTGCTTTTTTAGGAGCCATGGGAGCCGCAGTTTTAGTTTATCTTCTTGCATGGAAAAGCGGAATAAAGACAGTACGGCTTATTTTGGCAGGTATTGCAGTTAATGCCTTTTTGGCGGGCGTTTCTTATATGATTACGCTTTTAAATAACGATAAAATCCAGAATATAATGCTTTGGCTTTCCGGCAGTTTGGCAGGCAGAAGTATGTATGATGTTAAAATTCTCTTGCCTTATTCACTGATAGGTTTGACGGCATCGTTTTTCTCGATTCGTCCCAGTAATTTGCTTTTATTCGGGGATGAAAAAGCGGGAAGTCTCGGTTTAAATATAACAAAAAGCCGTCTCTTAATTTCGCTTACGGCATCTTTTTTGGCTGCAATAGCAACATCCTTTGCAGGAGTTATCAGTTTTGTAGGGCTTATCATTCCGCACATTGTAAGACTGATAACAGGGCCAAACTACAAATATGTTCTTCCGTTTTCAATATTTACCGGCGGAATATTTTTACTTGCAGCAGATACGTTTGCCCGTACAATAGCAGCACCTTTGGAGCTGCCCGTAGGTACCTTGATGGCTTTAATAGGCGGTCCGTTTTTTGTATATTTGCTGCGGACAAAGTAACCTTTACACTCGGTATATATATGCTAAAGCGAGCGGTTTTCAATTTCCATTTGAGGTTTAAAGGCTTCTACAAATTTAGGCATAAGTTCTTCTATGGTACCCTCAATATACAGTCCTGAAGCCTGTTTATGACCGCCGCCGCCGAAAGAAAGTGCTATGGCGGCTACATCTATTTTATCCAGAGAGCGGAAACCTACCGAACAATGTGTAGGAGATTCTTGGCGGACAACGCAGATAGCTTCCACCCCGTCAATTGACTGAATGAGTTGATATAAGATGTCGGAATCTCTGCCCTCAAGTCCGTATTCTTGCGTATCTTCATACGTTTCATAAGCAGTTATCAGCCTTCCTCCGTAGTGCTTTTCCATTCGGTTTAAGATACGCGCAATAAGGAGCCTTGATTCAAAGGTTTTTCCTCCGTTCATCTGCATAAACGTTTTTTTAGGATTTGCACCGGCGGCAATGAGACGCGAGGCATGAGAAAAAACTTCCGTACTTCGTTCATCCAAATGTCTGAAAAATCCCGTATCGGTACATAAACCGAAAAATAAAGCATCCGCTTCTTCCTTAGTTATAACACCGCTTATTTCTTCTATTATCGATTGAATTAAATAAGTAGTGGACGGGGCTGACGGCATAATGAGTGAATTTTGAGACTGCTCGCTGTTTGTTGCATGATGGTCAATTATAATATATGGATAATCTTTAAGAAGCGGGGCTATGTCTCCCACTCTATCAAAACCGGAACAATCTACAATTATGCAGCCGGTTGTTTTGGGGTCAAATGTATCGGTAGTAGGTAATTCGGATGAAAAAAGATGTTCGTATTTTTTAATCTCGGTACGCTTAAAAGGACCCGCCGACATTAAAAAACACTCTTTTTTTAGTCTTTTTAAGAAAAGAAACATCGCAATACTACTGCCGATACAGTCTCCATCGGGTTCTTTATGACCTGCGACGATAAAACGGTTATAGCACATCAAAAAATCCTTTAGTTTTTTGGGAACTACAGGAATTTCAATAGAATTAGAGCTTTTTTTTTGCATTTTTTTATTCCGCTATAGATAATCCCCTGGACCAAAACCGTTGTTGTATAAAAAACACAACGGGATTTCAGTATCAGGGGAAACGTTAAAACGGATACGCCGCTATAACTTAAAACTTTAATTCAAGGGCTTCTACGCCTTCAAATTTTGAATCATATTCGCTGGGTGAGGCAAGAGTTCCCCAAATGGAGCTATTTATATCCCGCGGGGCGGCTATTTTAATATGGTCAAATTTTCCACCTTTAATATAGAAAGATAAATAAGGATTTACCCTTGTATTTACAAGTTCCATTTTTGCTCTGCCGTCGGCAGGTGAAAGCCATGCACTCGGAATAAACACTTCGGCATTTTTTAGACCGGCTCTTCTGTAAATAATATAATAGCCCTTTTGGTGTGCAAATATTTTTAAAATCTGCACATTCACATAATATACATCGGCTTCTTCAACCTTTTGAGAAAAAGCAGGTATAGCCGTAAAAAGAGAAAAAACGAATACAATAAACGCTGTATGCAATAAGGATTTCTTCATATACTCCTCCAAGATAAAAGAATTATACACGGAATCGGATATTTTTTCAAGCAGAATTTATATAAATTCTGCAAAAAATTACAGATTTTTTACGTTTCGGTATAACACAAGGATACAATTTTTGCGTTTTTATTCGTGCGGTTTAATACCCCGATGCTCTGCGTTGGAGTTGTTGATTTACCACCTAAACCTCCCCTTAACCCATATAGAACTTATCTTGTTTAATTGTGCAAAGTCTCCTTTGCCGTCATAGCCTTTGGTGTAAATGTCTCCGCCCAAAATTACATGCATGTTGTCGGTAAGGGCATAGTCAACCGCATAAGTGCTGAATGTACTGCCGTAGTTTATATCGACTGCTCCGCTTGCAGAAAGTTTGAGTGTGTCCCTCAAAAATGTTTTGCTTATATTGAGGCTGACAAAACCCTTGTGTATGGGACGCTCTATATCGTTCTTATGGTTTAAAATTAGGTCTTCAAAATACTGTGCACTAAGTGTCCAAGAATTCTTAATCCAATCGAGTCCTGCAAGCATTAAAAGTTGGTGTTTAGGTTTGGGTTGATTAAAATGCAGGAGAAGAGCCTTATCTGTAAATTCAAAGCCTTTTATTAAATTGTCTTTTTTAGGCTCAAATTTACGTTTTCCTACCCAAGCTCCTTCCAATCTTATGGTTACATCTCCTGCCGGTATTGCGGCATCAAGACCTACCATTCCTATCCGATAGTAGTTTTCATAAAACGATATTATAGGTATAGCTTTATTATCTTTCGGAATAAAGGGGTTCAACTTAGGGTGAAAAGGTAATGCCGGATTAGCTAGTTGTCCTTCCCATGTTCCTTTTTTTATGAATTCGGGATTCTTATCCCAGCCATAAAAACCTGAAACCGAAAAATCTATGCCGGGTAAAAAGAAAGAGAGACGGGCTGCAGCCTCAGAATCCGTAAACATCTTGGGCTTTTCATTTTCGGTCTTCGTATATGTTACGGGAAGAGATAATCCGTTTTTAGTAACTTTATCGGGAAGTTTAATAGAAAAAAGTGTATCATTTGCACCGTTTTCAAAGTGGAAGAGGGGTAATTTGTTCGGTGTAAAAAACGGTACGGCGACCGCTTCAAATGTAAAAATATCGTGGAAAAAGCGCAAGCGGATACTGTCCGACGCGAGTTTTGTATCATCGGAAGAAAGAGCTAAAAAGGCGGAAGAATCTTTTGCACTCAGCACATCGGTAAGAGAAAAGCCGTCTGCCTGTCCCCAGTTGATGAGCTGTCTTCCGAAACTTAAATCCCAAATCTCGCCCGAATAGCGGAAATAGGCTTCATTAAGTTTAAAGCCCGTGCGTGCGGGATTGCGGTAATTGTATTCTGCCGAGGCTGAAAGAAAGGCATAGGCCGAACCTGCAAGGACTTCTCCTTTTATTTGAGCAATAGAACGGGACAGACTGTACTCGGCTCCTTTGTTCCATCTAAGACCTTGGGCTGTTTCCAGTTTTCCGCTTACCGTAAATACCGGTTTTCCGTTGTCATCTTCCAAATCATCAGTAAATTCTTCATCATCTGAATTATCGGCTGCTTGATATTCGGATAATGTTCCACCTGTTTCCTGTGCATTGCACGGAAATGTTAATGCAAAAAATAACATACAGAATGTAGTACCTAACAAGAACGTTTGTCTGTATTTTCGTATTGTTTTCATATCTTAATTACTCCTATAAAAACTTTTGCAGCAAATATCAGAGCCTTTCGGCTCTGTTCTGTAAGGAAATTTTTCATC
>CALINC010000057.1 GCA_938045195.1 uncultured Treponema sp.
CCCATAATTTCCTCTCTAAAGTTAATATCTAAGCATGTAAGACAATTCTAACATATGATTAAAAATCGGTCAAGGGTAAAATTTGAAAAATGTTAAAATTTGTGTCAAAATTTGAAAAAAATTTGATTTTTTATGTAAACTACTCGAAACACCTTCTCCGGAATTCTTTAAAAGTATTTTTTGCTGAAATCTGTTGTAAAAAGAGCTTTCATAATCTATTGTTATGCAATATCGGCATGGCTTTATTTTTTTTTGGAATACGGTATTAAAATAGAGTGCTGCGTAAGGTCGTGTACTAAAAAATTTGAAAGTTCAATACTATCTTACACAAAACATATACCTTGCTTTTGATACAAAATATTAAAATCGGGATTTTTCTGCTTCGAGTTCGCGTTGCAAACCCGCTGCTGAAAATCAGTTTGCAGATTTTCAAGCCCGTACAGGATGTGCGGTGATACCAATCGTACGACATTTTGCCCGAAGTGCAAACTCGCACGATTTGTCCTGAGCGGACATCCTGTCCGCCTTCGGACTTAATAGGGGGTTCTTATGCGATTGTAAGCCGGCGCAGCAATCTAAAGCCGCTAAGCGGTTATTTTGACGGTTGCCGTTGTACTGCCGTCTGCGCCGGGCACTTCTTCAAAAGTGCGTATATAACAGGCTATGCTTTTCAGTTTGTCCGTTACTTCAGCAAGGGGAAATTTATCGGCGGTTTCCTTTTATAGCTTTACTTTTTCTTTCGTGCTCTTACCATGATAAAAATATTGCAAAGGTTTTAAAAATTTAGTATACTTCCGGTTATGAAGATATATCTGGCATCAGGAAATATAAACAAAAAAAAGGAAGTTCAAGAACTGTTCCCATCTCATAAAATTGTTTTACCTAAAGATGAGGGCATAGAATTTGATCCTGAAGAAACGGGAAGTACTTTTTTTGAAAATGCTATGATAAAGGCAAAGGCTCTTTACGATATTGTAAAAGCTCCGGTTCTTGCGGATGATTCCGGTATTTGTATTGACTTTTTAAAAGGGGCTCCGGGTGTTCATTCCGCCCGATACGGTTCCCTTGAAGGAGAGCATGTTTCAGCTGAGGCAGGTATTAACAAGGTGCTTGCAGAATTAAAAGGGGTAAAAGACCGTAGTGCTCGTTTTGCTTGTTGTATGGTTTTCCTTTTGGACGAAAACCGTTTTTATTCGGTGCAGGAAACCTGCGAAGGCTATATAACCGAAGCTCCGTCAGGCACGGGCGGCTTCGGCTATGATCCCATCTTCTTTGTAGAAAAGTTCGGCAAAACTTTTGCAGAACTGACTTCCGAAGAAAAAAATTCTATTTCGCATAGGGGCAGGGCTCTTTTTTCAATTTCAAGATTTATAGAGGGTTCTTAACAGCTGTTTTTTTAATAAGGAATATTGGACATATTGATATATTTTATATTTTTGTATATATTTAGACAATTAAAATATTGAATAGGATATAGAGGTCATATGAAAAAGAAAAAGCATTTCTCAATACGGAAAAAATTATTGATTGTTTTCGGATTATTGATTATGTTGGGCGGAGTTATACAGGGCTCCGTATCGTGGTATACCTTTAGAAAGGCAATGATTAGAGATGTCGAAGAACGCTTAACGGATAAGGCTGACGATATTGCTACCCTTGTGGAAAGCATAATAGATGTCGATTTTGAGTATTTAAGAGGCGTTGCCCGTATTCCCGATTTAAATGATGATAGTTTGTCATATCCTCAAAAATCCGCACGGCTGCAGCAGGAGCTCTCCTCTGATAACGGCGGAGCTTTTTTAAATATATGCGACTTAAACGGCAATACATATTATATGGATGGAAGAGTAGTTTCGGTTGCAGACAGACATTGGTATAAGACGGCTCTTGAAGGAAACTATTTTATTTCGGAACCCTATCTTTCTCCGGATACGGGTAAGATTCACGTCGTTTTTTCTTTGCCGATTTACAACAAAGACGGTGAAATTTCGGGTGTTATGTGCGCAGGGCTTCAAGGGCTTATTTTATCGGAAGATATTAAAGATCTTGTTATAGGTAAAACCGGTTACTGCTACATGATGAGTAAAGACGGTACAATTATTGCACATAGGGACAATAAGCTTGTTTCCGGTTTTGTCAATTATCAAAAACTTGCTGAAACTGATGCCGAATTGAAATCTGCTGCTGAATTTCAAAAAAAGGCCTTGCAGGACCAAGAGCCGGGAGTAGGTTATTACACGCTTGACGGAGAAAAAAATATCGGCGCTTATGCAAAAATGGAAAGGAGCGGATGGACGATCGTTATACGGGCTCCTGTAAACGAATTCTTAATTTCGCTTAATACGCTGACCCGCGCAATTATAATGTCCGTTATTCTAATACTTCTTGTAACAATAGTTATATCGTTTATTATTTCTACAAAGATGGTAGGTCCCGTTAAGACTGCCGTGAATGTGCTTAGGGATATTGCCCAAGGCGAAGGAGACCTAACCGTTCAGCTTCCTCTTATCGGAAACGATGAGGTTACTCAGCTTTCGGAATATTTTAACGAAACAATCGAAAAAATACGTCTTTCCATTAAATCTGTAGATGTAAACGCCGGAACAATGCAGAGCATCGGTGATGAGCTTGCAGGCAACATGACGGAAACTGCAAGTGCAGTAAACCAAATCAGTGCAAATGTTGAAGGTATTAAACAGCAAGCTATTGCGCAGGCGGCAAGTGTCGGCCAGACATCGGCAACCGTAGAAGAAATTATCAGTACTATAAAAAAACTTGATGAGAGAATAGAACTTCAGGCATCCAGCGTTGCCCGCTCTTCTGCCTCGGTGGAAGAGATGGTTGCAAACATCGGCTCAATTACTCAAACCCTTGAAAAAAGCGACGATGCCATCAAAAACCTCGCAACTGCAACCGCCGACGGAAAAGATACGGTGTTAAACTCGAATACGATTACGCAAAAAATAGCCGAAGAATCGGGCAGCCTTTTAGAAGCTTCAAGTGTTATTCAGCACATTGCAAGCCAAACAAACCTCCTAGCGATGAATGCTGCAATCGAAGCCGCCCATGCAGGAGAAGCCGGAAAAGGGTTTGCAGTCGTCGCCGATGAAATAAGAAAACTCGCTGAGGACTCAGCTGCTCAAGGTAAGACCATTACCGCCGTATTAAAAACCTTCAGCAACGAAATTGAAGTATTGTCGGCTTCTTCTAAAACCGTTGAAGAAAAGTTTAATACCATCTTCTCGCTTTCCGAAGAAGTAAAGACGATGAGTAATAGTTTAACCGAAGCGATGAGGGAACAGGAAAACGGAAGTAAAGAAGTGCTTGCCGCTATCCGCGACATCAATGCCGTAACGGTGGAAGTAAAAGAAGGTTCCGCTGAAATGTTAAGAGGCGGCGAGCAAACTGCCGAAGAAATGCAAAAGCTGGACGGTCTTACGCGGGTTATCACCGACGGAATGAACGAAATGGCTGCCGGCGTTATCGAGATAAACAATGCAGTACAGGAAGTAAACGAAATTACTCAAAAAAATAAGATAAGCATTGAAAACCTAGCGGATGAGGTTAAAAAGTTTAAGATTTAAATTAATGACTAATCGGTAATGGGCAATTTGTAATTAAATTACCCATTACCGATTATCCGCTGCAAATTGCCAATTACTTCTAATTTTTCTTCATCCACCATTTATAGACATAACCGCCATTATCGGTTCCTTTAATGTTTTCATACTTTAGTATCGGTTATTTTTTTTCATGCGTAAGCCCTGTACGTGTATTATGCGCCTCTTCCATTATTTTAAAAAATATGCTAAAATATTTCGCAAATTTATAAATACAGACTGTTAAAATTCAAGGAGATTTGAATTATGAAAATATATTGTCCTTGTGATAAAAGTTTTGATATAGAACATTCCGGTACCGTTAATTTAGATAAAAATCCGGAACTAATCTCCAAAATTGCGGACGGAAGTTTTTTGACTTTTAAGTGTCCGCAATGCGGCAGAAATATACGCTCAGAGCTTAAAACAAGAATTGAATGGACGTCAAAAAAAAACATTTTATTGTTTGTACCGGAATCTGACAGGATTGCTTGCCTTTCCTCTTGCGCCGGACTTAAACAAATAGATTTGGAAACCAATAAGGAAGAAACTTCCTATGTCAAATCTGATGAAATACCGGTTATCGGTTATGCAGAATTGGCAGAGCGCATTGCTATTCTGCAAGCAAATCTTGAACCGCAAGCCATTGAAGTTCTAAAATTTTTTGTACTTGACAGCGGAAAAGATATTAACAAGAAAAAAGTCAAGCTTATTTTTCATTCCATTGAAAACACAACCTTTGAGTTTTATGTTCACGGGCTTAAAAGCGATGAAGTTGCCGTTATGCATGTTCCGCACAGATTATATGATTCAATTTTAAGCGATATAAAACATAAGAAAAAACAAGAAGTATTTACTGCTGTTTATTTGGGAAATTATCTTTCATATCAAAATATTCTTACGGACGAACAGGACTAATAAATTATGTTGAAAAAATTTTTGTGCATATTTTTTATTATCTTCACATTAAATACGGCGGTTTCACAAAATCAAGAACTGCCTTGGAGTGAAGTTGCCCCGCCTCCTCCTGCCGAAACGGTGCAGCAAGGCACAGAACAAAAAGAAGACGGCAAAACTGAAACGCAAAACCAACCTACGCAAAAAAATAACGAAAGTACAAATACCGCCCCCGTTGCCGAAAATAAAGAAGCTGAAGTGAGAGGCTTGGCAGTATCTTATGGGCTTTTACTTGGTATGTCTGTTGGAAAGAGCAAAGCCATTCAAGAAGCTATTTTAAAAAGCAAACCAAAAGAAACCGGTAAAGTGCAATCGGCAGAAATAGTTCATAAATTTGCCGGGGGCATTTCCGAAATTGTCAATGCAGGTTCAATGCCGGTATTTTTTGCAGCCGGCAATGACGGCTTTGTAACCCGCTATTCGTATCCCGATTTTAAACCCGATACTTGGCAGCTTTCATTTTTGCCGATAAAAAAAATTGCCCTGCATCCGCAAGGCAGACTTATCGCAATTTACGAAAGCGACGGCTTTAGCGTCCACCAAGTTTCACTTTGGGATTGGACGCTTAAAAAAGTCATATTTGCAAAAAGACTTTCGGATTCTGTAGCATCGCTTTCATGGTCTGCCAAAGGCACATATCTTTTTATCGGAAACCGTTCCATAGACGGAATCACCATTTTAGATACAAAAGGAACAATAAAAAATATTTATACTCAAGCACCGGGAATTGTTTTTTTAGCGGCAACTGCTTCGTCGGAAAAAAATATTGTAACCTACGGTGAATCGGGCAGACTTGTTTATACCGAAATTGCTTCCAAAAAAAAAGTAAAAGAATTCCGCACCGAAAATAAATTGGAAAATCCGAATCTCATAAAAAATTTTAACAGCATTATAGGGTATAAAAATAAAACCGTTTATGTAATAGATGCCGTCAATGGAAAAGTGGCCGAACAGTTTCCGGCAAACTATGCGATCTTTGCAGCAAAACTGCAAGATTCAATTCCTATTTGGATTGAACGGACAAAACGAAAAAATGAATGGTGCATACGTCAAGGAAAGGCTTCTTCGCAAGGCTTTTATGTTCCGTCCAATTCAAAAATAACAGCGGCGCGGCACATAAAAGACCACATTATAATCGGCACGGAAGACGGCTCAATTTATATGCTTGGAATGAATGTAGATTCTACCGTTAAAATTGAAAGCCCGTTAAAATATAAGCTTGAAGCAATAGACGGTATTACCGCTAATAAAGATACGCTTTTTATATTAAAAGACGGAAAAATATATTCACAAAAAAAACCGGAAGAAGAACCGTCAGTTATAACATCCGGTATAAACGCCGATGCTTTTTTATACTACAATAACGGCTTCCTATTGTGGTCAAGTGTACGCAAAAATACGCCGCTTTATTATTATTCAATTGAAACGGGAAAATTACAAACCGCAGCACATCCGAAAGAAACAATAATTTCGGTTTCAGCATATAAAGATAATATTTTATATGTTGAATCGTTCAACGGAGTTTCTCTCATCGATTTTAAGAGCGGCAGCCGCAAATTTTTTTATAATGCTCCGGGTGTGCAAAATGCAGTTCAGCTTGATGATGAAAATATTTTAATTTCAAAAAGTGCAGTTGATCGAGCGCAAAGCCCATTATTCATTATCAATATAAAAACGGAAGAAACAGCTCCTATTGCTATTGAAGGTGATTTGGTTTTTGGTCTTGAACAAAATACTTTAAATGCGAATATCTTAAATTGTTTTTTAGTGAATTCGAAACCTGCAAATAAAACGGAACTTATAACCATAAAACTAAATAGAGAAAATTTAATCGACAGCACATTTAAAGCGGTTTTGTCCTACAAGGAAGAAGATATTACTGCATTTTTAAAAGCATCGGGAAATGATGTTCTTACTAATTTAGGAAAAAGTTCTGTTGTCCATTATAATACTGCAACCAGACAAGCGGTAAGATTAAACCGCGGATATAGCCTTTGCAAAGAAGCTGTTATTCTCAATAACTATTTTGTCTGTTTGAATTCAAATGGGACAATCTCGTGGTATAGCCGCAAAGAAAAAAAATTATTACGTACATTCGGCATCACCGAATAAATTTTATCGTTTGGAGAAAATATGAAACAATTAGGTACTTTTAAAAAAATTATTTTTTCAGCCCTGCTGATTATTGGAATTCTCAGCTGTTCCACAATAGAAAAAAATAAAGAAGAACCCAAAAAAGCGGTTT
Source organism: uncultured Treponema sp. (assembly GCA_938045195.1). Lineage (GTDB taxonomy): Bacteria > Spirochaetota > Spirochaetia > Treponematales > Treponemataceae > Treponema_B. Next base: position 6,802 of record CALINC010000057.1, read on the forward strand.
TAATTGAACATCCGGAAAGAATGTTTTGGGAAATAAAAAAAGATAATTCTTCAATTTATATTCTCGGAACGCTACATTTTGCAGACACTAATTTTTTTCCGCTCGAAGAAAATATCTTAACGGCTTTTGATTCTGCCGACCGACTCGTTAGCGAAATAGGCGGTTCAAAAGAAATATCCGATTTGGCGGTAACACTGCAAGAGCGGATAATAAAAAATCTGAATCCTGCACCGGAAAAAAATCTTAAAAATTTTTTGACCGAAGCCGATATTACATTGCTAAAAACCGAACTGGGTGAAGAAACCGCTGAAGCACTCTTTATATTTAACCCATGGGTGCTGACGCTGTCGATAACCGAAACGATATACCAAAAAGCCGGACTTAACGGTCAAAATGGAATTGATTTTTATCTTATGGCAAGGGCAGGTACTAAACAAATTGAAGCACTGGAAGCCGGTGAAAAACAAATAGATGTCTTGTCTATGGGTACATTTGAAGAACAGCTTGATATTCTTAAAAACACACTGGAAGAATTGCGCAATCCCGAAAAAGGAATCAAACAAATAGAAAAGTTAAAACGTTTTTATTTGAGTAATAACCATGAGGCTCTTGAAAAATTATTAAAAGAAACGATGACGGTTCCCGAAAATATTTCTGCCCAAAGCAGTCAACAATTTATCGATGCTCTTTTAAAAGACAGAAATATAGTTTGGGCTAAAAAATTTGAAGATTATTTACAGTCCGGCGGAACAACATTTATTTTTGCGGGTGCAGGGCATTTTTTGGGTGAAGAAAACGTATTTATGCAAATGCGTAAAAACGGAACGTTGGAATAAGTTTTCAATTCTTCGAGAAATATAATACTATTAATCAACAACCCCGACGCAAGCGTCGGGGCACAGTGCTCAACGTTTCGCACTGTGTGTTCTAT
>CALINC010000058.1 GCA_938045195.1 uncultured Treponema sp.
CTTGAAAAAATATTTTTCGGGATTTGATAATCCCTGCAAAATATTTTTATAGGAGAAGGGCTAAACAGTTCGGCACAAATGGTGCCTCACTGTTTATCAGGCGAGCTTGCCTTTCGGCAAACGTCGTATTATTGTATGCAGTTTTGCAAAATGCAAAACTGCCTGAAAAAACTTTTTTCGGAAACTAATGTTTCCTGCAAAATATTTTTATGGGAGTTTTATGTGAAAAGATATTGGTTAAAGTTTTTTTGTTCTGGTGTAAAAAGAAATCCGCTGCTGGGTATATTTTTTATTTCACTGTTTTTTTATTCCTGTTCCACCTTAAAACAAGATACGGTTTATTCCATAACGGCACAAAAAGACTCCGTTAAAACCGTAGAACAAATTGAAAAGGATATTGTAAAGCAATATGCCGAAAATAATTCCGCAGGAAATTCAAGAGGCGGGCTTGAAGCGCAGTTAAAAATAAAAAACGATTTGGATACGCTTTTGGCAGTTCCCTCAACCGATTCCGCTTATTTGGCAAAAATATATGCGCTTTATGCGGATTATTTTTTGTTAAAACGAGATAAATCTTCGGCAAAAAAAATGCTTAAAATTGCCGAAAGCAACAATCCTTATGAAGAATACGTGCGTCTTGTTACGGCACGGTTAATTTTTAAAAATGAAGAACGAAGAGATTATCTTGCCGGCATTATAAAAAAAGAGCCAACGTCATACCGGTTAATTTGTGAACTTGGGTATGTTTATTATATGCTTGAAAGTTATACGGAAGCTCTTGTCGGTTTTGATGCTTCGTTGGATTTTTTACCGGAAGAATATACGGTTTTGTACGGCGAGAAGCGTGACTATTGCAGGAAATTCTATAAGGTAGATAATGATATTAAAAAAGAAACAGCACTTATTTTAGAACGGAATAAGATTTTTTTATCGGATATGGCGGCGTTGACTCAAGATAATACGCATTTTCTTGATTTTATAACCGGAACAAATTTTTGGAAGCCTGCAATGCTGGCTGAAAGATTAAAGGCTGCCGGATGGTATGCTCCCGAAACCGATACTGCAAAGGATTATACAAGGAGAAAAGATGCCGCTCTTTTTTTGTGGCATTTAATTGCCGGCAATGATACTGAAATGCTCAGTAGATACAGTTTTAAATATTCGGGGACCGGCAAAAAAAGCCCCATCAAAGATATTGAGATGGACGGAATTTATTTTGATTCCGTTTTGGGTGTTGTTGAAGAGGATATAATTCCGCTGGTAGACGGACTTAAATTTAATCCCGACGGTTTTGTAGGCGGTTTGGAATTTTACAATTGGTTAAAAGCCGTTGAAGCAATAAAGTAAAAAATTCAAAATATGTATTTTAACGGCTTATAATATTTTGCGGAACAATTCGCTTATCGTAAAATTTTTTTACCTAAAATAAAATACAGCAGCGTGCCTATAACCGGAAATATACTGAATATAATAAACATAGGTATATATCCCAATAGCTGTATTATATATCCGCCTAAAATACTTCCCGTAATATAGGATAGTCCCGATGCTGCGACGCTGTACAGCGTCATTCCTAGAGATGCCGCTTTTTTAGGAACCCGTGAGGCGCAAAAAACAATGCCTACAGGATGAAAAAGCCCGAAATTAAGTGAATGCATAAGCTGGGCTGCAACGGCACCGCCGATAGACGGAAATGCCGCATAGATAATATTCCGTATACTGATACTTACTAAAGCGATGGGGATAAGCCGTTCGGCTCCGAATTTTCCGATGAGTTTTCCTGATAAAAACATTACTGGGATTTCAGCCAATGCAGAAATTGCCCAAAGCCCCGCATAGGAATTTAAATGAAGATATTCTTTTGCATAGAGCGAAAAAAACTTTTGCGAGGGCGTAAGTCCTAAAAAACCGAACGCCATAATAAACAAGCCGAACCAAAAAGAGGGCGGAAAAGATTCTTCCGAATTCTTTTCTTTAAAAGAAAAAAGTTTGATGATATTTTGCTTTGAGTTTTGACTTTCGGCGTAAACCGGAACAAAGATATTCGGTATAAAAAAAAGTGAAATAATATACAGAGAAGCGGTTAAGCAAATTCCTAAAATAATAGACAAAGTATTTTCGGAATTGATTATTGAAGTAAATTGCAAGCAAAGATTTATAAACACAAAACCTGCGGAACCTATTGCACGTATCTTTCCATAATTTTTTTTATCGCCTCCCAATAATTTAGAGGTAAACGTATCCGTTATAGGAACCAAACTGCGTATTCCCAATGCAAAAATACATAGTGAAGCAGCAGCGGCATAAAAGGGAAGCTGATATGCAAACGGTAAAAGACCGGCAGCCATAATGCCGCCTAAAATAATCATGGCTAATCCGTATTTTCCTTTTTTATCGGTTAAGGTACTTAAAAACAGCGGCAGTAATAGTCCTGCGGTTTCATATATGCCTAACAATATACCCACTTTGCCTGAAGTATATCCTATATTTTTTAATAAAACGGGCAAATACGTATTGACAATCCCGTAAACTGCAAATAGTAAAAAATAACTTACCCCTAGTCTCATTTCAATTTCCTTATCCTATAGGCAGCTTTTAAAAAGCTAATAGATTTTTTGTATACGTGTAACTATAGCATTTATCTTTAATTTATGATATACTCTTTGCGGAGAGATTATGGCAACAAGTGAGAAAAAAAAGATTCTTGACCTTCCTTTAAAACTTATTTTAACGCAAGAAGGCTCTACATTTTTTATAAAGCACAAAAAAAAGTTGTTAAAATTTAAACTTGCCGGTAATGTTGAAGAATACGGTATTTCACTGGAGAAATTTATTCCCGAAACTATTCAAAGATTTCTATTTTCAAACTATATTTCAAAAATAGAAATTTCAAAATCGGAATTTGTGTCTTCACGGCAAGAAATTATGGACCTTTCCAAACTTATTGTTTATTCCGTATTGTATAAACAATATGACGAATTTATATTTAAACAGATATTAAGCTCTCCTGTTATAAAAAAATGGAATAGGCAAAATCCTGCAAATATTATAGACGAAAAGACTCATATTAATGAAAAATTTTTAGCAAATATTTTACAAAAAAACGAAGAAATTATATATGATGCAAAACAAGAAATTTTAAATCCTTTGTTTACTTTTATTATGAAGAACAAGGCCCTTTCAGCTGAAGAAAAAAATATTCAATTATTTTTAGGTGAAAAATTTTTAAATAATCTTCGCCCTTTTACTTGGTTTATTATTACCAAGTTCCGTTCCAATGCGGATTTCGACCAAATTTTAAAAGCAATCCGTACGGGTCTTGTGGAATATATGGATAAAACGAAAATTGCAGAATATATAGCACTTATGCTTATGGAATTAATTTTAAGTGCCGAAAATATGAATTTGCGCAAAGAAGCGGAAATCCTTTTTCCTGAATTGGGCGATCCGCAGGAAGCCCTTTTTGATCCTGCAATCCGCAGGAGACTTGTAGCAGAACTTGAACGCAAACAGGAGCTTGTATTTGTTTCTTGGAAAATAGGCGGTTCAGGTTCCGCCTCTATCGGTACGCAGGGAAAGATACAGGTTACGCTCTATAGCAAAAACGAAAAATCTGAAGATGTCCGTGTTAATTTAAATGATATGAAAGCTGCCGACGTAGATAAAAATTCTCTGATTGATTTTTATAGAGCCTTGCCTGAGGGCGCGTCGGATACAAATCTAGGTATGTACTATATTTCATATTTAAATGATGCCTGCGAAAAAGTAAACGTCAGATTTGAATCCAGTGCAAGCCGGTTTGAAGATTCGGATTTAACGGTTATAAATATGTCGTTTATGTTTTAGTACAATTACGAAAGAATATGGTCAAGCGTTTTGTTTTTTTTAAATTATTTTTAATTTTTCTTTTATGTTTTTTTATGCTCAGTGCATGTTCATTTAAACCGCCTATGATCGTATCTTTTTCGGTAAAGCGCATCCAAGTTGAAAACGAACAAGGTATTCTCCGCGAAAGGCTTTCCGTTTTTTTACTTTATTCCGATGAAGACGGAAAAAACGACTATAATACCGTAACGGTAACTCATCAGGAAACAGGTTTGACATGGACGCTTGATAGAGCCAACTCTTCTTTTTTTTCTTCCGTTTCAGACGGTAAATCCGATAAAAACAAATTATATGCCGGTTCAAATAAAATTGCTCATCCTTTAGGCAATTTTTCAAGCGGAAAATATAGTCTTGTTGCCGAGGATTTATCCGGAAATCGCTCTGTAAAAATTTTTGAACTAACCGAAAAAAATTTTGACAAAACGCTTCCTTTTATCTTTGATGTTACCGAAACCGAGCTAAAAATAGAAGTTACCGAAAATAAAGAAAGATTTAACTTTTTTTTGATTTTGTCCGGAGCCGATAAGCAGCCCCTTTTTGTAAAAAATTTGGGCAATATATCCGCTTCTTTAACCGATTCTGTTTTACAACTAAAAGAAGAATACGGCGATGCCAGATATATTCAATGTATGGCAGAAATTGAAGACGGCTCTTTTGCATATATAACAAAATCTTATACATTATATTAGCGGACATACTTTATGGAAAATATCGGCGATAATTCAAAAAAAAACACAGATGAAAAATCTTTTTATCTTCGCACAATAAAAACCTTTGTTATGCGTTCAGGCAGAATGACGGAAGCCCAAAAACGGAATTATGCAGCGTTTTACACAAAGTGGTGTATTCCCTATTTTCCTAAACTGATAGATTTTAATTCGATATTTAATAATGATAATCCCGTTATTATGGAAATCGGTTTTGGAATGGGAAGCGCAACAGCAAAAATTGCAGAGCAAAATCCTAATATAAATTATTTAGGGGTTGAAGTTTTTAAAGCCGGTATAGGTAAACTTCTCGGTGAGATAGAAGAAAAAAAACTTTCCAATTTGCGGATAATTGAATATGATGCTCTTGAGGTTTTGGAGAATATGATCGCAGACAAAAGTCTAAGCGGCTTTCATATTTTTTTCCCTGATCCATGGCAAAAAAAACGGAACCATAAAAGACGGCTGGTCAGGCGGCCGCGTACCGATTTACTCGTTTCCAAATTGAGGCAAAACGGCTATATTTATATGGTAACGGATTGGGAAGATTATGCGGAAGATGCTTTTTTACAACTTTCGGATACGCCTTATTTGCAGTCGAAGTACGCCCATTTTGCAAAACCTCAAAATATGCGCCCTACGACAAAATTTGAGCAAAAGGGTTTAAAAAAAGGGCATGCCATATATGAACTTTTGTTTGAATTAAAATATACTAATGAGTTTTTCGTAAGTCATTGATATATACGGACGTACGAAAAACATCGTAAGTAAGCTTAAGGTAAACCGATGAGCAAAGCTCACCTTCTAAAAACTGAGGTTTTTAGAGGTTCCCTAATGTGTAAAATCGGTATCTACAATTTCAAAAGAGATACTGTTTTCAAGATTATCGGTCAGGCTTACTATTTTATTGCCGGTGAAGAAAAAAAATGCGGCAGCTTTTAATTCCGGCATTGATTGTAAAAGCCGTTTTGTTTTTGCATTTCCCAATACAAATGCTGCTGTAGAAAGAGCGTCGGCATAGACGGATTTTTCACAAATGATTGATACTGCATTTAGATTTGTGTTTACAGGATAACCGGTTTTCCAGTCCAATATATGGTGATATAAAATACCGTTTTCTTCAAAATACCGTTCATAATTTCCGGAAGTTACCAGTGATTTGTTTGTAAGTGCTGCCGTCATCACCGAATTTGTTTTGCCTATGTTCGGGTTTTTTATTCCGATATTCCAATTTTCGTTTTTTTTATTTTTGCCCAATGCGTAAATATTTCCACCCAAATCAATAAGTGCATTTGTTATGTCTGCACTTTTTAGCATTTGAGCAGCCCTGTCTGCTGCATAACCTTTTGCAATGCCGCCGAGGTCAAGCCGCATTCCTTTTTTTTGTAAAAAAATTGTGTTTTTTTGCAGAATGATATTGCGGTAATTTAACAACGGCAAAACGGAATCTATTTCCTCTTGCGTTGGACAGCGGGACTTTTTTTTGCCGTTGACTTCTTGAGTGTCAAAACCGATATTCCATAATTTGACGAGGGGTCCTATTGCGGGATTAAAAGCCCCATCCGTTTTTTCTGCAAAAAACAAGGCGGTTTCTACAAGAGTATACAGTTCATCGGAAATTTGAGCGGGCTTAATTCCGGCAAGGCGGTTTACTTTTTCCAGCTCCGAAATATGAGCATTTTCTGTATTATTAGAATCGCTGTTTGCATTAAAAATTTGTTCCAATCGTTTTAATTCGATGAATACGGTTTCTAAAATAGAAGCCGCTTCTGCTTCGGGTTTTTCGGTTAAAATCCGCACTATACAAACGGTTCCTAAAACGGCATCTACACGAGAATATTCCTTTACAGCCTTTTTACTTAAACACGAAGTAAATGCTGCATGAGATGCCAGAATAAGCGAAAAAATGAAAAGCCGAATAAAAGTGCGATTTTTCTTCATTATTTGGAATTATTGGAAACCGCTTGCGCTGCTTTTTTTTGTTTTAGTGCTTGGATTATGAGCGTAAGCCCTAGCCCTATTACGCTGCAAACAATGAAAGCATCGGCAGCATTAAAGGTAGGCCATCTTTCCATTCCGAAAATACCGAAAAATTTGATGTCGATAAAATCTACAACGCCTTTGCTCCTAAAAAACCTGTCCAAGAGGTTGCCGAGTCCGCCGCCGATAATACCGCAGATAAAGTATCTTTGTAATTTTGAAAATTCAGAGGATTTAAAATAAAATACCGTTAAAATAATCAAAAGAAGTAGGGGAAGTGCTCCGAGGAAAAGGCGGCGGGCAACATCGTTCCAGCCTGCTCCTAAGCTAAACGCTGCCCCGGGGTTATATACAAGAAGCAAATTTAAAAAGCCGCCGAAAAAGGAACGGAATACCGTATAAGGCTGCATATACTTTATCGCGAAAAATTTACTTGCTTGGTCTATTATAATAATTAAGACCGTTAATAAAAACGGAAGGAAATAATCTTTTTTATTTTTCATTTAATATTCCTTAAAGTTCATATAAATTATGCTCTTTTGAGCGGCGTGTGTTTACATAACGCGTTAAATCGGTCATATTTTGTACGATTATTCTGTCATCATAAACTGAAATTCTTCCCTGGTCGATAAATTTGCGCATACTATCTTCAGTTTCTTCCTTTGAAATGCCTGCCCAGCGTGAAACTTCTTCCAGAGTAATATCAAATGTTCTCATCTCGGTAGAGCGGTCAATATTCGGCGTTGTTTCGTCAAGCATCAAAAAAACATCGGCAATCCTCGCTGATTTATCTTCAATGGTAAGAATCATAAACCGTCTTTTTTGAGTGTAGATTCGTTTAACAAAGGTTTTAAGGAGCCGCATCGCAATTACCGGATTGCCTTTCATTAAAATCTCAAAATTTTCTTTATTGAATTCCAAGGCGGTTACTTCATCATAGGCTATTGCGGAAGCAGAACGCGGGGAGTTATCCAATATTGCCATTTCTCCGAAAATTTCGCCGGGTTGTAAAATATCCAGATTTTTTTCAAATCCGTTAATTATCTTAATAAGCTGTACGCGTCCGGATTGAATAAGATAAAAAGAAGAACCGGGTTCAAATTCGGAAAAAATAACCGAGCCCTTGGGGAAATTTTTTGCAAATCTTGAAAAAGAAGAAAAAAGATCGGACATATTAAACTCCTTCCAATTTATCTGAACACTTTGCTGCCAATTCCTTTATTTTTGGAGCTAAAAGCGGCCCTGCAAGTAAAACTGCCTTATCATAAAAAGCTATTGCCTTATCTGGTCTGGACATACCCTCATAGCAAAGCCCTGAATACATTAATGCTTCTGCAATTTTAAGTGATTTTGGATTTTGCGAGATAAAACCGGTTAAAAGCTGTAAACAGCGCACATATTCTTGTTGGGCAAGAAGGCATTTTCCCGCTCCGATATAAGAGGCTTGTACAACCTCATCTTGCGAACCGGTTTCAATAATCGAGTGATATTGGTCGTAGGCTTCTTTATATTTATTATTTCCATATAAATCTTCTGCCATATTAAAGGAAAGATGAATACTTCCGTCGGAGGTTGGGGCTGGTTTTTCTGACATAGTAACCGTATGACCACCGTCTGCATGCCCTTCGGTGGTGCCGAAATTTCTACCGCCTGCTTCAGAGGCGCTGCGTATTATTTGACTTACCTGCGTAATATATTTCCCATTAGGATAAATATCCTTATACCGCATACCTACTTGACCGGCGGCATGGTAGTGCTGGGAATTATAGAAAGTATTTATAACTGTAAACAAACCTTCTTCGGGATTTGTTTCTTCTTCACTGTCTGAAAGGGAGGCAAGCTGTTTATGAATAGTCCGCAGCTGCCGTGAAAAAACTTTAATCATCTGCAAGATGATTCTCGTGTTTGTTTGGGCAAAAGTTTCAAATTCTTTACTTGTAAACGCATACACAAGCGAATCGGTTAAAACCATAGCAGTTTCTTCACGCGGAAAATTTCCTAAAGCCGATTTTACACCGAAAAATTCTCCTGTTTTTATATAATCGGTAACTTGCGCACCGGTTTCAATATCTATTGAAGTAAGTGCGACGTTTCCCGTATTAAGCAAAAAAACGCGTTCATCAAAATCTCCCGAGAAGTAAACAACCGAATTTGCCTTATAACGAATAGCCTTAGGCATACAGCCTCCAAAATAAAAATACTTAACTCTAGTATAGCACATTTTTAAACAAAAACCTAGTACTTTACTATAATTTTTACGGTAAAAATGCTTAAATTCTAAAAAAATCTTAATCATTGACACTTAATTATCCGTATCTTGTAATTCAGAGGTAAACATGAATATACTATAACTATGGACGAAAGTATAAAAAGGTTTTAATATTTGACTATATTTGTCTACGTTTTGCGCCGTACCAAAGGGGATTAAGCCGCCTGCCCGCCTTATAGATTTTTCCACATATTTTTGTTATACTCTCTCCCCTATGAACGATTATACTGAAGGACTTAATCCCGAACAATTACGAGCAGTAACTACTATAAGCGGACCTGTGTTGATTATCGCGGGAGCAGGCTCAGGCAAAACGCGGGTTATCACTTTTCGGATTGCCCACATGCTCGACATGGGAATTCCGCAGTCGCAAATTTTAGCACTCACTTTTACAAACAAGGCTGCCCGCGAAATGCAGGAACGGATAAAAGAACTTACCGGAAAAAAACTGCAAAATCTCACCATCAGTACATTTCATGCGTTCGGAGTAAAAATCTTGCGGGCACATATCGATAAATTAGGCTGGCGGCAAAATTTCAGTATTTATGATGAAACCGACCGAAATCAACTTATCCGTGATTGCGGACGGGAACTTAAATTTTCTCAAGATACATTGGACGTGTACAAAATCGGTATTCTTTTTTCAAATATAAAAATGGGAAGAAAAGACCGGCGGGGCGAACACGACTCGTACCAAGCCTTGTATAAAGAATATCAAGAGGGGCTAAAGCTATATAATGCCGTTGACTTTGACGATTTAATTATGCTGCCCATACGGCTTTTTAGAGAACATCCGGAAGTGCTTGCAGAATATCGTGATAAATACCGCTACATAATGGTTGACGAATTTCAAGATACCAGTACGCAACAGTACAATTTTATGCACTTAATTGCAAATGAAAATGTCTGTGTTGTCGGTGATGACGATCAATCCATTTATTCGTGGCGGGGTGCAAGTTTTGAAAACATAAAAATGTTTGAAAAAGATTTTCCTAATCTTGTAGAAATTAAACTTGAACAAAATTACCGCTCAACCGGAACTATCTTGGCAGCGGCAAACGGCGTTATATCGCACAATACAAACCGGAAAGAAAAAGCTCTCTGGTCGGAAAAAGGTTCCGGCCGTCCGATTGAAATTTTTATTCCTGAAAACGAAGCCGCCGAAGCAGATTTTATTGCCGATATGATTTTAAGTTTAAAAGAACAGGAAGCCTTTAAGTATTCTGACTTCGGAGTTTTAATTCGGGCGAACGGACTTAGCCGTGCATTGGAAGAAGCCTTTCTCGATGTCAATATTCCATATCGGATGTCGGGCGGAACGAGTTTTTTCCGGCGGCAAGAAATTAAAGACATTATCAGTTATCTTCGGGTAATTGCAAATCCCGATGATGATATAAACCTATTGCGGATTATCAACACACCTAGGCGAGGTATCGGAAAGAAAACGATAGAAACCCTTTCGGCTTTAGCGACAGAAAATAAGTGTTCAATTAGAACGGCGGCAAACCTTATTTTGGAAAACCCGCCCGAAGAAATGCGGGGTAAAAGTATTGCAGACTTACAAGAGTTTGCCTCCTTAATTACCGAACACCGCACTCATCTTTTATCAGGCAAGGGGCTTTCGCAAAAGGTGCGGAAACTTTTGGAGGCAATCGGGTATAATGAATACTTGATGACGGAATTCCAAAAGAGTGAAAAAGCTGCTCAATTCAAAATGATGAATATTGAAAGTTTTTTGCACTCTATGGAAGACTGGGAAAAAAATCCCGATAATTGGGATTCTTCGCTCTACGATTACTTAAACCGGATTACGCTTTTAACCCGCGATGACATGGAAGAAGAAAAGGGTGAAGTAAACATTATGACCATTCACGCGTCAAAAGGCTTGGAATTTCCCGTTGTGTTTATCGCAGGGGCGGAAGACGGGCTTATTCCGCATGCACGGAGTATTGAAGAAAATGAAGGCGATGTTGAAGAGGAGCGCCGGCTCTTTTATGTCGCAATTACGAGAGCTCAGCAAAAGCTGTTTATTACTAGCTGTCATCAGCGTCGAAAACAGGGCGGCATAACCGAATGCGCTCCTTCACCGTTTTTAGATGAAATTCCTGCGGAACTTGTACAGTATCACGAACCGGACAAGGCTGTTGAAGAAGAGCGGATTGCAAATATCTTTGAACAAATGAAGAAAAAATTTTCAATATAAATTATTTTCAAGCGGCACCGAAGCATTGAATATGCCGATATGATGCGTAACCTTGACTTTAACCATTTAATACGTTAAAATGCCTCAATTATAAAAATATTAAGGAGTTTCAAATGAAAGAAATTATCGCAACAGCCAAAGCCCCAGCGGCTATCGGTCCTTATTCGCAAGGAATTAAAGCAAACGGTTTTGTTTTTACATCAGGTCAAATTCCGCTGAATCCTGAAACGGGCGTTTTCCCCGAAGGCATCGCAGCGCAAACAAAACAATCTCTTTTAAATGTAAAAGCAATTTTGGAACAGGCAGGAACAAGCCTTGACAAAGTTATAAAAACTACCGTGTTTTTAAGTGATATGAATAACTTCGCCGAAATGAATAAAGTCTATTCGGAAATTTTCGGTACGGAAAAACATCCGTCGCGTTCAGCCGTAGAAGTAGCCCGTCTTCCAAAAGACGCTCTTGTCGAGATTGAAGTAATTGCGCTCGCATAAATTACAGCGTCTGCTTTTTGTTTCCGTCTGTGTTTTTTTGTTTAGCTTTTGTGCAAAAAAAACGGACGGGAATAATCTTGACAGTTCTTTAAGCCGTGTAGAAAATAATCATAGCAACGGCGAGGCTCCTAATTGGTATTATTTTACTAAAGATGGAAATATGATACCTGCGGGAGATCCTGCTTTGGTGCCTGCATGTGAATTTGTTCCGTGGACTGAAGCGGTGAGGGTATCGGGATTATCCCTTATGCACAAGCCGCCTGTTTTCCTTGTAAATAAGGCAGGTATTCTTTTTCCGTTTAAATCTGCGGATGGTAATGAACAATCTGCCGAACCGTATATATTAAAGGATAAGATTTTTTTTAAAAAAACGGCGGACGGTTTTTATAAAACCGATTTGGGTCAGCTGATAAGGTTGTACACAAATACTATTTTTTCTTCGGTTGATAAATCCGGTGAAGAGTTGTTATTGTGCCGGTATAATAGTGTAAACAATAATTTTATTCCCATTGTTAATTTTAAAAATTTTAATCTTGAACCTGAAGCACAACTTGTCAATTTGGAATATAAAGAAAAATGGTTTGCGTCTTTTAAAACCGAAAAATATGAGCGGGTTAGTTTTGATTATTTTTCTTTTAAAAATTTTTCGGAACTTTTAAAAGGAGATTATGTAAAAATAAGCCAAGATGAATTTATAAAAAATACTGCGCCTATCGAGGTGAATTCTTCTAAGCCAAAAGATGCGGATTTACATGAAATTTCCGCTCTTATTATAAATTGCGGATATAAAAATATACGGGCAGATTTTTTTTCCCCCGAATTAAAATCAAAGTCGGTTTTATCCTATATTGCAAAGACTTCCGAAGGTCATGATACGGAAGATTCTGAAATAACTGCTTGCGCATGTAAATTTAATTTTTTCGATACTTTGTATGCAGTTTTGTTGAATACCGGAAAATTATCGGTTTTCAACGAAAAAGAAAAAACCGTACAATATTTTGAATTACCGGAATTGCCTAAAAATATGATTTATACTTATTTTGTAATTTATGATAATATTTTGATAGCAGCATGGGAGGAGCAAGTTTTTTTTGAAACCGGTAGGGCAGGAGTATATGTAAGGCACTTATTTTAATCGGTATTGTTATACCGATTAAAAACGCAGGCGAGTTTGCCTTGCAGGCAAACGTCGCTTTATTGTATGCCGTTTCTCACTGACGTTGCGAAACGGCGGAAATTCATCAATCCTCGACTTTTGAAAAAATCTGCGGTTGATGAATTTGTAAGAAGGCTTATTTTAATCGGTATTGTTATACCGATTAAAAACGCGGGCGAGTTTGCCTTGCAGGCAAACGTCGCTTTATTGTATGCACTTTCTCACTTATGTTGCGAAAGTGCGAAATTTAACAGCTTCCAAAATTGATATTTTGTTCAACTGTTAAATTTTATCAGGAGGAAAATATGGCAAAAAAAATAGTAATTGTAGGAGGCGTTGCAGGCGGAGCATCGGCAGCGGCTCGGGCAAGAAGGTTGGATGAAAGTGCTGAAATTATTATGTTTGAAAAAGGTACCAATGTTTCTTTTTCAAATTGTGCGCTGCCTTTCTTTTTAAGTAGAATTGTACCGGAAAGTGAAAAGCTCGTTTTAATGAGTCCTGAACAATTTAAAAAACAATATAATATTATTGCAAAAACTTTGCATGAAGTTATAAAAATCAATGCTGCTGTAAAAACAGTAACGGTAAAAGATTTAAATTCCGGTAAAGAATTTGAAGAGAGTTATGATGTTTTAGTTCTTTCTCCAGGTGCTGCTCCTGTTGTTCCGCGTTCAATAGCAGGATATGATAAACCTCATGTCTTTACCGTAAGAAATGTTGTCGATATTAAAAAACTTGATGATTATGTTACTGCCAATAATGTAAAAGATATTGCGGTTATAGGTGCAGGGTTTATTGGTATTGAGGTTGCCGAAAATTTTAAGATAGCCGGTAAAAACGTTTCCCTTGTCGAAAAACTTCCTCAGGTGATGGCACCATTCGATTATGATATGGTTCAAATTCTCCATAAAGAGCTTCATGACAAAGGTATCAACTTAATTTTGGAAGACGGAATTACGGAAATTGGAGATGATTTTATAATTTTGGAGAGCGGGAAAAAAATTGATGCCGGTGCCGTAATTTTATCGTTGGGGGTACGTCCTGAAACTGCTTTAGCTCAATCTGCCGGCATCCAATTAGGCGAAACGGGTGCGATTCTTGTTGACCATAACTACCGGACAAATATTGATGATATTTATGCGGTAGGAGATGCTATTGAAGTTACACATTTTATAACAAATAAAAAAACACGGCTTACACTTGCAGGTCCTGCACAAAAACAAGCCCGATCTGCTGCCGATGATATGTATGGAAGGATGAATAGAAATAGCGGTGTTATCGGTTCTTCCGTTATTCACTGTTTTGATTACAATGCTGCTTGTACGGGACTTAACGAAAAAGACTGTAAAGCCGCAGGAATGCATTATGATTATGTATATGTTATTCCTGCAGATAAAGTCGGTTTAATGCCGGACTCTCATCCTTTATTTTTTAAATTGATTTTTGAAACTCCCTCCGGCAAAATACTTGGCGTACAGGCTATCGGAAAAGGAAATGTTGATAAACGCATTGATGTCATTGCTTCATTTATTATGCTTAAAGGTACTTTGGAAGATTTAAAAGAATTGGAATTGTGCTATTCGCCGATGTTTGGTACTGCAAAGGATGCCGTAAATCATGCCGCTTTGGTAGGTTTAAATATTTTAAACGGAGTCTTTAAACAAGTTCCTATTACCATGGTACGTACTCTTGTAGAAAACAATTCTCTTATAGTCGATGTCCGGGAGCCGAAAGAATATGCCGCAGGGCATATTACCAATGCGGTAAATATTCCTTTAAGTCAACTGCGAGAAAGAATGAATGAGATTCCGAAAGATAAACCGGTATATCTGCATTGCCGCTCAAGTCAAAGAAGTTATAATGCAATTTGCGCCTTACAAGGGAACGGTTATAAAAATGTTTATAATATTATGGGGTCTTTCTTAGGTTTAAGCCTTTATGAATATTTTAATGATATTAGGCATAACCGTAAACCTATAGTTACAAACTATAATTTTAGATAACTGATGAAATATTTGATGGCAGCAATCGGCTTGTTGATGAAATGCACAATCTTACAAAAATTCCCTAATAGACCAAACCGTAATTTCGTGTTACAATAAAAAAATGTATGACATTGTGATTATCGGAGCCGGAGTGGTCGGCTCATGTATTGCACGGGAGCTTTCAAAATATGAATTGAAAATCTTAGTGCTCGAAAAAGAATTGGAAGCCGGTTGCGGAACCAGTAAGGCAAATAGCGGCATTATACACGGCGGTTATGATACAAAAGAGGGAACTCTCAAAGCAAAGTTGAACGTACGGGGGAATTTTTTAGTCCGCAGTTTACACAAAAAATTGGGGCTGCACTTTACACAAATAGGCTCTTTGGTAATTGCATTTTCAGAAGAAGAAATGGAAACAGTCAATATGCTTTATAAGCGGGGCATTGCAAACGGTGCTGACCTGTTGGAAATTTGGAGTCAAGAAAAACTAAGCATTGAAGAACCGAATCTTTCAAAAGAAGCTGTTGGTGCTTTGTACTGCGGCAGTGCAGGCGTAGTTTGCCCCTTTGATATGACACTCGCCTTTTTGGAAAACGCGATAACAAACGGCGTTGAGTTTTTGCCTGAGCAAAAAGTTACTGCCATCAAAAAAACAAATGAGGGATATTCTGTAAAAACGGAAAAAAGTGAATTTAAAACAAAACTTGTTGTAAATGCAGCGGGACTATATTCCGATACAATTGCAGCACTCGCAGGCGATCACGATTTTACAATTTTACCAAGACGCGGCGAGTACCGCATCTTCGATAAAAACTATTCGGGACTGGTTAATCGCATTTGTTTCCAAGCTCCGACAAAAATGGGTAAAGGCGTTCTCGTCCTTCCCTCGTATTACGGTAACTTTTTAGCAGGACCGTCTGCAGAAGATATAGACGATGCGGAAGACACTTCGGTTTCCGCCAAAGGTCTTGCAGCAATTGAAGAAAAAGCCTTAAAGACTGTTCCATCGCTCAACTTTAAAAATACAATACGGATTTTTGCGGGTGTGCGGGCATGCCCCGACTCAGGCGACTTTATGATTTATGCTTCAAAAAATGCCAAAGGTATTATTCACGCAGGGGGAATAGAATCGCCGGGTTTAAGCTCCGCTCCTGCAATCGGTGAGTATGTTGCTGAACTTGCAAAAAAAGAGGGCGAAGACTTAGGTGTGCCGTTTGTCAAAAAGAAAACTTTTAATGAATATCGAAAGCCGATTCCGCAATTTGCTGCACTTGATAAAAACGGTCAGGAAGCACTGATAAAAGAAGACCCCCGATTTTCACGCATTGTCTGCCGCTGCGAAACCGTTACCGAAGCGGAAATCGTACAAGCTATTAACCGCCCCGCTGGAGCGAGAACAGTAGACGGCATAAAGCGGCGTGTTCGTCCGGGAGCGGGAAGATGCCAAGGCGGATTTTGCGAACCTGTCGTATTGCAAATTCTTTCGCGGGAATTGAATCTTCCGATTGAGCAAATAAAAAAAGATAGAGCAAATTCTTCCATCGTATATGGGAAATTAAAAGGCGGTGTAAAATGAAAACTCCTAAAAATTATAAAGCAGAATATGCGGTTGCCGTTATCGGAGGAGGTCCCGCAGGTTTAGCTGCCGCCCTTGAAGCAAAGAAAAACGGAGCTGAGTCAGTCCTTATAATAGAGCGGGATTTTGAACTTGGGGGCATTTTGAATCAATGTATTCATTCGGGTTTCGGACTTCACGAATTTAAAGAAGAGTTGACAGGTCCTGAATATGCGGAACGCTTTATCGATAAGGTAGAAGCGGAAGATATTGATATTATGCTGAATACGATGGCGGTAGATTTAAATGCAAAAAAAGAAATTACCGTTGTAGGCGAATGCGGTATAAAAATTATAAAAACAAAAGCCGTTGTGCTTTCAATGGGTTGCCGCGAGCGCACGGCAGGCGCAATTGCGCTTAAAGGCTATAGGCCGTCGGGCGTTTTCACTGCCGGTATGGCACAGCGGCTGATGAATATGGAGGGCTTTTGCGTCGGCAAAGAAGTGGTTATTTACGGATCCGGCGACATCGGACTTATTATGGCGCGGCGAATGACGCTTGAGGGAGCAAAGGTAAAAGCCGTTGTAGAGATTATGCCTTTTTCAAGCGGCTTGAATCGGAACATTGCACAGTGTTTGGAAGACTATGATATTCCGCTTTTTTTAAGTCATAACATTTCATGCGTGCACGGCAAAGACCGTGTTACCGGTGTTACGATTTCGCAAATCGATTCTTCATTTAGAGAAATTGAGGGAACGCAAAAAGAATTTTCCTGCGATACGGTTTTGCTTTCCGTCGGGCTTATCCCTGAAAATGAGCTTTCACAAAAAGCGGGTATTCCCATGCATAAAATTACAGGCGGTGCAATTGTTGACAGTACTATGCAAACCGAAGCAAACGGAATTTTCGCTTGCGGAAATGTGCTGCATGTTCACGACATTGTCGATTTCGTAACAAGAGAAAGCCGCACGGCTGGAAAAAATGCCGCATTATATGCGCTAGGCAAAATCTGCGGAGAAGCCCGCATTAAAACCTTGCCTCAAAAAGGTGTGCGGTATATAATGCCGAATAAAATTATAACGGAAAATCCGGACGGTGCAACACTCTTTTTACGGGTTGATGCTATCTATAAAAACGCAATGCTGCAAGTCCGTTCAGGCACTACGGTGCTTGCTGAAAAAAAAATGAAGCAGATGATTCCTTCAGAGATGATAACCGTTCCGCTCAGCTTTGACAAATTAAAAAATATAACGGAAGACATAACTGCGGAGGTAATACAATAATGGAAGCACAGAATAAAAAAAAAGAATTCACTTGTGTATCCTGTCCGATGGGCTGCCGGCTTACGGCATACCGCAACCCAGACGGGGAGATTATCGTTGAAGGCTACACCTGCAAACGGGGGCTTGAATACGGCATGCAAGAAGTGCAAGACCCCCGCCGGAATATCAGCTCCACAGTTAGGATTGAAGATGCAGAACTTTCTGCGCTCCCCGTAAAAACCTCTACCCCTATTCCGAAGGGAATGATTTTCGGCGTTATGCAAGAAATAAATAAAGTGTGTGTATCCGCTCCGATTTCTACCGGCGATGTTATCATCAAAAATGTTTTGGGAACCGGGTGCGATATTGTCGCTGCGAGGAGAATGGGGAAAAAGATTTAATGCCTAAAATCAGCCCTAAAACGATTGATGCCGTAACGGAAATGACCGATATTGTTTCTCTTGTTGAAAATTATACTCGTCTTGAAAAACGGGGAACAAATTGGTGGGGGTGTTGTCCTTTTCATAATGAAAAAACTCCATCGTTTAATGTGGTGCCGGATAAAAAAATGTTCTATTGTTTCGGCTGCCACAAGGGCGGAGGCATAATCAATTTTTTGATGGAAATTGAACATATAACCTTTATGGAAGCCGTAGAGCGTCTTGCCGAACGAGCCGGTATTGAAGTTATTTATGAGGACGGTTCCTATACGCCGTCGCAGGAAGATAAAACAAAAGAGGAAATCCTTAATTTATACGAAAAAGTTGCCGGCAGCTTTCATTATCTTTTAACGCAGAGCGGCGAGGGCAAAAATGCCCTTTCCTATTTAAAAAGCCGTAATGTTTCGGACGAAATAATAGAAAAATTCAATCTAGGTTACGCCCCTAAAAATAGAAATTGGCTTTATAAATTTTTATTATCAAAAAATTACTCGCCCGAATTTTTAGAAAAAACAGGCTTGTTTTCAAAAAAGTATAAACATATTTCTTTTTTTTCAGATAGACTTATGTTTCCGATATGCGATAGACACGGAAAAACAATAGCTTTCGGAGGCCGCATTTTAGAGGGCGAGGGTGCCAAATATTTAAATTCTTCCGATATGCCCCAATACAAAAAAGGCGAAACCGTTTTCGGCTTTCATGAGGCATTGCCGGAAATACGCAAAACAAAGTCGGTAATTTTATGCGAAGGCTATATGGATACGCTTGCATTTTTTCAAGCAGGTATTTGCAATGCCGCCGCCCCTCTGGGAACGGCTTTAACGCCGGAACAGGTAAAACTCTTAAAATCATTTGCCGACACTTTTTACCTCTCTTTCGACTCTGATAAAGCCGGACAGGAAGCCTCATACAAAGCGATTAAACTATGCCGGAATATGGGCGTGAATGTCCGCATATTAAAAATGACGGATGCAAAAGATCCGGCAGAAATTTTGCAAAAAAAAGGAAGCGAGGGCTTGAAATTTCTTCTAAAATACGCTATATTAGACGATGATTATCTTATTCAAATTGCTGCCATGCGGTTTGACGTAAGTAGTCCTGAAGGCAAGGCGAGGGCTGTTGCCTTTTTGTTTCCGTATATCGAGGTCTTGGAATCCGATATTCAAAGGGAGTCTGCAATAGCAAAACTTTCGCAGGCTTTTGGTGTAAGTCAACAATCTATTTTCGGCGATTACCTAAACCATAGAACTACGCCTGAAAAATCAGCCAAAGGGCATATACTTGACGAAGTAAAACCAAAACCTGTAAGTATTAAAAAGAACGCAGAATTGAGATTAACTTTAGCTGCGGCTGCCAATCCGGAGTTATTTCCTAAAATGCGTTCGGAATTGACCCCCAATGACTTTGAAGATTTATATGCCAAAGATTTGTTCATTGTTTTAGAAGAATGTTATCGAGAAGATGCTTGTACTTACGAGAATTTAATGACAAGATTCCGCGATGAAAAATTACGAGAGATTGTTTCACAAACAATCCTAAACGGGGAATTTGCAGATAACTCGGAAAAAATAGTAGATGACGGCATAAATTTTATAAAACAAAACATTTTACAAAAACAGCGTGATACTATTATAGGCAGACTGAGATTGTTACATGGAGAAAAAGGTGTCGATTCGGTAAGGTTAACTAATGAGTTAATGGAAGAAAAAAAGAATATCGACATTCTTTTAAAAGAATTAAAGGGATAGGTACATGACTGATCTCGAAAAAAATCCTGCGATTATTAAACTTTTGGAATATGCCAAAAGAAAACGTATAATCGGCTTGGATGATTTAAATGATTTGCTGCCTGAAGATTTGCTTGCAGCAGAAGTAGTCCCTGATGTTATGGACTTACTTGAAGCAAACGGTGTTCAAGTACATGCAGATGAAATAGAAGACGGCATAGCTGACGACGATGATAATTCCGAATCGGATTCCGATTTTGAAGCTGATGACGAGCTTATCGATGATGAATATGATGAGCCTGAAGAAGAAGTTGAATATTCACCTGAAGCGGAGCCTCATTTTGAAGAAATAAAAGAGTCTGAAAAAGAAGATAATTCAAAAAAACTCGTAAAAACTTCGCGTGAAGCGGGAGTTGACGATCCTATTAAATTATATCTGCAAGAAATAGGCAAGGAGCAGCTTCTAACTGCGGAAGAAGAAGTTGTCCTTTCCAAAAGTATGGAAGAGGGCGAAGCCATAATCAAGAAAGTAATTAAAAATTGCGGTATTCTTATTCCCGAATTTTTAGGTATCGGGCAAAAGGCTTTTGCAAAACTTGACCCCGCCGAATCGAATAAGCCGCGTAAAGAACTTAGCGAAGAAATGGCAGAAAAAAAGCGTCTGCGGCAGGTTTACGGCGATAGTTTACGGCACAGTTATCCGGAAATTAAGCAGTATATGTCTTTAAAAAAGCATTACTATGATAAGGAAAACTTGGAGAGTTTTTCGGAAAACAGCGAATTGCAGACTTCACGTAAGAAAATTTTTAACAGTTTAAAGCGGATAAAAATAGAATCGGAAGAAATCGAAAAAATTTCCGATAGATTTTTACAAGCTGCCGAAAAAATTATAGACTGTCAAATAAAAAAAGAGCGCAGAGAGAAACAGCTCGGAATAAAAAGCTATGCAGATTTACGCAAACTCGGCAAAAGGCTTGCAATTCCGCGTGAGCGTGAAAAACTGGAAAAAGAGCTTGAAATGTCTGTGAATGAGGTAAAAGATATATACAGCCAAATTCAAATGCTTACAAGAAAAATACGCAAAATTGAGTATGACTTTGAGGCTCCTATAGACGACATTATCGAGATGACAAATGAGATACGCCAAGGGCAGACTATGCTGAAAGATGCTAAAGATAAGCTCATTAATGCCAACTTACGCCTTGTGGTTTCCATAGCTAAAAAGTATATTAACCGAGGGTTGCAGTTTTTTGACCTCGTACAAGAGGGAAATATCGGGCTGATAAAGGCCGTTGAAAAATTCGAATACAGAAAAGGCTATAAATTTTCTACTTATGCCACGTGGTGGATACGTCAGGCGATAACCCGCTCTATTTCCGACCAAGCAAGAACAATACGCGTCCCTGTCCACATGATAGAACAAATTAACAAAGTAAATCGGGAATCGAGGCAACTTATGCAAAAGCTGGGGCGAGAGCCGAATGATGATGAAATTGCCATACAGCTCGGCTGGTCGGTTGAAAAGGTCAAGCAGGTTAAAAACGTTGCCCGCGAACCGGTTTCTCTTGAAACGCCTATCGGGGAAGAAGAGGATACTCTGCTTGGCGACCTCATTGAGGATAAGGGCGTAGAAAATCCGTCTAACCGCACGGAACTTACGCTTTTGCAGGAACAGCTGGACGGGGTTCTGTCTACATTACCTGATAGAGAGCAGGAAGTTTTAAAAATGCGCTTTGGAATAGACGGCGGCTATCCGCTTACACTTGAAGAAGTAGGCTTGTATTTTGATGTAACACGGGAGCGTATACGTCAGATTGAGGCGAAAGGGTTAAGACGGCTTCGTCATCCTAAACGCAGTAGAAAACTAAAAGATTATCTGGATAATTAAGGGGTAATATTATGGATAATGATGTATTTGAGAAATTGGCGGCTTTACAGGATATTATTGCCGAAAGAAATGAACTTGAGGCGGAAATTGATGATGCTCCTCATGCTCTTTCTACAAGGAAACAGCTCTTGGAAAGATTAAAATCGGGTTATATCGAAAAAAATAGTGAATATGAAGAGCTGAGGAATTCAATTGCCGGTTTAAAAGCAGATCTTTTTGAGGCGGAATGCAAAAGGGAAAAGTCCGAAAAAGCGATGGATACCATAGAGACGCAACGAGAGTATGAAGTACTTCAAAAAGAAATAGATGATGCCGTTGCCAAGGCTGAAAGCGTTCGTAAAGAATTGCAAAAACTTGAGGGGAACTTTAAAATTTTGGATACGGCAATCAAACAAGAAGAAAATTTGATTGCCCAAAACGAAGCCGAGCTTGAAGAAAGCGAGAAAAGAATGAAATCCGAAATTGAAAAAAAACAAGCTAAAATCGACGCTCTTCGGGAAGAGGAAAAAAGGCTTTCTCCCGATTTAACCGACGAAATAATGTTTAAATTTGACAGAATTATAAAAAATAAACATGGAGTTGGAATTGTGCCGGTGAGCGGAAATGTCTGTATGGGCTGTCATATGATTTTACCTGCTCAGTTTGTAAACGAAGTAAGGTCTGAAAGCGGCATAAAATTTTGTCCGTATTGCAGCCGTATTCTTTTTTATGAAGAATCCGAACTCAATACCGAACAAGACGCTTTCTTTGATGATTCGGATATGGGCGGCTTGGCAGACCTTGACGATTTACCCGAAAACGAAGTGCTTTCAGGATACGAACAATAATAGTTTTTTTGAACAGTTAACGGGTTTTATAAAGGAACTAATGGAATCGCTGTATTTTACAGAGGAAAGTCCGGACTCCGTCGGACGCGATGCCGGCTAACGGCCGGGGAGCTTTAAGAACTTCCGCTTATACGGAATAGCTTGAAGCTTACAGACAGTGCAACAGAAAAGACACCGCCTATTTTTGGGTAAGGGTGAAAAGGCGGGGTAAGAGCCCGCCGCGCGTTTCGGGTAACCGGCGCGGGCAGTGTAAACCTCATCGGGAGCAAGGCTAAATAGTAAAGAATGTCCGATTCTTAATTTACGGGTTAGCCGCATTGAATTTTTGCTGCAAGGCAGAAATAAGAAAGATGATTCCGCCGTTTTACGGAACAGAATCCGGCTTATTAGTTCCTTTTTTTATAAATTGACACGTTTTTTTTAGCGGTGTTTTAAAATGGTTTGATGTAAAATTGAAAAAATATGAAATTTAAACGGAAAGTAAAATATAGAGGGTTCTCACAAAAAAAAAGTCTATTACCGCCTTTTTTAATCTTTGTAGGAATTCTTATATTTTTTGCTTTAGTATGGTTTTTATTTGACAAATACAAAGCAAATTTTACGGGTATTCCTTCGATGCGTTCGGTATATACGGATTGGAAAAATAAAGATTATGAGGCTGTATACGGTAAAACCGAAACCATTTTAAAAAAGCACCCCTTTGACGGAGAAGCTCTGGCAATGCACGGATTTTCCGCATATTATATTTTTGCAGAACAAAACGACTTTTCTGTGAGTTATCCCTATCTTAATGATTGTATTTTACATTTAAGACAAGCTATCCGGCGGGTTAATTCTTCCGAAAAACCGAAAATAGCCTATATGCTCGGGAAAGCATACTATCAAAAAGGGTATTACTATGCCGATTTGGCAGTAAAATATTTGGATTATGCAAAGAATTCGGGGGTAACGGCACATGATTTACCCGAATTTTTAGGAATGTCGGCTTCTCTTTTGGGCGATGCCGAAAAAGCAATAGAGGCCTTTACACTGGCTCTCGCAGAAAATCCGTCTGATTTACTGCTTTTTGCCCTTGCAGAAAATTATATCAAAATTTATGACGAAAAAAATGCAAAACTTTATTTATTTGAAACAATAGAAAAAACAAAAGATACGCTATTGGAGCTAAAATGCCGATACTTATTAGGAAGTTTATTTCTTGATGATGGCGACATAAACGGTGCCGAACAAGAATTTAATAGTATTCTCGAAAAAGACGAGACCTCAGCTGATGCCCATTACGGGCTTGGTGTGGTTTTTGAAATTCGGGGCGACTTAATAAAAGCCCGTGCCGAGTGGCGAAAAGCCTTAAAACTTAACCCGCTGCACGAAAAAACGCGGATAAAACTTAATTTGAAATAATTTGGGGGATATGATGGGATTTTTTAACAGATTTTCTGCCGATATTGGTATTGACTTGGGTACATGTAATACGCTTATTTACGTGCATGGTAAAGGAATAGTCGTAAATGAACCCTCCGTAGTTGCCGTGGAACGCGGTACAAACAGGGTTGTTGCAGTAGGTTCAGACGCAAAAAGAATGCTTTGGAAAACACCGGGAAATATTGTTGCAATACGTCCTTTAAAAGACGGAGTTATTGCTGACATGGATACTACCGAAAAAATGATACGCTATTTTGTTTCCAAAATTCTTCCGCGCCGCCGTTTTATTAAACCCAGAATGGTTATCGGAATTCCCAGCTGTATAACCGATGTCGAAAGCCGTGCGGTTTACGAAAGTGCAATAAAGGCGGGTGCCAGCGATGTTAAAGTCGTAGAAGAATCTTTAGCTGCTGCAATAGGTGCGAAAATTCCCATTCACGAACCCGCAGGAAATATGGTGTGTGATATAGGCGGCGGAACTACTGAAGTTTCCGTTATTTCGCTGTGCGGAATGGTTGTTTCAAATGCTATCCGTGTAGGCGGTGATGAATTCGACCAAGCCATTATAAAACATGTCCGTTCCGTTGATAATTTGATTATCGGAGAACAGACTGCAGAACGCGTAAAAATAAGCATAGGTAATGCCGCCCCTGAAAAAACAATCGAAAAAGTTGAAATTAAGGGTACCGATGCAATTACCGGCTTACCCCGACGCCTTGAAATAGATTCCGTTGAAGTACGAGAGGCGTTAAAAGAACCTGTTACTCAGATTGTAGAAGAAATTAAACGCACACTTGCGCAAACGCCTCCCGAACTCACTGCCGATATTGTAGAGCGGGGCATTGTTATGACCGGCGGCGGTTCTTTGCTGAAAGGACTGCCTAAGCTTATCTCAAAAGAGGCAAGGGTTCCGGTTATTCTTGCAGAAAATCCAATGGACTGCGTTGCGATAGGCGCGGGACTTTATTACGATGTATTTAGAGATATGACAATGGATAGGAGCCTTTATAATAGTTTAAACAACTAGCTTTTTTACAATGAAAAAAAAATATTCTTTCAAATTAAACATAGAAACCTTTTTTCTTATCTTTTTCCTCTTAATTTCATCGGTCTTTATGGCATTTTCGGGCGGATCGTTTATCCTTAATTTTAAAGAAATAGGCTTTTCGGTAAGCTCCGGAGCGGAAAAAGCTGTTTACAATGTTTCTTCATTTATTGGTGAAAGCTTTTCAGCAATCCGTGAATTATGGGAACTTAAAACAAAATATGCAGAACTGACAAAGCAGCTTGAAAAGTATGAACTTATTGAAAGAACCAATGCGGATATAAAACGCGAAAATGAAGAGCTGCGGGCTCTTTTAAAATTCTCCGATACGATACGCTTTGCCAATATTCCTGCGGAAATTATAGGCTATGACCCCAACGCTCTTTATTCCGGTATTATGATAAACCGTGGGGCAAAGCACGGCATACGCAAAAATATGCCCGTAATCGCTTTTCAAAACGGAAATATGGCGTTGGTAGGCAAAATCGTGCAGGCTGGGCACAGCTCTTCTATGGTGATACCCGTGTTTGATTACCGATGCTTTGTTGCGGCAAAAATAGATTCCGTAAAATTGAGGGGCGTTATAAACGGACAAGGCAGTGCAGATGACCCTCTTGTAATGCGGTATATAAAGAAACGTGATGCCGATGATATAAAAATAGGCGACAAGATTGTAACCTCCGGCTTTGATGATTCTTCTTTATTCCCTAAAAATATTCCTATAGGCTTTATTTCAAAAATTAAGATAGAAGGTTATGAAACTTCGCTTGAATTATCGGTTGAGCCGATTATTGATTTTGATTGTCTGGAATATGTTTTTGTGCTTGACGCAGAAAAACTCGAAAGATAAACAGTTCGGCACAAATGGTGCCTCACTGTTTAGCCGGCGAGTTTGCCTTTCGGCAAACATCGTATTATTGTATGCAGTTTTGAATTTTGCAAAACTGCTTGAAAAAATATTTTTCAAAATATTTTTATAGGAGATATTTATGCATATTTCAGATGGAGGGCTTTCAACGACCGTATGTGCTGTAACGTATGTTGCTGCGGCTGCGAGCATTGCTTTTGCAGCTAAGGGTACGAAGGAAGAAGACATTCCGAAAATCAGTTTAATGGCAGGAACTTTTTTTGCCATTTCGTTAATTATGATTCCGATACCGCCCAGTTCGGTTCATCCCCTAATGTGCGGTCTAATAGGGATTATTGTGGGATGGAAAGCACCCCTTGCTTTTTTCCCTGCGTTGCTGCTTCAAGCACTTCTTTTTCAGCACGGAGGAATAACGACGCTTGGGGCAAATACCGTGATGCTTTCAATTTCTTCATGGCTTTCATTTTTAATTTTTAAAAAATGGAAAACAAACAATGTATTTTTAAAAGGAGCTGTGATAGGAGCCTTGTCGGTCATTTTTGTTGTTTTGGTTTTATCTTGTTTGCTTCTCACAGGCGGAAAATTTGCGAAAGAAACATTTATCGCTATATTCGTTTCGCATTCGGTGATTATGGCTGTTGAAGCTGTTCTTACAGGTTTTGCCGTCCGCCTTATTTTAAAAGCAAAGCCGGAATGGTTTAAACAGGTTTAATGTAAATAAGGTGTTTATGGGAGGTGTGATAAACAGTTCGGCACAAATGGTGCCTCTCTGTTTATCCGGCGAGTTTGCCTTTCGGCAAACATCGCATATTGTATGCAGTTTTGCAAAATGCAAAACTGCTTGAAAAAACTTTTTTCGGGATTTAAAAATCCCTGCAAAAAGTTTTTATATGAGAAATGATAAACAGTTCGGTGCAAATGGCACCTCACTGTTTATCCGATTATAAAAGGAAGTATAATGGCGAATCAATACAGTGAACCCGATTATTGGTCTAAAAAAGCTTTTTCTGAAAATTATCCCGCCCGCTCGGTTTACAAACTTGAAGAAATGAATAAAAAATTTGCCCTATTTGCTCCTTCAGATTTTGTTTTGGATTTGGGAGCTGCACCCGGTAGTTGGACTGTGTATGTTTTACGCTTTTTAAATCAAACCGGCAGGATAACATCTGTCGATTTAAAGCCTCTTGATATTTCAGTTTATGATGAGCGGCTTACTTTTTTTCAAGGCGATATGTTTGATAAAAATATTATAAAATCCGTAAAAGCACTAGGTCCGTATAATAGCGTTATTTGCGATGCCGCTCCTGCAACTACGGGAAACAAAACCGTAGATACGGCTCGTTCTTCGGGTCTTGTAGAACTGGCTCTTTATTATGCGAAGGAACAATTAAAAAAAGGCGGTACCTTTGCAGTAAAGATATTTCAAGGCGGAGATCAGCAGCTTCACTTAAACGCAATGCGGAAAATGTTCAAAACGGCTCGGGCATTTAAACCGGAAGCATGCCGCCGTTCCAGTTTTGAAACCTATTTAATTGGTTTGGATTTCAAGGGTTAGAATTGACGCTCCCATAAATTCATCAAGCGCAGACTTTATCAAGCCTTTCGGCTTGTTCTGTAAGGAAACGGTTTATCTTATCCGCTAAAGCGGATTGCGAAT
>CALINC010000059.1 GCA_938045195.1 uncultured Treponema sp.
AAGCACCGGAGCGGGCTAGATCGGCAGCCAAGGATTCCTCGTCTTCGCTCATCTGTTTTTTTTGCCAAAACAATGTATCTTCCAAATAGAAGGAAGCATATTTTAAATCCTTGTCGTTTTTAATCAAGGCCTTTACTTCTTTGGAAACGGAAGCCAAGATATTCGAAAAGCGCACTCCAAGGGGCGTAAACGGAACAAAGAGAGCCGATATCGAGTTAAGCTCAGATAAAGCTTCCTTGTTTTCGGTATCGGTTGTATACACGGACGAAGCATAGGCATAAAGAGTTTCGGCTTCGGCATTAAACTCGTTTAAAATATCCAAAGCTTTTACAAGCCATTTTTTTAAGTCCTTATCCGAAAAAGCCTTTAAGTGTTTTTCAAACTTGGAAGTCAATGCAGGAATTTTCTTTTTTGATTCCGCATATTCTTTTGATTTAAAATCTGGATAAATATTTTTTAAATTCCATCTCGGTGCAGTTTTGTTTTGCATTAGTATCTCCTTATAAAATTTATAGAAAAATTAAAGTTTAAAGAATATTGAAGCTTCTCCATAGTCTCCGTTCCTATCGGTTATGCTAAGTTCAAGTTTATTCTTACCGGAAAATTTTACCCCATCCGTTGAAATCTGTATAAGAAAGGATGTCATTTGGGCATCAGGAAATTGTTCTTCAACATAGGAAAGAGTCAATATTTCGCAAAATTCACCGTTTACAGATACGGTTAAAGATTCTTTACCTATATCGGGAACAATATTTTTTTCGTTTGCCTTAAACTTACTTAGGCTCATGGGTCTAAAGTAGACCATTAAATAGTTACCTGCTCCCTTAACTTGAAAACAGTGTAAACCGTATATCTCAATCACATCTATTTTAGGATTAATTTCCAAATCCTCATCAAGGTCTATATTTTGACTCCAGTATTCAAGATAATTTTCTTTGTACTCTTTTACAGCAATAAAAAACGGATAATACTTCGGCTCAGCAGATAAATTGAATTTTCCTTCATTATTTGTTTCATCGGAATATTCAATTTCGAATTTATTGTTAAGGAGGGCTACTAGGGCTTTTTCAAGAGGATTGTTATTTTTATCGTAAACCGTTCCGTATATTTCTTTCATAAGTCATTCTCCGGTTTAGCTATAAAAGCTGACACAATTGTATAATATAAGGGAGCTTATGTCAATACGAATAGAATGCCGCCGGCCCCCTAAAAAGAGTCCCCCTATGGTTGTTCGAAAGCGAAAAATTAATAAAAAACGAGCTTTAAATTCGTATGTGCAGTCTTTTAAATTTACCCATACTGTGATATACTGTACCCATTGTTTTGAAAATATAATTACGGCAAAATAGAAATACATAAGAGGAAAAAATGCAAAGTACGCTGATTGACAATTCCGAACATTTAAAACTGACTGATACGCTCAAAGAACTGATCAACATCTCAGGTATTACCCGCATCGACATTGCAACCGGCTACTGGGATATTCCCGGCATACAGCTGATTGCAGAAGAACTTCGGGCATTCTTGGAACACTCAGCGGACACACACCTGCGCATTCTTATCGGGAAGGACCCGTATCTTTTTGCGCAGTACAGTGCCGACGTTAAATATAAAGATGCCAATTATCCTCAAGATTTTATCAGAACCGATCTTGCCGATTTAAAAGTGAAATCGGAATATATTCCGGCTGTGCAATTACTATTGAACTTTTGCAAAGAACAGCATGAAGGACAAAAAGACCCCAAAATAGAAATACGTATTTTTCGAGGTGCAGATAATGATAAGCAGCAATTCTTCCATTCAAAGTGCTATATTTTTTACGGTGAAGGAAGAGCTTTCGGCATTATAGGCAGCAGCAACTTTACAGGAAAAGGATTACAGGAAAATTCCGAACTGAATTATTTGGAAACGGTACCCCAGATTATCACTGCAAAACCTGATGAAATAAACAGGTCGAAAGGTCATATCTCATGGTTCAATGAAAAATGGGCATTAGCTTCCGATTGGACGCAAGAGTTTTTAGAAGAGGTGCTGAAAAAATCGGAGATAGGGATAGAAAGTGAAAAAAAGGAAGATCAAACCAAACCTCAACATGAACCGCCGTATACCGAACTTTCTCCCTATCAAACCTATATTAAATTTTTGATCGATCAGTTTGATGAAGTAATAAACGGCGACGGCAAAATCACTCCTGATGAATATATCCCTCATGACGAGGAGTTCAAACAGCTTACCTATCAAAATCAAGCTGTCAATCAAGGTTTTGCAATTATGAAGCGGCACCACGGTTTTATCCTTGCCGATGTAGTCGGTCTCGGCAAAACTTTTACTGCATTGATGATCGTAAAACGGCACTTGATAGAAACGGACTTTACTCATCCGGTGTTAATTATTACCCCTCCCGCTATTCACCAGAGTTGGCTAGATTCAATCAACTATTTCGACAAAAACGAATTTCCTCAGAAAACAATTGCACAGCGTATTAACCTTACCACAATCGGGCGTCTTGATGACAGCGGCGAAAGTGACGGCTATATTGATGTAAATGATTTTGATATCGTATTTAAAAAAGAACAATACGGAATGATTGTAGTTGACGAAAGTCACCGCTTTAGGAACAGCAATACACTCATGTATCAAAAACTTGATGACTTAATAGGAAGTATAAATCATCATCCATATATTTTACTTCTTTCGGCAACCCCGCAAAATAATACTCCGTATGATTTACGGAATCAAATTTATTTATTCCAGCGTGAACATAAAAATGCAACCCTGTGTAACCTCGGCGAATTTGGAAATGATCTTGAACGCTACTTTAAAGAGAAACAAGACCGATACAAGCAGTATATTCAACGATATAAACTTGTGAATGGGATAAAAATTCAAAAGACATCGGAAGAATTAGCTCAAGATAAAAAAAATCTTATTGAGGACAATAAAGATATACGGAAACATATTGTCGAACCGCTGATAATCAGACGTACTCGAACGGATATTGAAAAATATTATCAAGACGATGTAAAAACTCAAGCATTGAAATTTCCTAAAATAAATAAACCGATTGAAATACCCTATGAGATGAAAGGAGAGCTGGAGCAGCTTTTTAACACAACCCTCAATATTATTGCACCGCAGGTGAGTCAGATTGAGATAGACGAAGCGGGAAATCAGCTGCTTGCACTCGGAACAGAAGCCGGGAAAGACGGCCTCGGTTATTACCGCTACAGAGCGATTGAATTTCTGAAAAACAAAGAGCATCGTGCATTATACGAAGTAAAAAATTTAACGGTAAGTAATACGGCGGAACGGTTAGCCCAGCTGATGGAAATATTGCTGGTTAAACGGCTTGAAAGCAGCCAAGCAGCCTTTAAAGAGTCTCTGCATAACCTTTCCCGCTACACTGAAAATATGATTAGGATGTGGGAAGTAAATCGTATTTTTATTTGCCCCGATTTGGATGTAAATAAAGAACTTAGCGATAGGGCACTCAAAAAAAATGGGGGATTTAAGCAGTGCCTTAACATGCTCGCAGATAAAGCGAATAAAGCGAATAAAGCGAATAAAAGAAATTCCGGAAGCGAATATGAAGGTTCTAATAAAGAATATAAAAGAACTGATTTTGATGAAAGCTATATCACCTTATTACAGAATGATTTACAGCTTATCAAAAACTTATGTTCAAAATGGGATGTTCAAACGGCAGATCCTAAAATGAGTACCTTTATTTATGAAACAGCTAATCAATTCTTAAATAAAAGAAGAAATAAGAATAGAAAGTTAATTATTTTTACCGAATGTATTGCAACTCAAAAAGCATTGGTTCAAAAATTATACGAAATGCCGATACCGCATTGCAATGTTCTTTCAATTACGGCAGCAAATCGTGATGATATGAAAGATATTATTGCGGCAAATTTTGATGCAAATTACAAGGGCGAAAAGCGGGATGACTATCAAATACTGATTACCACAGATGTCCTTTCCGAAGGAGTAAACCTGCACCGAGCTAATTCAATTTTAAATTATGACTCGCCGTGGAATGCAACACGGCTTATGCAGCGGCTTGGGCGTATTAACCGTATCGGTACGGAAGCAAAAGAAATATGGAATTATAATTTTTATCCTTCAACATTGGGTGATGCACAAATAAATATTAAGAATAGAACATATATAAAATTGCAAGCCTTTCATGAATTATTCGGTGAAGATTCGCAAATTTATTCAACAAAAGAAACAGTACGGCATTTTTCACTGCCGGTATATACAGTCGATGATGATGAAGAATCTCCTATTATGCCGTTTATTGCAGAATTACGGGCATTTCAAAAAGAACAGCCGGATGAGTATACCAAACTAAAAGCGATAGACAAGCCTGTTATTTCTGCCATACAAAATCTACGACACGGATCATTTGCTGCGATGCACGAATATAACGATCGGCATGAGTATATGCAATCATTATTATATCTTTCGTCCAACATTAAGACTCAGCAAGTTAGCCAACTTGAGTTTTTTGAAGCGTTAAAACCACTGATACAACTTGAAACACAACAGTCTGAAATAAATATGGATACCATCACAGCCTGTAAGAATTTGATTATGGAATGCTATGAAAAAGATAAACAAAACTCAGCATTGATTATGAGGGAAAGAAAAAGCAAACAGAACAAAGAGATAACGCAAGCACGAACTAAAATACAAGAATTATACACAAGCATTAATTCTGAAAACTTGCACGATATGCTCAATGTCATTTCCGAGGCACTCATGCACCACAATGTTACAGTAGCAAAACAAGTTTTAAAAACAAACTTCGACGATGATGAGTTATTCGGCAATAAGGCAGATGCCATTACAGAACTCTATCAATTAGCGCATCAAAATAAAACTGAAACCGATACACACACTGCATTATCAATAGCACTTATCACGGAAAGATAGAGAGGAAAAAACTTGTATGATAGAAAAAAAAGATGAAATAATTATTTATAATACTGAAGATGGTAAAACTAATGTGAAATTATATGCACAGGACGGTATGATATGGATGAATCAACAGCAGATTGCTTTACTTTTTGAGAGTTCTAAACAAAATATCAGTTTACATATTGCAAATATTTTCAAAGACAAAGAACTGGATGAAAAAGCAGTTGTCAAGAATTACTTGACAACTGCCTCTGATGGCAAAAACTATGAAATTACGTATTATGCGCTGCCTATGATTTTAGCTATATATCTTGAATTTGATACAAAGCGTAAGGCTTTTTATGCTTCTGAAGCAGATAAATCAGATGAGCTTGAATTAAAGGCTCTTGAAAATCTGGAAAAAAAATTAAAAGCAAAGAAATAACATTATTAAGGAGCACACTATGACTGATTTTCGCACTATTTTTGAACAAACCTATCCCGGAAAAGACAAAATCTACGAAGATATAATTCTTCCTATTTTCAAAAACGCAACGGATTTACGAAAAACAACGCCGATTGCATTGGCAGAATCCGATAAAAAGAATGTTTTACAGGCTTCAATCATAGCACAAGTTGCAGGGACATTTCCCGTAACATTTGCCGATGTAGAAGTACAGTCGTCAGTACACCTCAAACGCAACCGTGTTAGTATTCAGAATTGTATCCGCAAAATTATGGAAGATAATACCTCAGCACTTATCTTTTTCCATTTTGCTGATAACCAAAATGAATGGCGGGTAAGTTTTGCATACCGAGCAGAGACACTGCAAACCAGCACAAGTGCAAAACGGTATACCTATCTGTGTGGGATAGAACATCCCTGCCGGACTATTACAGAGCGCTTTCATCATTTATCTAAAAAAGCCGATTCTGCTGATATAACCGTTGACGATATGTTGGACGCATTCAGTGTAGAAGCTCTGAGTAAGGAATTTTTTGCCGAATATAAGGTATTTTATGAAGATTTTGTGCAATACATTACCGGTAAACGCTATATCAAAGCAAAAGGAAAATCGGGCTATGAAAACAGAGCTGTAGCCGGAGCAAAAGTTCATACAAAAATCTTTGCACACTTTCAACAAATCTGCAATGGGGATGAACAAAAGGCAGAAAAGAAAGTTCGTGATTATATCAAAAAGATGATGGGACGGCTCGTATTTATTCAGTTCTTACAGAAAAAAGGATGGCTCGGTTGTTCAGACGATAACTGGAATGACGGCGACAGGGATTATTTACAGCATCTTTTTGAAAAATCAAGTACAGAGCAACAAAATAATTTCCTTTCTATCGTACTTGACCCGCTCTTTTTTGGTATGTTAAATACAAATCCCGAAGAACGAAAACACCATTTTAAGAAAAAGGGTTGGGATGCAGCATTGCTTGACCGTTTCGGGAAAGTGCCGTATTTGAATGGCGGGCTTTTTGAAGAGGATCCGGAAGACAGTATTCCGGTTATTTTTCCGGCGGTATTGTTCGGTAATCCTAAGCAAAAGGAGATCGAACGGACTTTCCGTAGCGGTCAAAATACCGGCTATCCGTATGATGCAAGCTGCGGTCTTTTAGATTTTTTCGCCCGTTATAATTTCACTATTGACGAAACCGATCCTGAAGATCGGGAAGTCGGCGTAGACCCTGAAATGCTTGGGAAGATTTTTGAAAATCTTCTGGAAGATAACAAAGATAAAGGTGCATTTTATACTCCAAAAGAAATTGTACAATATATGTGCCGCGAAAGCCTTATAGCATACCTTACCGAAGAAACACAGGACGAACCGGCAATGCGTAATTTGGTCTTAAATCATGAGATACAAACGATAAAGGATAAGAAGAAAGTTTTATCTGCACTAAAAAATATCAAAATCTGCGACCCTGCAGTCGGTTCGGGGGCTTTCCCGATGGGAATGCTGAATGAACTTTTTGCGTGCAGAATTTTGCTGGAAGGAGACATCGCCGATGAAGAAAATCGCTCACGCATTAAAAAGGAGATTGTTCGTGAAAATATCTACGGAGTCGATATTGAAAAAGGCGCCGTTGATATCGCCCGTCTGCGCTTTTGGCTTGCTATCATCGTCGATGAAAAAATACCGCTCCCTCTTCCCAACCTTGACTATAAAATCATGCAAGGTAACAGTTTATTGGAAAGTTATGAGGGGGAAGATTTGAGTAATCTTACTCAGAGTAATGGTGAACTTTTTGACAGTGAAGAAATGATTGAGGAGCTTTTAGTTGCTATTAATGGATATTATATTCCGAAAGATAATATTGCTAAATCTAAAATTCGAAAACAAATAGAAGAAAAAGTCATTCTGCTTCTAAAAGAAAGGCAGCTTCCACCAAAAATAGTTAAAGCACTTGAAAAAATTGATTTGCATGAAAATAATAACTTCTTTTTATGGCATACTTGGTTCAGTGATGTGTTTAACCGACCCTCAAAACAAGGCTTTGATATCGTGATTGGGAACCCGCCGTAT
>CALINC010000060.1 GCA_938045195.1 uncultured Treponema sp.
TATCGGCAATTTTCGGGCAGATAATAACTCGCTCATACGTATATTGTAGCATGCATGGGGTGTTGTGTCAATGTTTTCCTACCTCCTCTTGAGTCCGATTTGCAGGCTCAAGAGGTGATTTTTTTATTTTGCCAATAACCTATTCAATCTTTTTACAAAATCAACGGGAGCTTTTAACTCGCCGCTTTCGATTAAAAGTGCCTGCTCTAAAAGCAAATTAGACATATCTTCGATAAATGTTTTATCCGAGCTGTCCTTTAATTTTTGAAGCAAAATATGATCTGCATTTACTTCAAGAATGGGCTTTACTGTACTTGTTGTAAACTGCCCCATTGCTTTCATCATCCGCTCCATCTGCAAGCTTGGGTCGGTTTCGTCTACAACAATGCAGGAAGGAGAATCGGAAAGACGCTTTGAAAAACGGACTTCTTTTACCTTATCGCCTAAGACTTCTTTGATTTTTTCCAAAACAGGTTTAAAATCTTTCTCTTTTTTTTCTGCGGCTTTTTCTTCTTCTTTTGAATTAAGTTCTTTGTCCGAACCTGCCCGATTTGCAGCCTTGAGCTCCCACTCTTTGTATCTTCCCAAAGCAGGAATTACGATGTCGTCAATTTCATCGGGCATTATCAACACTTCAAAGCCTTTTGCTTTGTAGGCTTCCAAGTGCGGCGACTGGCGGAGCGTTTTTTCATCTTCTCCGGTAATGTAGTAAATAGATTTTTGTTCAGTCTTCATACGCGAAACATAATCGGCAAAGCTCGTCCATTCATCTTCTTTTACTTCTGTGGACGTGGTCTTAAAACGCACCAGTTCTGCAAGTTCTTCCCGATGTTCAAAGTCGCCGTACAAGCCTTCCTTTAAGGGACGGTTAAATTCTTGAATAAAGGTGTTATATTTTTCTTTGTCATTTTCCGCCATCTTTTTTAATTCCGATAAAATTTTATTGACAGACGCATTTTTAATTGAAGTAAGAATCCTGTTTTGCTGTAAAATTTCGCGGCTGACATTTAATGGCAAATCCTCGCTGTCGATAATACCGCGGACAAAGCGTAAATAGGTCGGCAGTAACTCTTTTTCGTCATCGGTAATAAAAACGCGTTTTACAAAGAGTTTTACGCCCGGTTTATAATCCGCATGAAACATATCAATCGGAGCTTTTGCCGGAATATAAAAGAGCGTCGTATATTCCTGAGTTCCTTCCGCCTTTGTGTGAATATAGGCAAGCGGATTTTCGGAATCATGGGAAAGCGATTTATAAAAGGCATAATAATCTTCTTCCTTTAACTCCGATTTTGACTTTTGCCATAATGCACTGCCGTCGTTTATCTTATCGACTTTAAAGGCTTCCGATTTTACTTTACCCTTGTCATCATATTCTTTTTGCGTATAGTGCAGATAAATAGGGAAAGCAATATGATCGGAATACATTTTGATGATATTTTCTATCCGCCAGCGGGTCGCATATTCGGAATCTTCATTATTTAAGTGAAGAATGACACACGAACCGTTTGCTCCTTCCGGCACTTCATCAATGAGCGGAAAGGCTGAGTCGTCAACTTTTTCCAGATCGTATGAGCCTTTCCCGTCGGAAGTCCACTTCCAAACATCGCTTTCTCCCGCTTTTTTTGAGATAACGTCAATACTAGAGGCTGCCATAAAGGCGGAATAAAAACCGACACCGAACTGCCCGATAAGGTTAGAATCTTTTTTGTCCGACTCAGCCAGTTTTGTTAAAAAGTCTTTTGTGCCGGATCGAGCGATAGTACCTATATTGCTTTTTAAGTCTTCCTCATTCATACCGATTCCCGTATCGCGGACAGTAAGCGTATTTGCGGTTTCGTCAAAGCAAATATCAATGCGGGGGGCAAACTGAATTTGTTTGTAAGCCTCGTCAGATACGGTTAAATACTTGAGCTTGTCCAGTGCGTCGGACGCATTGGAAACAAGTTCCCTTAGAAAAATTTCCTTGTTTGAATACAGTGAATGGATTATCAACTTCAAAAGCTGATTCACTTCGGTTTCAAACTTGTACTGCGCCATAAAATAGCCTCCAAAAATAAGAATACAAAATACTGAATTATTACAGATAGTTTTAATATACTAAAATTTCCGCTTTAAGGCAAAAGAGGCTATTTTACGGCAAAACATTCACAACAATTTGCATAAATTTGCTCGGCAAGGGCTTCCATACTTATTCCTAAAATTTCAGAGGCTGTTGCGTAAACATATTCTATCAACAGAGGCGTATTTACCTTACCCCGAAAAGGTACCGGCGTAAGATAGGGGGCATCGGTTTCTAAAAGAAGTCTATTTTTAGGAACAGCTTTTAAGAATTGTGCTGTTTTTTCTTTATCTTCATGTTTTTTAGGATAGGTTATATTTCCCGAAAACGAAATATACCAACCCCGCTTTATAAATTCGACTATCTCTTCGGTTCCATAAGAATAACAATGAATTATTCCGTTGTGATACCCTACGTCATCTATACATTCAAGCGTTTCTTTAAAAGCATCTCTGGAATGAATAATAACCGGAAGATTTTTTTCGCGTGCAAATTTTAGTTGTTCTTTAAATAAAAATTTTTCACCGGCGACATCGGTTGTTCCTTTTTCTATGCCGTTATTGGAAGCATTTGCAACGGCGTTAGTACCGTTCCAATAGCGGTCAAGCCCGCATTCTCCGAGGGCACAGTATGTATGTTTTTCAGCCAAAAGGGTATGTATGTCGTTTTTTAGAACCCGCATGGATTTTTCGGGCTCGGCAATGCTTGACGCATGCGGCCAAAGTCCCGCCGAAAACCAAATAAAGCCGGGTATTTTTCCATTACAGGCTTCCAAAACCGCTTTTTTCCTTTCGGCTAAATCGCCGGGTTCAGTTCCTATATCCATTACGAATTTAAAACCTTTAAGCTCCATTTCTTTTAAAAATGAAGGATTACCGCCGTTTTTTTGTAAAATACTAAAAATATGTGCATGAGAATCCGAAAACATATTGACACTCCATTTGTTTTTGTGTATTATAATGAAATCGCTGAAGTGGTGGAATAGGTAGACACTAGGGACTTAAAATCCCTTGGCAGTAATGCCGTACGGGTTCAATTCCCGTCTTCAGCATTTTATAATTTTTTGCTTAGCTTTTATGTATCAGTTTGAAGAACGTACTTGCAGCCGATGCTGTGGGTACGTTCTTTATTTTTACGGATAGCGTCAGCGGCAATTCACTTAACCGCAATTTTTTAAATATTCTTCTCTGCCCAATGTATACAGATTGTTTCCTTTTGCATCTATTATGCAGGTTACCGGAAAGTCTTCAACATATAGCTTTCTAACCGCTTCGGCACCCAAATCTTCATAGCAGATAAGTTCCGCCGATTTTATCTTGCTTTTAATT
This sequence comes from uncultured Treponema sp., assembly GCA_938045195.1. Taxonomy (GTDB): domain Bacteria; phylum Spirochaetota; class Spirochaetia; order Treponematales; family Treponemataceae; genus Treponema_B. Next base: position 3,391 of record CALINC010000060.1, read on the forward strand.
AAAGCCGCAGCACCTCCGATAGCGGCAAAATAACAAGCCCCGTGTTCAATTATTTTTGCAATAACCGCCTCATTCCGTTTGCCCTTGCCTATCATCGCCATTAAACCTTCATCTAAAAGCTGCGGCGTATATGCGTCCATACGGTAGCTCGTTGTAGGCCCTGCAGAACCTATCGGCTCACCCGGCTTGGCAGGAGTGGGTCCCACATAGTACATCACAGCACCCTTTACATCAATCGGGAGCGGTTCGCCTTTTTCTAAGAGTTCGCATAAGCGTTTATGTGCTGCATCGCGTCCCGTATAAATATAGCCCGAAATTAACACAATATCGCCGGCTTTTATATCTTTTAAATCTTCACGCGTTAAAGGCGTTTTTAATTTTTTTTGTTCGCTCATATCTGTTCACCTCTTTTTACAATTCTACTTCCTTGTGGCGCGTCGCATGGCAATTTATGTTTACGCAAACGGGAAGCCCTGCAATATGCGTCGGATAGGTTTCTACCATAACCCGCAAAGCCGTTGTTTTACCGCCGTAACCTTGCGGCCCGATGCCGAGTGCATTTATCTTTTCAAGCATTTCTTTTTCCAAATCGGCATAAAACGGGTCGGGATTATAAGAGTTGAAAGCCCTCATCAATGCTTTTTTTGCAATGAGGGTTACCTTGTCTACCGTTCCGCCGATACCGACCCCTACAACTATCGGAGGACAGGGATTAGGCCCTGCAAGTTCAACGGTTTCTAAGATGAATTTTTTAATGCCCTCTATTCCGTCGGAGGGTTTGAGCATTGCAAGACGGGACATATTTTCCGAGCCGAACCCCTTTGCGGCGAACATAATGTGCAGTTTATCGCCGGGTACAATCTCGTAATGAATAACGGCGGGCGTGTTGTCTTTTGTATTTACCCGATTATAAACGGGATCCTTTACAACTGATTTTCTAAGATACCCTTCGGAATACGCTTGCCTAACGCCCTCATTGATTGCATCTCCTATAAAGCCGCCCTCAATTTTTACTTCCTGCCCAATTTTTACGAAAAGAACCGCCATGCCGGTATCTTGACACATCGGTGAATTGGTGTTCTTTGCAATTTCGGCATTTTCGATAATTTGATCAAGTGTATCGCGTGCCAAAGACCACTTTTCCGCTTCGCGCGAAAACTTAAGGCTTTTAAAAACATCTTCAGGAAGAAAATAAGCGGCTTCAAGCGCCATCCGTTTTACTTCTTCCGTAATTTTTTTTGCCTCTACAATATGCATACTCTCATACCCCCTAAAAAGTCACTGAGAAAAACGATAAACACAGCTTATGTCTAAATTCCCAAAAAATCGAAACCCTGACTTTTTGCTGTGCGGTTTGCGTTTTGATACGGCATTATAGACCATAATGACCTAACTGTCAATGATACTCGGCATGGCATGGCAACGTACCGGAAATAAAAAATAATCAATATGAATAAAGAACCGGATATTAATAATTAGTGTATATTATCGCATTTATATGCAGCCATACGGATAAGCACTAGTTTCCCGAATAGAATATGAAATCGGCAGATTGAAAAAGTTTATTGAACTGAAAAAAGGACATATTACCTTTTTATCCACCGTTGCGCTGACTACTCTTACCAGATGATTCTCCGGCACCAATTCTTCTAAGCTCGGGGGCAATAGCCACCGTTCACTTTGATCATACATCTTAAACGTTATTTTACTACTGACTCCTCTACTCATGCTCTGATTCTACTATGCCTGCATACTTTTTGGACAGCCCCTATGTTGATTATTTCTCTTAAAGATGTGCAAAAGGGCGGTAAAGTGATGAGAGCACATTGAGGGATAGAAAATAAGCTTCATTGGAGTTTTGATGTAACATTTGATGAGGATTGTTTTTGAGAATTAGAAATTATCAAGCGGCAAAATACATCCATACTTAAGGGAGATAACTATGAATTTGCTCCCGGACTAGTACGCCAAATATCAACAAAGAAAAAAGCGTCTATGAAACAAAAATTATATCTCTGTATGATTAACAATGAGTATTTATTCTCCATATCATCTGCGACTTTTGTGATGCGGTTGCCTTGTCGACATTATATCGCTCGAATGCATCTCGAATGTTATCTAATGTACAAGGAAATGGTAGAAATTAAATATGCGTAATCGTAATATGGAATAATAAACAATTCTATGCTATAATCACAAGCATGAAACAAAACAATATTCCGCAGCAGACGCATTTTATAGGCGTCTTATTGCCGGAGAATATAAGTCTTAGCCTTGAAGATTGCCGGCGATATATGAACAGGGCTTACGGATGTAAGTCGGGACATGGTACACCAATCCATGTTACTCTCATACCTCCGTTCAGATTGCAAAAAGACTATTCAACGGATGATTTAATAAGAGCGATTG
>CALINC010000061.1 GCA_938045195.1 uncultured Treponema sp.
TGAACATGACCGAAGAAAACAAGCAGGCAGTTTCTAAAATATTTTCATATTTGGAGAAACTCGTTATATAAAGTTTTGCCGGCTTGAGTAGGAAAAATATGAATAAACAATTTATTTTAACCAACGAGCAAAGAAAATATCTGGGCTTAAATCCGATTGAAGATCACTGGGAAGTAATGGATATAAAAGGCACCCTCTATTACTTTGACGGCAATATTATCAAAAAAGAAATTTCGGCATCGGATTCTGAAGGCGAGGCTTTTTACTATAAAGAAAATGAGCTTGATATTGAAACCGCCGAGAACAGAACTATTGTACTGCCTAAAACGGCAAAAGGAAAACCAAAAAAATTAAACTTTACGGCAACTCAATCATTTAGAAGAATAGGCTTATATTTTTCATTTGGAAGCAGATATGTTTGCATAGGAAACTACACCACACAAAAAACATATTATTCCGAAAGGTTGGAAGAAAGCAAGGCTTCCGCTCTCAATTCTTGGATTGAAAAATGGATAAAGGAAACATCGAAAGAAGATTTAGCCGATTTGGAAAATTTTAAAAATGAAAAAAGAGAGCATCAAAAATATAAGGAAGGGGATATCTTTGCTTTTAAAATAGGAAGACGGCAATACGGCTTCGGTAAAATTTTAATCGATATTGTTAAATTAAGAAAAACACCCGAATTTAAAAAGAATAAAAACTACGGTCTTAACAATTTGATGGGAACGGCTTTAATTGTAAAGGTCTATCATAAAATAAGCGACAGCATCAACATTGATCTTGACGAATTGGAAAAAAACTTATCCCTCCCTGCACAGCCCCTTATGGATAACAATATTTATTACGGCGAATATAAAATTATCGGAAACAGAAAAGTTACGTATCAAGACTTAAATGATGCTCCGATATCGACAAGCGAGAGTATAAATTATCAGGACAGAGATATTGCCTATCTTCAATACGGCTTGATATATAAAGAAATGTCTTTAAAAGAATATGCTCTATACGAGGATGAAGACTGGTATCATAAAAATTACAGAGCGGAATTAATAGGTTGTTTCTTGGAGATAGACAAATTGGAAGAATGTATAAAAGCAAAATCCAATGCTCCATTTTATCCCGCAGCCGGCGGCAGCTTAAATAATCCGGCAAACAAAAAAGATAAGAATGCAATTTTCAAAGTCTTCGGTTTGGACGGTGATCTTGATTATGAAGGGAATTTAAAGCTGTCAATGGAAAAGTAAAACCTATGATAGAATATTACAAAAAAAGAGCAAAAGAATATGAAGATATATATAAAAAACCGGAAAGACAAAAAAGCATTCTTGAATATCAAGATTATATTAAAGAACTTTTCCAAAACAGGAATGTATTAGAACTCGCCTGCGGAACCGGATTTTGGACGGAAACATTAACAGAAACTGCAAAAACCGTACTTGCAACCGACATTAATAAGGAAGTATTGACACTTGCAAAACAAAAAATATTTAAAATCTGCAAGCCGGAATTTGCAATTTTGGATTATAGAAACTATAAACCTAATAACGAATACAACGGCATATTTATAGGCTTTTTGGCAAGTCATCTGACAAAACATAAATTTTTAAATCTTGTCGAAACTCTCATAGAAAAAACTAAAAAGCCTTCTTTAATATTCTTTATGGACAACCTTTTTGTGAAAGGAGAAAGTACTCCGATATCCAAAACCGATAAAAACGGCAATACCTATCAAATACGAAAACTTAAAGACGGCACCGAGTATGAAATAATGAAAAACTTTTATACCGAAAAAGAATTTAAAATTTTACTAAAAGACAAAACCTATAAATATTTTTCCAATAAATATTATTGGTCTATTGAAATTTACACCTAAACTTTATATTATATTTTTATGAAAACTAACCACCCTACTCCATATAAAATTGAATTTAAAGAGGTTACTCCCGATAATTGGAGAATAATCAATTCTCTTTCCATAAATGAAGAACAAAAAAATTTTGCAGCCTCAAATGTTACAATCCTTGCAAGAGCCTTTGTTTACAGAAAAGAAAATGCAAAAGTTTTTGGCGTATATCATTCGGATAAACCCATAGGTCTTATAATGCAGAGAGATTGGATTGACGGTGAAAAAATTGTCTGCATTATGGATCAATTTATGATAGATAAAAAAAGTCAAGGAAAGGGTTTAGGAAAAGCAGCTTTACAAAAATGGATTTCGATGATAGAAGCCGAAAAAAGATATCCATGTATTCAGCTTTGCTATGTTGAAGGCGATATAGCAGCAAAACGCCTCTATGAAAATTTCGGCTTTTATGAAATCGACAAAGACGACGATGAGATTATAATGCAGAAGGATTTATAAATAAAAATTAATTTATATAATACTTATTTACAGTGATTGACAGAATAGATACGGCAAACCGGCTTGTATATAAAATTGAAGATAATCAATTATATATTATTCAGTGCGTTACATAGCCCCTTTGTTTTAGTAATAATTAACGAAACTGTGTTATGTTCTTTAAATTTAGATTTTTTTCATAAAAAATCAGAAGTTCTATTGACATTACAAGCGGTTTGTTGTATATTATAGCTGTAAGTTAATTAGAACAACAGTTCGAATAACTTACACAGACATCGGGCAAAAAGATGCCCGAAAGGAGGTGAATTATGACACAGACAGAGCGGAGGCGTTTTTTGATTGAATATCTTCTCGCAGAAAATTCACAATATAAAGGAGTACAGACTCCTGAAAGTGAAACAGAGCAAAAATATCTTCTTCGCTCACTTGTGAATGTGCGTCATGCCGTGTCTGCAAGTGAAGAGTTTTTGCATATTGAAGATGAGTATTTGCAGGAAGAAATTAAATTGAGCGGAATTACCGATATCGCGGATTTGGTTCCGGCCTGTGATGATCTTTACATTTGGCGAGGCGACATCACTACACTCAAAGTTGACGCAATTGTAAATGCAGCGAATAGCGGAATGACAGGCTGCTGGCAGCCGTGCCACTCCTGTATTGACAACTGCATACACACATTTGCTGGAATCAGGCTTCGTGCCGCCTGCGATTCGATTATAAAAAAGCAAGGGCATGAAGAGCCGACAGGACAAGCAAAAATCACTCCGGCATTTAATCTGCCGTGTAAGTTTGTGCTTCATACTGTCGGTCCGATTGCGGACGGACATCCTACTCAAACTGATTGCGATTTGCTTTCTTCATGTTATAAATCTTGTCTTGATTTGGCGCATGATAAGGGCCTTAAATCGATAGCGTTTTGCTGTATTTCAACAGGCGTTTTCGGTTTTCCGCAGGAAGAGGCGGCACAAATCGCGGCCGCTGCCGTCAAAGAATGGAAAGAAAAAAATGAGAAATCCGGCTCAAGCCCGAACGTGACAGATCCTGCCGGCGGAATGAAGGTTGTGTTTAATGTGTTCACTGAAAAAGACGAGGAAATTTACAGGAGACTTATTTTCAGCCGCTAAAAATAGGGAGGCTTTTGCATGACAGAGAAGATTGAGAAATTAAAACAGGTTCTTTCCGAAGCGAAAATAGTTGTCATCGGTGCCGGAAGCGGGCTTTCCACTTCGGCAGGATTTACTTATTCCGGAGAACGGTTTGAAAAATATTTTTCAGATTTTGCAGTAAAATACGGTTTTCATGATATGTATTCCGGAGGATTTACTCCTTTTGAATCTCTCGAAGAGAATTGGGCATATTGGAGCCGTTATATTATGATAAACCGCTATATGGATCCGCCGAAACCGGTTTATAAAGATTTGTTTTCGCTTGTGAAGGACAAGGATTATTTTGTGATCACGACAAATGTAGACCATTGCTTTCAAAAAGCCGGCTTTGACAAGAACCGGCTATTTTACACGCAGGGCGACTACGGATTGTTTCAATGCAGCGAGCCGTGTCATGAGGAAACTTATGACAATGAAAAACAAATCCGAGCAATGTGGGAATTTCGTAATGAAATGAAAGTCCCGACAGAACTTGTTCCCCATTGTCCTGTTTGCGGAAAGCCGATGAGCATGAACCTACGGGCAGATGACACGTTTGTTACAGAGGAGGGCTGGTCTAAGGCTGCCAACCGATACGAAAGTTTTTTGCAAACTCGGAATATAATCAACAACCCCGACGCAAGCGTCGGGGTATGTTGTTCTCATAAGGTGGTTGCAGTCGGCTTTAATACCCTTTGTTACGACGCAAAGCGTCGGGGTATTAAACCCTCCGCACGAATAAAAAACGGTCAACAGGAAGGAGGCGGAAAAGTTTTGTTCTTTGAACTCGGTGTCGGCGGAAACACACCCAGAATAATAAAGTATCCGTTTTGGCAGATGACGGTAAAAAATCCAAATACATATTATGTCTGCATTAATTTTGGGGAAGCGTTTGTGCCGCCCAAAATAGAAAAGCAATCTATCTGTATCAATGACGATATTGGCGAAGTCTTGAAGAAAATGGTATAATTGGAAATATGAAAATAAGTGTTCGTTTTACGGCAGCGGTCCATACTCTTTTGTGTATTCTGTATTTTGAAAAAGATATGCGTGTTACTTCGGATTTTATTTCTGCAAGCACGGGTGTAAATGCCGTTATCATAAGAAAAATTTTGCTTCAGTTACAAAAAGCGGGACTTGTGGAAACTGCCGCAGGGGTCGGCGGGTCGCACTTGGCTCAAGCCGCAAATAAAATAACGCTTCTCGATATTTATAATGCAATTAATGAGGGCGAGGAAGAACGGGATATTTTTAATTTTCACCCTAAGCCCAATCCTAAATGTCCTGTGGGAAGAAAAATTCATCTTGTGCTTGATGATAAATTGGATGATGCCCAAAAAGCAATGAAGGATTCGCTTAGCAAAACAACTATTGCCGATTTAAGTAAAGATGTTTAACATGAGGGAAAATCAATAACTCCGACGCAGAGTGCAGACGAGGAACGGCAGGTATTAAATGCTACGCACAAATCAACAACCTCGACGCAGAGCGTACGTTGCGCAGCAACAAGGTATTAAACCCTCCGCACGAATAAAGATGTGCAAAATTTATTACCAATTCAGGGTTAGTGCAATTCAGTATAAATAATTGCATAGGGCATTATATAATTTAAACCGTCCATATTTTTTTATAATTTTTTTAGCGTAGTCTTCCAAATTATATTGATCATCTTCAGACAGTTCTTTATTACGGTATCTGTTATAAAGAAATTCTATCTCCTTGTTTAATTCATAATTAAACAGATACCGTACCATCGGTTTTTTCCTTTAACCTGTCAACATAACTCATCGCTATATTTTTCTTAAAAGTTCATCCTTCTACTTTTAATACCATTTTATCATTCAGTTTTTTTGTTTTATACATCTTTTTAACATATTTTTACTTTTTTAAAGGACTTTAGAGGCGGCCATAAATTTAAAGTTGATTTTACAATACTTTTCCCTGATATTCCCGCAGATTATATCCATTTTTATGATTCATTCGCTATGATAGTTATATTGAAAATTGTATAGAAATGATATATAATAATCAACATAAGCAGGGAGAAGTAAATGGAAGCATTGGTTGAAGAGGCAGCAACATACGATAAATGTCTTGCAAAAATAAAAGAGAAATACGGACCGGGTGTACTTGTTTTACGCGTCGAAAAGGGTAAAACCGGCGGAATTTTAGGCTTATTTGAAAAAGATGTTGTGCGCTTAGTATTTACAATTCAAAATAAACCGTTTGTCCCGCAAGATAACGATAATAGCAAAAACGAAAAACAGGAATTTGAACATTTAGATTCCGCAAATTTCAAACAAAAAACATTTACACCTCCAAATGATCAAACTTCACGGATAAAGATTTTAAAAGAAGCTATTTTACAATCTCCGGAAATTGCGGAAAAAATTCATCCTTTGCTTAAGCAAAAACAGGAGAATAATGATGTCCTTGCCGCCGCTCAAAATGATCAACTAAGACTTCTAAATGAAACCGTAAAAAAACTTGCCGAACAAATAAACGAAAAACGAGGATTTTCGGAAGAACACGAAAATATAAAAAAAATTATTGCCATTCTCGAAGAAAACGATTTTACAAATAAATATATTTATTCAATAAAAGAAAAAATAAATAACGAATTAACTTTAAAAGAACTTGATAATTTTGAATTTTTACAAAAAAAAGTAATCGAATGGATAGCCTCTGCAATTTGCATAAAATCTGAAAATAATACCGTCAGCGGAAAAATAATTGCGCTTGTAGGACCCACCGGTATCGGCAAAACGACAACGCTTGCAAAACTTGCAGCCTATTATCTTCTTGCCGCTCCAAAAAAAGCAGAGAGGCCCCTAGACGTTAGAATGATTACCCTCGACCAATATAGGATAGGTGCTTCTTTTCAAATTCAAAAATATTGCGAACACATGAAAATACCTCTTGCAATTGCCGACAGCCCTAACGATTTGCATAAATATTTGAGCTTATATAAAAATTCTGCTGATATTATATGTATAGATACTACCGGACGCAGCCCTGTTGATACCGAAAATATTTTAAAAATGCAAAGTTATTTTGAAGTAGTTGACGATGAGAATTCCGAAATATATTTAATCGTAAGTGCTGTAACCAAACCTGCCGATATCCGCGAAATAATACGGCAATACAGCGGGTTTAAATATTCAAGCCTCATTATTACAAAACTTGATGAAACGCTCAATACCGGCAGTATTATTAGTATTTTATCCGAAACCGATATACCGGCAGCTTATGTAACAACAGGACAAAAAGTTCCCAATGATATTGAACGGGCATCGAAATCTATCTTTTTAAAAAAATTAAAAGGCTTTAATTTGGAAGAAGGCTACGGTAAGTACATTGAAGATAATTTTAATGATGAACGTCCGATTGTATGGGAAAAATGGAGATAAAATGGAAGATCAGGCAGAAAATTTAAAAAGCTTAATGAAAGACCGTGCGGAACAAGCTGGAAATGTCTCTCCGCAGCGCAAAACAAAAATAATTGCCGTAACCAGCGGTAAGGGTGGCGTCGGCAAAACAAATATTTCCACTAATATGGGAATTGCTTATGCAAAAATGGGAAAAAAAGTTATCGTTGTCGATGCCGATTTAGGACTCGCAAACGTAAACGTTATGATGAATATAATTCCCAAATACAATCTGTATCATGTTATAAAAAAACAGAAGCGAATGTCGGATATTATTATTGATACGGAATATGGAATTAAACTCGTCGCAGGAGCTTCGGGCTTTTCAAAAATTGCCAATATGGAAGAAGCCGAGCGTGAAGATTTTATAAAAGAAATGTACACGCTTGCCGAAGCGGATGTCATCATAATCGATACAAGTGCCGGAGTATCAAAAAATGTTTTAGGCTTTGTTGCTGCCGCCGATGAAGTAATTATCGTAACAACAGCGGAACCCACAGCAATAACCGATGCGTATGGTATAATTAAAATAATAGCAACTGAAGTTAATAACTACGACATTAACTTAAAAATGATAATAAATAGAGTAAATTCCGCCCTGGAAGGAAAAAAAATAGCCGAAAGACTTATTCAAATTGCAGGTCAATTTCTTAATTTAAAGGTAGAATATCTCGGCTTTATTTATAATGATATTTCTATAGAACAGGCGGTTTTAAAACAAAAACCTTTTTTTGTCTATGCACCCAAATGCAAAGCCGCAGGCTGCTTGCGGCATATAGTTGCAAAACTTGAAAAAATGGATTATAATGAATATGAAGGTCTTAGCGGTTTTATTCATAAACTATTTAAGAAAAAGAAATAAAAAGTTCTAAAAGTCTTGACTATACGGCATTTTTAGACTATTCTGTGAGAACGGAGGTTTACCGAATGGTTTCAAAGTTTAAGATTCCCTTAATATGTGCGATAGCGGCATTGTTACTGTCTTTTATTATAGGGATATTAAGCGGTGTCAGATTTACGGTTATATTACTCCGGTCGGGAATTCTTTCTCTTATAAGCGGCGGTTTTGTTTTTACCGCTATGCTGATATTGGAACGGTTTACACCCGAACTTTTCCAACAGCAGGAACCTCCGGTACGGCAAACCTCTCAAACTAATACTGAAGCAGGAAAAAATGTAAATATCAGTATTGACGAACCCATTGATATGGCTTCAATGCCGCCCGTTAAAGATGAAGAAGAACCCGTTTTGCAGGAAAAGCCCGATATTTCTGCAGCAGCTGAAATCGGCTCGGAAAAAGATGCTGCAGACAATGTATATTATGATTCAAACGAAACTAACGTACATGCCGCAAATACGGACTCTACGGAAAAACAAAGTACTTTTGGGGACGGCGCAGAGTTGGAGGAATTACCCGATTTGCAGGAATTTACTCCTGCCGAAGAACCCCAAGAATCAGATTCCCGCAATTTTGTGGAAGAGGGAACCGGACGATTTAATGTTTCCGCCGATTTAACCGGTTCGGATATGGATACGAATACTATGGTTCAAGCAATAAGAACCGTCCTAAAACGGGATGCCTAATAGGCTGAGAATATAAAGGTGTGGGAAATGGCAAATATAGATTATGACAATATACCGGAAGATGAACTATGGGAAAAATACGGAAAAACTTCAGACCCTCAACTAAGAGAATATTTTATCCTTAAATATGCGCCGCTTGTAAAATATGTAGCCGGCAAAGTTGCCGTAGGAATGCCCACGAATGTGGAGTTTGATGATCTAGTCGGCTATGGAGTTTTCGGTCTGTTAGACGCAATCGAAAAATATGATTTAAACAAAAACGTAAAATTCAATACGTATGCCGTAAATCGAATACGGGGAGCAATTTTTGACGAATTACGTTCGATAGATTGGGTGCCGCGTTCGGTGCGTCAAAAAGCCCGCGAAATAGAAGAAACGATTTCCGATATTGAAGCCAAACTTGGTAGATCTGCTACAAATGAAGAAATCGCAGCCGCTATGGGAATGAATATTGAAGAATATAACTCTCTTTTATTAAAGGTTTCCTCCACCAGCGTTGTTTCTCTAACCGATTTACGTTTTTCTAATGATGAGACGGAAGAAGGTTCCGTAGGAGATACCATAGAAGCTCCTGCGTCGCTTAACCCCGATGTAATTGTCGAACGCGAGGATATAAAACGAGTTATAGTAGATGCAATAAAAGAACTCCCCGATAGAGAAAAAAAAGTTTTAATTATGTACTATTACGAAGATATGACTCTTAGGGAAATCGGAGAAGTGCTGCATGTTACGGAATCCAGAGTATCGCAAATCCACTCAAGTGCAAATATAAAATTAAGAGCCAAACTTACGGGCGTAACAAAAGGAATAAAATAGGAGGCATAAATGATTCGGCTTAATCAAATTCAAGAAAAAATGATTGAAATGCATGAGCTTGATGCCGGCCGTTTTTTTATCGATACCTCCGGCAATACCCTTGATGAAGCACTCACAAATGCAGCTGTACAACTCGGTATTCCTATTTCTTACGTAGATTACGAAGTACTGCAAAAAGGTGCTTCCGGTTTTTTTGCTCTTTTCCCAAAAGAATGGAAAATTAGAGCGTATGAAACTACAAAACCTAAAAAAATTAAATCCGAAGAAGAACAGGAAACGGAAGAAACCGCCGGCGAAGAGGGCGAAACAATTCCCGATAGAGATGGAATGGCGTATATCTTTTGTGCGGCAGACGGTATTTTCTTAAAAGTAACGCCTCCTCTAGGCAACGGAGTTCCTGCAACAATTAAAGACGTTTTTGAAAAACTGCGCGATAGAGCTTTGCCCGTTCCCGAAGACAGCGTTCTTAAACCAATCGTCGCCGCACAAAGCGGAGAATATGTACGAATAGCTCCCTACACACGCATACTTGGAAACGATGCTGCAATGATTGTAAATATAAGTGATGACGAAATGAAAGCCTATCTTTATGTTACTCCGCCTTCTACCGGCGGTGTCGATTTATCGGCGGATACGATTATTGCATTCTTAAAAAATAACCGTGTTATTGTCGGTATAAATGAAGAGCGTGTAAAAGCATTTCAAGATTCACCTGTTTATAAAGAAGATTATTTGGTCGCCGAAGGTATAGCACCGAAAGACGGCGATGACGCAAAAATTATATATAATTTTGAGGTAGACAATACCCGTGTACGGCTCCAAGAAACTCATTCGGGGCAAATTAATTTTAAAGAATTAAACCTTATTCAAAATGTTGTAGAAGGGCAGCCCGTTGCGCAAAAAATTCCCGCACAGCGCGGAAAAGCAGGAAAAACCGTAACAGGTAAATACCTCGAAGCCGAAAACGGAAAAGATATTCCGCTTCCCATAGGAAAAAACACAAAAGTCGCACAAGACGGTTTAACGATTCTTGCCGAAGTAAACGGACAAGTTCTTCTTGTAAAAAATAAAATTACCGTTCAAGAAATATATGTAGTTGAAGGAGATGTTTCGATACGCACTGGAAACATTACTTTCCTTGGTTCGGTATATGTAAACGGAAATGTGGACGACGGCTTTGTAATAAAAGCCTCCGGAAATATTGAAGTTAAAGGCACCGTCGGCAAAGCTGAACTTGATACCGAAGGCGATATTGTTGTAAGCCAAGGGATAATCGGAAAAGAGGGCGGTGCTATCCGCGCCGGTAAATCTATATGGTCTAAATTTATTCAAAACACTGAAGTCGTTGAAGCCGGCGATATGGTTATAGTTTCGGACGGAATTATCAAGTCGAATGTAATTGCCAACCGGAAAATTGTTTGCCAGGGCAAACGAGCGGATATTATAGGTGGAAATATCAGTGCTTCAGAATCTATTTCAGCAAGGAATTTAGGAAGTGCATCGGGCGGAAACGATACAGTTCTCAGTGTCGGTTTTGATCCTAAAAGCAAAGAGCGCCTTAACTTTTTGTTACAAAAGCAAGAAATGGACGAAAAAAGTTTAGAAGATGTAAAACTCAATTTAGCCGGTTTGGAAGATATTAAAACACGGCGGGGTGAATTACCGAAAGACAAAGAAGAAACATATAAAAAAATGAGCGATTTTAAATACACGATTGAAACCGAAATTCATGAAATGCAAAAAGAAATTACTCAAATCAGGGAATATTTAAACACACTAAAAAATCAAGGACGGGTTTCGGCTTCGGGGCATGTATATGCAGGTGTAAGAATTGTAATACGGGATACGGAAGAAGATATCCGTACCGACTGTAAAGCTACAACATTCTATCTTGACAAAGGGATCGTCCGTTACGGAAAGTATCAGCAAGATGATGATGAAGATGCAAAGAGGGTGCCTAGTGGCTATTCATCCAATTGATTTACAAACGTTGTATTCTCAAATGGATAAAGTCGGGCGGCAGCAAGGGGCAGAACAACAAGCCGCTTCTTCCGTCAAAGACATGCAGCAGCATCAAAATAAGCTGGACGCTCAAAAGCGCTTAAGCACCGTACAAACCGTTGCGCAAGGCGACAGCGAAAACCTCAGAATAAACAAAGACAGTGATTCCAAATATGAAGACCGCAGTCAAGAAAAAAAAGGAACACGCACGGAAACAGAACAAGATATGGGAGATAAGGAAGAAAATTACATAAAAGATCCGTATTTAGGACAAAAAGTGGATATTTCAGGATGACAGCAGGAATTGCAATTATATTACTTCTATTAAATATTATCCTCATGCCTGTGTTTTATTTTAAACTGAAAGGCCGTTTTTCCGGCAAAGCCGAAATTAGAGAAATAAAACAAGAAGCCGGAAAACTGATGGGAGATATAGCATTTCAAACCGAACAGGCTGTTACAATTCTTGAAGATAAATTAAATGAAATAAATGCCGCGATTACCGAGCTTGATAAACATATTCTTATAGCAAAAAAAGAAACTGAACGCCGTCAAACAAGTGAGCAAACTTTACAAAACATAAAATATAATAACACCGGTAATAATGCGTCGAAAAAAAATATATTAGCACCGGAGGACACTTCTGCAAAGCATAACATAAAAAATAATACTGCCGAAAAGCCGCCGCTTACAGAAATGCTGCCCGCTCAAACTTCCGAACCTATAAAAATATACACAAAACAAATGCTTTCGTCACCCAACGGAGCCAATCTGCAAAACACGTCCGGCTATTATAGCGAGCAAATTATAGAAATGGCACGTAAAGGGCTTTCAGCCGATTTGATTTCAGAAAAAGTTCCTATTCCAATAGGGGAAATAGAATTAATTATTTCTATGAATACTTAGATTTAAATAAATATTATTCCATTATAGAAAAACATCTGCATAAATACGGCTAGAAAAGGTTTAATTATATTTTTTGATTTACCGTTTTGCATTTTTAATTTTTTTTGCATAATTAGCTTCGGTATTTTACAATATTTGCAATCAAAAAAATTCTGACCGTTCATTTCAGTTTCTGCATATTTTATATAACTAAAATTGAGGGACTATTTCACCAACCTTTTCGCCTCTGTGGTTTTTGATAGTCTTATCTGCAATAGTATCAAAATACGCATAATCTACTTCAGAGATAATATTCAATTTTTTTAATAAATGAATTAAAACGATATTTCTACTATTTGAATCTCCGTTATAAATTTTTATTGCAATTCCATATTTTTTATCGGGTAATAATCCGCCGAAATATCCGTTTGCGCCGGATTTTACGATAAGACGGCCGGGATATTTTTTAATTAACAAATGATCTATTCTGTCGGTTCCCGACATATATTCGGAGTGTGCAGTAATAGCGCCAATTATATCTTTTGCACAAACAGACAAACCATCGGGAAGATTTTCATAATCGGCAAATCGAGCCATTCCAAAAGCATAATTATATAGCGGCAATGAATGAACGGGCACCCCGCAGCCGTCAACGGATATATTTTCTTCAGGAATTTTACAGTCGCATATTTTTTCTATCATCGCCGTTATCTTTTTTTGGACGGGATGCTGCGGTTTATAATAATCATCAATAGAGGAGTTCATAAGAACGGCAGCCATTAACATTCCGGAATGTTTCCCGCTGCAATTATTATGTATATCGCGCGGTTTTTCATTATGGATCTTCATTCGCAATTCTATTTCACTTTTAAATGGATAATGAGCGCCGCATTTTAAACAGCTTTCGTCAAGCCCTATTTTATGCAAAATACCTTTTACGGTTTCAATATGAAAATCTTCTCCTGAATGGGAAGCGCATATTTGGGAAATCTCCTGCGGCGTTAAATTAAATTTTTCTTTAGCGCCTAGAGATAGAGGAACCATAGCTTGCATTAACTTTGCACTCGAACGCGGAAATGCTATCTCTTCAGGGCAGCCCGCAGAATATATAATCTTACCTTTATTGTCAACTACAACAATAGAACCGGATGTATAGAGGTCTGCAATATTACCTCTATAGGATTTTAAAAGTACTTCCATTTTTACCTCGCTTTTTTGAACCTTAATAGTAATATTATATTGCGAATTTGTCAATCGGCAACATATTTTCAATTGTTAATAACAGAATGAAAAAAGAAGCGCAGATAAGAAAAGTGCGGTTTTGGAAAGATACCTATTATGACAGTATTTCATATGGGATTTTGCGTTCGGAGCGGATGTAATATTTAGTACTTTTTTATTTCCATATTTCAAGAGACTTTTGCATCCAAGAAACGACATCAACGCCATATATTTCCTGAAAAATTTGAGGGGTTGCGGTTTCTTCCTTTGTGCCGAACGTTTTTATATTACCGTCTTTTAAAAAAATAATTTTATCTGCAAACTGCATCGCAAGGTTTATATCATGAAAAACACCGATTACGGATTTGTTTTCATTTTTAATTAACGATTTTAAAAAAACGATAAGTTCTATTTGATTTTTTATATCTAAGTGATTTGTCGGTTCATCCAATAAAATTACGTCCGGTTCTTGTGCTAAAGTACGCGCAAGATATACGCGTTGAAGTTGTCCTCCTGAAAGGGTGTTTATTTGTCTATTGCGTAAATGCCAAATGTCAACCGCATGTAAGCATTTTTCAACGCATACTGTATCGGCTTTCGAAATAGTGAAAAAAACGCCGTCATTATTTTGGGCGTATCTTCCGAGCATTACCGTATCATACACCGAATAAGAAAAATAAATTGAAGAAATTTGACTTAAAACTGCAATTTTTTTTGCAATTTGTTTACGGTTTAGTCTTTTTAAATTATTTCCGTTTAAAAAAATATCTCCCGAATAATCCAGAAGACCTGCAAGTGTTTTAAGTAATGTCGTTTTACCTGAACCGTTTTGTCCTAAGATACAAATGCTTTCGCCTGCTAAAACCGAAAAAGATATATTTTTTAATATTTGTACGTTATTGTATCCGGCACAAACGGATTGCAGTTTAATAAGCGGAGTATCCATTTTTTATGTTCTCCTTCCGGAAAAATAAACATAACAGAAAAAAGGCGCACCGATTAAAGCGGTTATTGCGCCTATCGGTAATTCTTGCGGAGATAAAATTGTCCGTGCTGCCATATCAAACAATATCATCGCTGTTCCGCCTAAAATAAACGACATCGGTATTACAATTTTATGACTTGCTCCAAAGATCTTGCGTACTAAGTGCGGTGCAATTAAATCGATAAAACCGATAATTCCCGTAAACGAAATTGAAATACCGGTAAGAGCGGAAGCTGAAAATAAAAATAGCCACTTTATTTTTTTTGTATTTACGCCCATTGCGGCGGCTTGTTCTTCGCCGAACGTAAGCATATCCAATTCGCGGGAAAATAATGTTAAGATAAAAACACCGGCAACAGTGAACGGTAAAAGCACAAAAAAATTTTTTATATTTTGCGTAGAAAAACTTCCCATTTGCCAAAACACGAGCTGCGCCATTCCCTGTCTGTTTAATGCAATAACCAGCGTGATTATTCCGTTTATAAAAAGAGCGAACACAATGCCGGCTAAAATAATCGTAGTGTTTTCAAAATTTTTATCAATCAAAGAAGCAAATTTTACTGCCGCATATACACTTAATAAACCGAAAACCGTCCCTGCTATCGGGAGTGTAAAGTTAGGAATAAGCGGTAGATACATTCCCGTTGCAATAACCAAAGCAGCCCCAAAAGCGGCACCTGAAGAAACTCCCATAGTGTAAGAAGACGCAAGCGGATTTTTTAAAACGCTTTGCATAACGGCACCGCTTACAGCCAAGTTGCCTCCGGTTAAAAAAGCGACTAGTACGCGCGGCAACCGCACATTCCAGACTATTGCTATAAAGGTTTCAGCAATGCCTGAAATTTCTTTTTGAGTTATTTTGCAAAAAATAATTTTAATAATATCTTTAGGCGGAATAAACACGCTTCCTATTCCGATGCCTAAAATAAGAATAAGACCGCAGCTCGCTATGGAAACTGCAGTCTTGAATTTTGTATTCATTATATTATTTGAATATGTCGGGATAAACGGCTTTTGCCATTTGTTTTAATGCCTTAATAATGTTTTGATTTGGGCGTGATGAAGAATTATTATCAATGCTAAAAACTTGTTGTTCTTTTACAGCTTTAAGTGTTTGCCAACCGGAACGGCTCATAATTTCTTCAATGGGATTAGGAAGATAACTTACGTTTGTTAAAATGATATCCGGGTCTTTTGATAAAACTATTTCATCCGAAACGCGAACCCAGCTTTTTTCTTCGGCAAAAATATTTTTTGCACCGATAAGTTCAATCATTTCATGGATAAAAGTATCCGTACCTAAACTGTACATATATGGAGCCGCACCGATTTCAAAATATACATTTTTCTTTTTATCGGCAAAAATTTTAGAAGCGGTCTTTTTAACCGTTTCAATTTCTTCTTTCATATTTGCAATTATTTTTGCACCTTTAGCTTCTGCTTTTACAACATGAGAAATAAAAGCGATATCCGTATAAATTGCAGCGATACTTGTTGATGAAGGAATATCAATTACGCAAATACCGGCAGCCCGTACCGGTGCAAATGGATCATTTCCTTTTGACCTTGACATACCGGAAGTAAACACAACATCTGCTTGTAGTGCAATTAATTTTTCGGTATCGGGAGTCATCATATCAAAGTAGGGAATATCTTGCTTTAACAAACCGTCTTTTTGAATGTTTGTATCGGCTGCAATGATTTTATCGGCAAGACCTAAGTCAATAAGAATTTCAGTTGTAGACGGAGCCATAGAGATAATTTTCTCTATTTTTGCAGGAAGCGTAATTTCGTTTCCGGCACGGTCTTTCGACAAATCAATTACAGAAGTAACATCAGATGGTTCTTTTGCTCCTGCTGCAAATACAACACCGGTTACCATAAAAAGAATGGTAACAGCCGCTAGAATTTTTTTAAGATTCTTCATAAGCATTTCTCCTATATCCGGTAAAATTGATATTTTTTTGAATTTCTATTTATTCCGAATTTGGATATGATTGTAACATAGGGTATAAAAAAAATCAAGTGTGCCGTAATTACCTGTAATTAGCCGGTGTAGAAATCAATACATAAAATCATCGGCGATGGTAAGTTCGTCAAAACTTTTGTATACCACAATTACCGCAGTTTTGTAAGGGGCTTTTTTAATTATTAGCCATTAAGACATTAAACATCTTGCTTTTATGATAAAATTTATATTCCTGCCCCCATTTAAAGAAAATTTTCTTAAAAAAAAGTATTTTTTGTCAAGAGGGGCT
>CALINC010000062.1 GCA_938045195.1 uncultured Treponema sp.
CCCCCCCCCCCCCGAAATCTGTATTTATACTTAATTTTTTAATCTTTAACGGATTATTTGGATTTGTTTTTTTATACGCGTGGTACACAAAGATAATTCCGATAGAAGAACTTGCAAAATTCTTAACGGCATTTCCTACGCTTGTTGCCCTTGTTTTCAATGTAACAATACCGACTGTGTTATATAGAATGTTCATAAATGTGTTGAAAACATATAAAACGGATGTCGGCGGTGTAGATAAAGCTAACAAAGTGTTAGTTCTGTATTCTAAACTGAGTTTGCTCGCTCCTATTATTCTTACTTTGGCGACTCCAATTGCTACGCTATTGTGGCTCGGCATACATTCTATCGAAAAAATCATTGCCTGTGTTTTGGGTGCTGTTGGCTGTTTGAATTTTGCTTCGCTTTTTTTCTACATATTGTGGACACATAAACTTGAAGCCTATTTGAAATTTTTACCCTTTGAAAAAAAGCATATTACCATGTCCTATATTCTTCGCAATATGATGGTAAGTTTTTTCCTTTTTGGAGCTCTCATTTTTTTGTGCATTGATCCGTTTATTGGAATGCTTTATAACGGCTTAACTCTTATACAGACTTTGAAAATGATTATTCCAATCGCTATACTGACGCTTTCCGTTGCTCTTTTTATAAATTATACACTGTATAAGGGAGTAAATAATAGCATAAACGAAGTGATGAATTTTACCGATACGCTTGCAGTAGGAAATTTTATTGTTGATAAATTAGAAATAAAACGGCGGGATGTATTCGGTATTCTTGCAATGCAGTTAAATATTTTCCATAAAAATACTGTTGCTCTCCTTTCCAGTATTAAAAATAATACAAATACGATGAACGAAGTCGGGACAATTCTTTCAACCAATGCAGAAGAAACGGCAAGTTCCATTCATCAAATCAGTGAGAACATCAACGGGGTAAAACAGCAGACTATGACCCAAGCAGCAGGTGTTACCGAAACAGCTGCCACGATGGAAGAAATTATCCGCACAATAAAACAGTTGAACGGCAGTATTGAAACGCAAGCGGCATCGGTTGCTCGCTCTTCATCTTCAATTGAAGAAATGGTTGCAAATATCGCTTCTATTACGCAGACAATTGATAAAACCGATGATTCCATTAAAGAACTTGCACAAGCAACCGGCGACGGAAAAGATGCCGTCGTAACTTCAAATAGTGTAACACAGAAGATTGCAGAAGAGTCAGGCGGTCTGATTGAAGCGAGTAATGTTATTCAAAATATAGCAAGCCAGACAAACCTTTTGGCAATGAATGCTGCAATTGAAGCGGCTCATGCAGGAGATGCGGGAAAAGGATTTGCCGTTGTTGCTGACGAAATCAGAAAATTGGCGGAAGAATCGTCAACTCAAGGAAAAAATATTACTGTAACGCTGAAAATACTCGGGACGGAAATTGAAACTTTGGCAAAATCCTCTAAAACCGTTGAAGAAAAATTCAATACAATTTTTATGCTTTCGGAACAGGTAAAAACAATGAGTGCTAACCTTATGACAGCAATGAAAGAGCAGGAAACCGGCAGCCGCGAAGTTTTATCTGCGATTAAAGCGATTAATTCCGTAACGCAAGAAGTACAAGCGGGTGCCGCCGAAATGCTCCGCGGCGGTAAACAAGTTGCCGATGAAATGCAGAATCTCGATAATTTAACACGTATCATTACCGACAGTATGAATGAAATGGCAAGCGGTGCGGTACAAATAAGCAATGCTGTACAGGAAGTAAATGAGATTACGCAACGGAATAAAGATTCAATTGATAACTTAACTACGGAAGTAGGGAAGTTTAAGGTATAAGATTACATTATATGGATATGGGAAACCTAACACCCGCTTCAACCTGACATTGCCTTTGCGGCAATGCAGGTTAAGCG
>CALINC010000063.1 GCA_938045195.1 uncultured Treponema sp.
GAGCCGATAAAAAGCTCTCTGCCGTTGTATTTGTTCGGGTTTTTGAGCGGCTGCCACATCTTTACGTCCACAAATTCGCCCCACGGTTCGGGATGATTGGTAAAGCGTTTCATAAAAGACGCATAGCAATATTTACAGGCGTGTTCGCAGCCCGTATAAGGATTTACCGAAAACTCACATGCGGGCAGATCGGATTTTGTGATCACGCTTTTTGCGGCGGTTTCTTTTATAATCATTTGCATTCTCCGAATTGTATTTGTGTGTCATTCGCTTGGTATAAGAGGTTCCGAAGCGAAGGAATGGAGCGATAGTGGAACCCCGCAAAGCCCGACCTGCCGAAAGGCAGGGGCTGCCCTGAATATCAATACCCTCGATGCTTTTCTTTTTTCTTTTGCTGTTTCAGTTCAAAGTTTCGCTGTGCCTTTGCCCGATTTTGTTCACGGCTTTGCGCCTTGCGTTGCTGTTTGTTCTGCTCCTGTTGCAGTTTTAGAGCCTGCTGTGATTTAGTATCAATGCCGGTTTTCTGCATTTCCTTTCTTGCATCACGTTGCGCTCTCTTTGGATTCTTTTTGTTTTCCTTTACAACAGTTGCTACGACAGGGCTGAATTGTAAATCTTGATGGTGATTAAGGAGAAAATCCATAATCTCGTAATCTTTCGGCTCTGCTCCAAAAGTTACTTTAGCCGCAGATAATTTTCCATCCTCGTTTCTTTCAAAGACGCCTACCCAAAACGGCTCTTCAAAAAACACCGTAAATTTACTTACTGTATTGCCCATCGCAATCCCTCCTTAAAAGATTTAGATGAGCAAAGAACGGACAACCCGGAGGGGCAGGTTACTTACCCTGACAAGCAGGACGGCCGGGCTACCTACCGGCTCTAATATGTATCACTACATACATTGCGTTTTTATCTTTGCTTTATGTATATTCAAGCCTAAGCGGCTGGATTAACAAATTTATCTCTCTCAATAGCTGATGTTATTATGTCATTTTTAAAGCAATCAATCAATTCATTTATAATCTGCGTTTTGCAGACGGATCTTTCACTCTATGAACGGCACCGGCGTACCGGAGAAGCGGCAGTGCCGAAGTTGACTGTGCCGTGCTGCAAGCACAAATCGCCGCCCCCGCATTCTATCGGAAGGACGGACTTCTTGGAATCTCGAACTTCCCCGATGCGAGCAGTCCGATTCGCCGGGACGGGCGAACATCCTAAGGCATTCTTAAAGCAAATAATTGGTTGTATGTTCGCCTCGATAATCCGATGAAGGCTGCCTTAAAATGTCCGTCTCCTTCCTTGGGCACGACCAAATGGCGGCACTCTTTGAAAACCCCGTGGGGGCGTTGAAAGGAAATTGATATGAACCCATCTGGCACAAAACGGACGATTCAGTCCGTTTTGTGGGACGGACATAAGAGCAATAATCCGATGAAGGATACATAAAAATGTCCGTCCCGATTCTTGCCAGATGAGGCTTATACAAGTTTTCTGCCGGGAAAACCGGGGGCGGCGGACGAAGAACTAAAGGTTGTAAAACCCATTTTCCCGCCGCCCGAGCGATACGAATAGCTCGAACCGAGCGGTACGAGATGTTCGCATCGCCTTATGCGAGAAGTTCGAGTGCCGCAAATCTAACGCAGCCTACAGTGCGGCTTGAAAAGTTCGCGACACGGCGTCTCAGGGGTAGGGCGGACATTTTAAGGCGTTCTTAATCGGGTTGTCGCTCGTATGTCCGTCCCAAGAATCGGACAAGTCCGATTCTTGCAAGATGGGTTATACTAGTTTTGTTGTAAGGGAAGCCGGGGCGGCGGGCGAAGAATAAAAGGGTGAAAGACACATTTTCCCGCCGCCTATCTGCATTAACGGGGATGTCCCTTCTTCTCTAATAAAACAGGGTTCACATCATTACGATTTCAAATAATGAGCCGTGTTGAAAAACGGCATAAAAACGGGCTATACTGCACGGCGATGACAGACAAACAAAGCTCTGACAAAACACTTTCTTATAAGAACCCGCACACCGGCGCACGGACGCTTGACAAATCCGAAACGCGCTTCATAATCGTTCGTTCGTTCGTTCGTTCGTTCGTTCGTTCGTTCGTTCGTTCGTTCGTTCGGCATAAATCATATCCCAAATACAACACAAGTTTCTCACGTAAGCCGGATGTGCCTCAAGACAAGTTTCCCGGATAAGGAACAGTTCAACGGGCTTTAGAACAGTCAAAAAGCCCACAATCCGTACGGGGTTTTTAGGGGCAGAGCCCCTAAACAGCGCGGGAAGGAGTGGGAGGGTTTTATCCCTAAGAAATAATATTTTGAGGAGGAGTTTATGAAAAACTCTATCAACAAGAGCAAGGCACACGCCTTGAAGCAAAGAGCCGCGGCGCTCATCTCAGCCGCACTTTTAATGTCGGCACTTATATTTACCGCGTGTGTACAGCAGGAACCTACGCCGAAGTATATCATCACATTCGGCGTGGACGGTATGGGCGGTAGGCTTACCGCAACGGTCGACGGAAGTGCCATCCGCTCAGGCGAGGAGGTGGAACAGGGCAAGACTGTCACATTCACCGCAGAGGCGGAGCTTGACTCCTATCTGAAAGGCTGGACGCTCAACGGGGCACCGGTTAACGGCACAGCTAAGACCTACACCTTAACCGTAACAAAGGCGGCAGACGTAAAAGTGAAGATATTCCCCGAAGCTGCCGTGCTTACCTTGGGCGACAAGAAAGACATCACCATCACGGCAAAAACAGCTGACGGCTCAGCCGTGCAAGTGGAAGGCTGCTCCCAGACAACTCTTGCAAGCGATGAGGCAACCACACTGAACGCAAAGGGCACAAAAGTCATCCTCAAAGGCAAAATCACCGAGCTTATAGTTCACTGTGAGCTTACCGCCCTAAACGTGCAAGGGCTGACCGCTTTGGAAGTACTGGACTGCGACGAAAATCAGCTTACCGAATTGGGTGTGCAAGGCTTGAAGAAATTAAAAAAACTGTACTGTGCCAAAAATCAGCTTACCGGGATTAACCTGCAGGGGCTAACCTCTTTGGAAAGATTTGACTGCTGGCTTAATAAAATTCCCGCCCTCAACTTGCAAGGGCTAACCGCTTTGAGCTCTGTAGACTGTCACTTAAATCAGCTTACCTCCATCAAGGTGCAAAGCTTAACTGCTTTGCAATTTCTAACCTTACATGGCAATAAGCTTAGTGCCGAAGTCTTGACTGAGCTGTTTAATGCCTTACCGCAACGCGAGCAAAACGATAAGGGAAAATGTACGCTTTACATTGAGCGAGAACAAGACGGCACCCACAAGGATTTTAATAATCCTGCGGAACTGAAAACCGCCTTCGACGCCGCAAAGAAAAGGAACTGGCAGATATATAAAAGGACAGCAAAGGACGATTCTGTGGAGTTATAGCCGCAAATTGGTGTTGTTGTGTAGGGAAGGCGGACGGGCATATTTACGCATCGTTCATTTGATTATTGTCTGTATGCCCGTCTCAAGAATCGGACGTTGTCCGATTCTTGCAAGATGGGTTATGCCGGTTTTTCTTGCAGGAAAACCGGTGGCAGCGGACGGACATATTAAGGCTTCGTTCATCTGATTATGGGTTGTATGCCCGTCTCAAGTTTGCCATGCGGCAAACTTGCAATATTGACTGACCGGCAACGTAATGACGCACTGTTCCGCAACATAGCGCGGGACACTCCCGCAGCGTAATGCGGGACACCCCCGCAGCATAATGCGGGACACTCCCGCAGCATAATGCGGGAGTGTCCGACTACATAAGGTCGGAGTGTGCGACCGCATAAGGTCGGGGTGACCGACCACATAAGGTCGGAGTGTCCCTCCGCATAAGGAAGGACTGTCATTCTACATAAGATCGGCTTTTCCGATTCTTGCTGGATGGGTTATGCCGGTTGCCCTTTAAGGAAAACTTGGGGCGATGTGCGAAGAATAAAAGGGTGAAAGACCCGTTTTTCAGCCATCCGCCCGAGCGGGGCACACACCCGTCTTGTTGAAGGGGCTTTAACAGCTCGAGTGAAAGGTCTTCAACAGTTCGGAGGAAGCGGCTTCCTTCGTTTGTCTCAGCGGCTCCAACCCGCCTTGTTCTTTCAGTTTTATTAGTTAAATCCCTGTTTTTTCCATTCGGCGTAGCGTTCTTCTATCGACGAAATCTTTTTTGTTCCTCTTGCTGCAAGGACTTCTTTTATGTACGGGATTATTACGCGCTGTTTTGTCATTTCCCATCTGAGCGGCTTTTTTTCGTAGACTTGAAAGTTTTCCGCCTGCGGGATGTTTGAAAGCAGGGAGGTGTAATATACGGGAAGTATGCGCTCTGTAACTTCTCTTATCGAGGAAAATCCGTTTGCGATTCCGAATCTGTTTATATCAAGGTTCATCGTGAACTTTCTTTCCAAAAGCGCCTGCTGAGTTTGCACGTTGTAGAACCATGAAATGAATTCCACCGCGCCGTAGTGGTTCTTTGCCTTTTTAGGGATTCCGAGCATTACCATGGAATCTTCCACAGGAATGCGTTTTTGATTTTCAAGCCATCTGTAGTCTATGAGCGAAAGCTGACCCTTGGGGAACCTGAAAAGTCTGTCGCTTGTTGTGTATGCAAAAAGTGCTTTTCCTTGTGTTACTTTTTTGTCGTCCGTGGTTGAAAGGTATTTGTAAACAAAGTCGCGCTCCGTTTGTGAAGAACCGTTTATGCTCGTTATCCATTCGTCAAGAAATCCTATGGAATCTTTGAGCGCATCCGGATTCCATGAAAATGAGTTTCCCTTTGTTTCTTTGTAGCCAGCTCCTTGGATTTTTGTTACAAGATAAAGGAATCTGTCGCTTGATTCGGGGGCAAATCCCATGCGGCTGAAAGTTCCGTTTGAGTTCTTTTTGTTGAACGCCTCTCCGGATTTTTTTATCTGCTCAAGATTTATTGTGTAGCTGTCTTCGACCAGTTCCGTGTTTTCCGCAGAAAAAATCATTGCAGGAAGATTAAAACTTACCGGAAGAAGATATTGCCGTTTTCCCATCTTACCTGCTTGAAGCAGAATCCTGTAAAAATCCTGCGACGATATGAATTTCCGCTCAAAAAGATAGTCCAAGGGCTCAAAGTAATGCTTTGTGTGTTCGTTTACAAGCCACGAGCCTATTACAAGGTCGGGATGCGGCTCCTGATTTGTGGCGGGAAGCGAGGACGAAGGATTTTCTTTGTAGACCAGAAGTGCCTTGTCCTCGTGGGTTTTGTTGAAAAGCTCGATGTAAGGCGCGAACTCGCTGTTGTCCGTCCATACAACGATTCTTTTTTCGCCCTGATTTTTGCATCCTGCGGATATTGCAGCAAGAACTGAAAGTGCGGAACAAAAAACGAGCGAAAAGAGAGATTTTCTAGCCACGCTTAAGTTCCTCGCCGGCTTTGTAGATTTTTGAGTACACCAAATCGATTTTGTCCTCTTCTATGCTTGAAAACGCCACTCTCAGCGTGGATTCGTCTATCTGAATCGTTCCGATTCCGTCTTCTTTCAAAAGTTTCACCCTCAGCTCTTCGGCGTTTATGCCTTTCATCAAAAAGCTCATAAAATATCCGGAATTGAACGGAAGCGGCTCTATCGCATCGGATTTGTGGGAATCTACAAACGCTCTTACTTTTTTGTACCTTGATTCAAGCACGGATTTGAGCGCCTTTTTTTCAGCCGGGTTTTCTTTTTCGCCAAAGGATTTTAGGAGCATTGTCTGGCTGGGTGTTGCCGAGCACGAAACTGAAGAGCGGATTACGCCCATCAGTTTTTTTACCAAAGCTTCGTATTGCGCGTCGGTAAAGCCTTTGCATCCGAATGTCAAAAATCCGCATCTTAATCCCCATGCGAAGTCTTCCTTTGTGGGACCGTCCGCCTTTACCGCAAGGATGTTTTCGTGCAGGTTTGCAATGTGCGCAAAGAGCGACTGCGGCTCTATTTCTTTTTCGTAGTTCAGCCCGAAATATGCGTCGTCGATTATGGCAAGGACTTTTTTTCCGCCGTTCGCCACGCTTTCAAGGATTCTGCATATTTCGTCAGCTTCTTTTGTAGTTGGGCTGTAGCCGGAAGGGTTCTGCGGAAAATTCAATATCAGCCTTACAGAACCGTATTTTTCAGCCTCGGCTTTTATTGCTTCTTCCATGCCCGAAATGTTGAACTTTCCGTCTTTGAACATTTGGAACTGATGGAATTCCGCACCTCTTCTGGATTCCGCTATAAGAACGTAATTGTCCCAGCTCGGATTCGGGGCAAGGAGCGGTTTTTGTTCATCAACGAACAAATCCATGGCGTATGAAAGTCCTGCGGTTATGCCCGGAACTACAGCGGGAAGCGAAGTTTTCTTTTCCGCAAGAAGAGGGTTTTTCTTTACCTGCAGTTCGTGCCAAGCGCTTCTTATTTCAGGAAGCCCTGCCGTAGGAGCATAGGCTGCCAGTTCCCTTTCGGAAAATTCGGGCATCCATTTTTTTACTGACGGAAGAACGGCAGGTTTTCCGCCGATTACAGTGATTCCTATCGTGCCGTTTGCCGTGTAGGCATCTTTTTTTGCCTCTCCGCCTTGGGCAATAATTCCTTTCGGAAAATAGATTCGTCTTCCTAACTCGGAGAACAGAGCCTCTGCGGATGTGCCTTTAAGGGCATCGTTTAATTCTTGTGCTAATGGGTTTAACATGATAAATTGGATTATTCTGAATTGACTTTTTAAAGTCAATGAATTCCGTGATAAATGTGCATAAATATACAGAAATAAGGCAAAAATATGAAAGAAAATCGCATAAGTGAATTTGATTTGGAAGAATGCCGCAAAATGGCTGAAGAATGCCGTAAAGAGGCGGCAAAAAGACTTGTTGCGCAGGAATCCTTGGTGAACGGAATCCTGATTGCGTTTATTGCAGGCGGACACGTGCTTCTTGAAGGCGTTCCGGGGCTTGCAAAAACGCTTGCCGTAAAAACGTTTGCGGAGATTTCCGGGCTTGATTTTAAAAGAATACAATTTACGCCCGACCTTTTGCCCGCGGATTTAAGCGGAACTTTGATTTATGAGCAGGCAAAGGGAACTTTCAGCGTGCGAAAAGGCCCTGTTTTTTCGAACGTTGTTCTTGCAGACGAGATAAACCGTTCGCCTGCAAAAGTTCAGTCGGCAATGCTTGAAGCTATGGAAGAAAATCAGGTTACGATAGGAGAGGAATCTTATCCTTTGCCGGAACCTTTTTTTGTCCTTGCAACGCAAAATCCAATCGAGCAGGAATGAACGTACAATCTTCCCGAGGCGGAACTCGACAGGTTTCTTCTGAAACTGAATCTTTCGTATCCGAGTGCCGAA
>CALINC010000064.1 GCA_938045195.1 uncultured Treponema sp.
GGGGGGGGGTATAACTATTCCGGATATTTTGTCAATACCTTTTTTGGAAGTTAAGGTATTTTTTTGAGAATATCCATATCGATAATTATTTTCCGACTGTGTCATACTAATAGCAATTATATACGCCGATTGGCTGGTATGGGGCTAAAGATTTTCATTAAAAAACCGAAATTCATACTAATGAAAAAGCCCCTACACAAATTTGTTATTGCCGCACTATCTATATTGTTTTTTTTCTCAATAGTACTCTCGGCTGAAACGTCTGAGACCCAAATAAATTTTTCCGGAGAAATTTTTTCTTCTGCATGGAACCCGTTTTTTCCGCAGGGTTTATTTATAGAGAATATACCGGAAGAAAGCAGTACGCCGGTTTATACCGTAAAAACCGAAGCCGAATACTTGCATGAAAATAAATTTGACGAATCTAAATTACAATCGGCTTTATTGAATAACGATATATTTTCTCTTTACGGAAAACCCGGCGCATATACAATGGGGATTTTAGGACAATACTCTATAGAAAAAATTGAACCGATTATGAATGAATTCGTTAAAATGTATGATGAAGCGAATAATGAACGAGGTGTTATTCCTTCATTTTACCTTATATACGGAACGTGTTGGCCCGGCGGCGATATTGGAATTTTATCCGGTGCGGTTATAAAAAAATATATTGAATTTGCAGCACAGCGGGGGTGGTATGTTTTTATTGACCACCAAATCGGCAAATATACTGTTGAACAAGCAATGACAGCTATGCTTCCGTTTTTAAAATATCCAAATGTTCATTTGGCTCTTGATCCGGAATGGCATACAACGGAACCGATGAAAGTTATAGGTTCGGTAACTGCCGACGAGGTGAATAAAGCTCAAGAAATGATGGATAAATACATAAAAGAAAATAATATTTCCGGCAGACGAATGCTGATAATTCATCAATTTAATTCTGCAATGATAAAGAATAGACGTAATGTAAAAAGCGATTATGAACGGGTGCTGCTTATCCATTGTGCGGACGGTTTCGGCTCTCCGCAGTTAAAAAAAGAATCGTATGCGTACAATGCTGCTGCAAAAAATATTCCGCTCAAGTCGTTTAAATTATTTTTAAAACCGACCGTTGCAGGAGCGGGATATGATATACCGCTTATGACACCTGTTGAAGTTTTAAAATTAAATCCGCGTCCATATTTGATAATGTATCAATAAGAAATATAAAACATCCGGTGTGTATTTTATAATTTCTCTTTTAGGCTATTTACATAATTTAAAAATGTACATACAATAGCATTATGAAAATACTGCATACCGCCGATTTCCATCTCGGCAAAAATCTTTATGAAACTTCGCAAACCGACAGGCAAAAAAAAATGCTTGCAGATATTTGCAGCATTCTTTCTCATGATGACTATGCCGCTCTTGTTATTGCAGGCGATATTTACGACCGTTCCATTCCCTCGTCGGAAGCGGTTTTATTATTCGATAATTTTCTGTCTGACATCCATTTGCTTTGCCCGCATACTTCCGTTTTGATAATTCCCGGCAATCATGATTCCGCAGAAAGGCTTTCATTCGGTTCTCAGATTTTAAAAACAGGAAATATTTATATTGCAGGCGGCACCGAGAAACTTTGTACACCGCTCATAATCTCGCAAGGCGAAGAAAAAGTTCAATTCTTTTTATTACCGTTTTTGCATTTGGGTTCTTTTTTAAAACCTGAAAATGGTGAAGCGGAAAATGAAATTAAATTGAATTCACAGTCGGCGATGGCTGAAGAAGCTTCTCGCCGATTAAAAAAATGCGTAAATCCGGAAATGCCGTCGGTTTTGGCAGCTCATCTTTTTACATTAGACGGAATAAGTTCTTCTTCAGAGCGGGCATTTTTAGGTACTGCCGAGCTTATTGATCCTTGTCTATTTGATTTTTTTACGTATACAGCCTTGGGGCATTTGCATAAAGTGCAAAAGGTTACGGATAGAATGTACTATTCGGGGGCGCCGCTTACGTACGCTTTCGATGAATGCGGAATTGAAAAAGCAGTATTGTCTATTGATATTGATTGCAAAACAAAAGGTTTCCCGATTACGGTTAAAAAGATTCCTATAGTTCCGTCAAAAAAAATGACGCGGCTTGAGGGAACCTTCAATGATTTTTTTGCAACCGAAAAATTTAACGAGTATAAAAATGATTTTTTGGAAATTATTTTAACTGATGATGCCGTAATAAAAAGTGCAATGAGTATATTACAAAATAAATTTCCTTATCTTTTAAATTTACAGCAGAAATCGGTAATTGAAAAATTAAAAACCGAAGATAAAAATTTTTCAGATATTTTAAAAAAGAATATTGAAGACCCAGAAGTTATTTTTGAAAATTTTTTAAATTTTGAAAAAATTATCGGAGAAGAACCGGATTTAAAAAGACAAGATTTTTTTAAAAGGCTTTGCAGCAATATAGATAATGCGGAGGAATAAATGAAACCGGAAATATTAAAACTAAAAAACATAGGCCCGTTTGCCGGAATTCATACAATAGACTTTAGTAGTTTGGATTCTATTTTTTTAGTTTGCGGAAAAACAGGAGCAGGGAAAACCACGATATTTGACGCAATCTCTTATGCTTTTTTTTCAAAACCTTTCGGCAGCCGCTCTGCTATTACAAGAAATTTGCGCAGTCAGTTTGCAAAAGATTCTGAAGATGCCGAAGTTGAATTAAGTTTTACTATGGGAACGGATAAATATAAAATTTTAAGGCGGCTGCCTTTCCATAAACCCGGAAAGAAAAATGAAACACCGGAAGAAGTTCAGCTTTCAAAATGGAAAAACAATTGCTGGAACGATTTAACTTCTACAAAAAAAGAAACAAATGAAAAAATCAGAAACATAATTAAACTTACTGAAAAAGAATTTTCGCGTATTGTATTATTACCGCAAGGTGAGTTTGCTGTTTTCTTAAAGGAAAATTCAAATCAAAAACATGAAACGCTTTCAGAGCTTTTCCCTGTTTCAAAATATTCCGAAATTATGCAAAGTTCAAAAGAACTTCAAAAAGAAAAAAACACAAAAATTAAATTTATTCAAAATTCTTTAGATTCTCTTTACTTAAAATTTGATACTAACAATTATGAAATACAAAAAACCGATTTGGAAAATAAACTTGAATTGATAAAAAAAAATTATACAAAAGCTGCAAAACAAGTAAATGAGAAAACTTTAGAATTGGAACAAGCAAAATTATTAAAACAACAATATGAAGAATATGAAAATGTACTCACCGAGTTGAATGCACTTGAATTGCGCCGTCACGAAATAGATGAACTTAAAATTAAAATTGAACGGGCTCATAGGGCAGCGGCTCTTTCAGGACAAGCGGAATCTATAAAGAAACTGAAAAATTCAATTAACGAAAATTCTTTAGCTGTAGATTTAAAAGTAAAAGACTTAAATACAATTACAAATACATTAAACGTTTTAAAAAATGACGAGCAGAAAATTATTGAAGAAAAAAATAAAACCGAAGCATTGAAGACAAACCTTACAATTCTTGAACAAGCTATAAGCGTTTATAAAATAATAAAAGAAAAAGAAAAGGAATTAAGTTTTACCGGAAAAGAAAAAAAAGATTTGATGTTAAAACTGCACGAGTTTGAAAAAAGAGAGAATGAAATTACCGTTACAATTTCGGAATTGGAAAACATTATAAATAAATTTGACGAGTATAAAGAGACTGTTGACGAAGAGTCGGCGCATCTTAATTATTTAAAAATGCTTTCTGCAATTTCAAAAACAAAACAAACAGCAACGGAACGTTTTAAAAGATTTACCGAAGCTGCTGAAAATAGCCGAAAGAATTTGGAAATAATTTTAAAAGATTCCGAAATGGAAAAAAATCAACTTAACAGTTTAAAAAAAGAAAAAGAAGCAGAAGAATTAAACGAAAAATCTGCGGCGATTGCGTGTACTTTAATTGACGGCAAACCTTGCCCCGTATGCGGCTCACTACATCATCCAAAGCCGGCTGTAGAAAGCGGAGCGGATATTTTTACACTCAAAGATAAAATAGAAAAAAGCGAAAGAGTTATTGAAATTCTTTTAAAGAAAAAAGAAGATGAAGATAAAAATTATACCGCTCTTAAAAAAGATGTCCAACATCTTAAATATGAAATAGAAGATTCTGAAAATAAATTTATAAACTTGAATACAGATTTCTTAAACAAAGAATTTATTTTTTCCGAAATACCGAATAATGAAGATATAAGTGAAATAATTGCAAGTGTTGCCGAAAAATTAAGTGAAGCAGAAACAAAATTAAAAGAAACACATACTGCAAATGTTACAAATAATAATTTGCAAAAAGAATTACATAAAATCCAAAAAGATAAAGAAGATTTAAATTCAAAATTACTGAAAATTTCTGTTGACGAAACTAGAATAAATACTTCATTAAATGAAAACCGAATACGCTATAATGATGCAATTAAACGGGTGCCGCAAGATATTCAAAAAATAAATATTGAAGATACGGTTGAAAATTGTAAAGATTTAATTTTAGAGGGCGATAGAAAAGTAAACGGATATAATGAACGCGTGGCGGAAAATAAATTAAAATACGGAAGATTGGAAAGCGCAATTATTCAATTACAAGAGCGAATAAAAAAAGATGAAGTTGATTTGCAAAAAGAAACGAAGGCATTAAAAAATGAACTTAATAAAAAAGGATTCGGCTCTGTAGAAGAATTAATTGATTCCATTCTTAACGAATATGAAATAGAAGAATTTGAAAGGGAAATTAAAAATTTTGATGAAGAAAGAATTGCATTAAAACAAAAAAGAAAAAGTTTGGAAGAAGACTTGAATAACAAAGAAATTAAAGATGTTGAAAAACTTTCGGAAGAAATTAAATCTCTGCAAAAAAATATAGATGAAGAACAGATCCGTGCCGATGACTTTACAAAAAAGTTGACACTGCTCAATAACTATTTTGATGAGCATAAAAAACTTTCAGCAGATTTAACAAAAGCCTTGGAAGATGCAAAACTAATAACTCAACTTTCCGATTCTTTAAACGGAGAAAATAAATTAAAATTAAAATTTGATATTTGGATGCTTTCGGCTTTTTTAAGAGAAATTACCGTATATGCAAACCGCCGCTTGGAAAGAATGAGTGACGGCAGGTATATATTAAAAGTGAGCAGCGAAGT
Source organism: uncultured Treponema sp. (assembly GCA_938045195.1). GTDB lineage: Bacteria > Spirochaetota > Spirochaetia > Treponematales > Treponemataceae > Treponema_B. The sequence goes on from CALINC010000064.1 coordinate 5,198, forward strand.
TTCAGGAAATAATCTTTCCGGTTTGGATTTGGAAATCTATGATGCCTATACTGGAGGAACGCGCCCTACTGCAAGCCTTTCAGGTGGTGAAACTTTTATGGTCTCGATAAGTCTTGCATTGGGCTTAGCCGATTCAATTCAAAACAGAAGCGGCGGAATTAAATTGGATTCAATGTTTATAGACGAGGGTTTTGGAAGTTTAGATGAAGCAAGTTTGGAAAATGCAATAAGTATTTTGGATGAAATACGCGGTAACCGAATGGTAGGAATTATTTCACATGTGAGCGAGTTAAAAATGCGTATCCCGCAAAAAATTGAAATAGAAAAAACTTCCCGCGGTTCAAGAATTATTTTATAACGAAAAACATAACCGTCTCATTGCCGTTATTTTTCTTTTATGCTATAATCGCTGTTGTTTGTCAGGGTAAATTATTTTTAAGGAAATCAAGATATGAGTATAGAACTTTTAGCACCGGCTGGAAATCCGGAAGCCTTAGATGCCGCAATTAATGAAGGTGCCGATGCAGTATATTTAGGTTTAAAGAGTTTTAATGCGCGTATGCGCTCTTCAAATTTTGCATGGCCGCAGTTTGAAGCCGCAGTGGAAATTCTTCATAAAAAAAATAAGAAAATTTATGTTACTGTAAATACGGTTATAACCGAAGATGAGACGGAAAAAATGTTCCGGTTTTTGACTTATTTAAATTCAATAGGTCCTGACGGAATTATTGTGCAGGATTTGGGAATTGTTCAAATGGCAAAAACTTATTTTCCGAAATTAAAACTGCATGCTTCAACTCAAATGAATATAGCTTCGGCAAAGGCTGCAAATGCGTTAAGCCGCTTCGGCGTTTCCCGTGTAGTGCTTGCAAGAGAACTTTCTTTAAATGAAATTGCTGCCGTTAATTTAGAAACTTCTTGTGAGCTGGAAGTTTTTGTGCACGGAGCCTTATGCGTTTGCGAGTCCGGCTTGTGTATGTTCTCTTCATATCTCGGCGGAAAATCGGCGAACCGCGGTATGTGCACACAAGCCTGCCGGCGCTTATACAAGGCGCATACTCCTTCAGGAGATAAAGAGGGTTACTATTTTTCGCCTTATGATTTACAGTTAATCGACTATGTTCCGGATTTGGTTAAAGCTGGTGTTTCTTCATTTAAAATTGAAGGCAGAATGAAAAGTGCCGAATATGTCGGCACAGTAGTTTCGGCATATAGGTTTGTATTGGATAATTGGGAAAAAAATAAAAAAGCGGCAATAGAAACAGGAAAAAGAATTCTCGCTAATGATTTTGCACGAAAGAAAACTTCGTTTTTATTTATGTCTTCAAAAGCAGAAAATATTTTAAATCCTATGCAAGCAGGAGGAACAGGAATATTTTTAGGTACGATTGATAAACTTACTGATTTTAAAATTACGGAAGTTGCGGGGAAAACAAAAGAAGACGCACCGCGTAAAGTTCATTATTGTTTATTAAAAGGCAGCTCTTATTCTCCGGATATAGGGGATTCAATTAGACTGCATACTAAAAATGACACAGGGCGGGAAAGTTGGAAAATTCAAGACATCCGGAAAGACGGCGAAAAAAACTGGCTGCAAGTTCCGGCAGATTTCGGTATTGGAGACAGTGTTTATCTTTTGCAAACAAAAAATATGAGTAAACGCTATCCGCAAATCTTACCTAAAAATTTGACTGACTATCGGCGCCGTCCGCTAGATGAAAAACTGCAAGAACTGCATCTTTATCCTGAGGGTAAAACTTCAGAGAACGTTTTTGCAGAAAAAAATAATACGGTAAACGAAAAAAAAACTAAGCAAAAAACTACTCAAAAAAATCCGCAAAAAAAAGATATTCTTTTAAAATCGAATATAGATTTTTTCCCCGACGGATTATATGTTCAAGTTTCGTCTATAAGCAGTCTGCATGCAATTTTGGCGGATAAGCCCGTACGGATAATTCTTAATTTAAATGAAGACACAAAAAAAGGGCTTGAAGATTCAGTCCTCTCCGGAAAACCCTTGCCTTTTTCAAAAAAAGAAATATTTATTTCTCTTGATCCTTTTGTTCCGCAAGACGACGTTTTCAGTCTTGAATCTTTTTTATCCGAATTAATTGCACAAGGCTATAAACAGTTTGCGGTAAATAATCCTGCACATATTGCAATGCTGAAAAATAAAAATTTGAATTTAATTGCAGGTCCGTATCTCTACGGTTTTAACCGTTGGGCGGTGAAGTGGCTGCAAGAAAACGGAATTTTGCAGTTTATATCTCCGGTAGAAAATTCTCAAGAAAATTTGGAAAACGTGTACGCTCCCGGAATGCGTAAACAAGTTCTAATCCCTGTATTTTCATATCCGGCACTTTTTAGAATGCGGTTTACTTTACCGAAAAGTTATGATTTTGTATATTTTTCCGATAAACAGGGGGAAGCATTTAAGACATTCTCATCGCCGTCAGCCTCATTTGTTTTGCCGGAAAAACCGTTTTCAATAACCGATAAAATTGCACGGCTTGAAACAAGAGGTTTCGGAAAATTCTTGCTTGATTTTTCACATACCGAAATTGAACGCAGCGAATATCGCAGGATAGTTTCAGCTTGCCGCAAGAATGAATTTTTACAAGACACTTCGCGTTTTAATTGGAAAGAAGGCTTTTATGACCCTGCAAAAATTGAAATGAGAAAAAACTATAATTGATTTTACACGTCAAAGTTTTTTAATTTTACTTTGATGTCATATTTATAATGTCGTCATGATCAATACCTGCCGATTTATCTGTGATAAGCGGCAGCATTCTTTCGGCATACATTTTTGAGGGTTCATCTTCCGGAACTATCGAGAGGCATTCCTTAAATAAATTATAAGCCTCTTTGAATTTTTTTTCACGGTAGCACGTTATACCTGATTCAAAAATGTCAACCAGTTTAAGCATTTCGCTTGAGGCTTCCGATTTTATTCCCATTATATTATATAATTGAACTGGAGTGTTAATACCGACAACTCTAACGCGGTCTAGTCTTCTACCCAAAAAAGCCCCGTTTGTTTCATTCCATGTAGATTCCGAAACTAAAATCCAAGTCCCGTATTTTTTGTTTACACCTTCAAGACGGGCAGCTAGGTTTACATCATTTCCCATAATTGTGTAGTTCATCTTTTTTTCGGTACCCATGTTGCCTACGACCATATCTCCGGTGTTAATTCCGATGCGCGTAAAAATCGGCATAGGAATATCTCCCGAATCGTAAAGCTCTTTATTTAATTGGGCTTCCGCTTGTTTCATCCTTACGGCGGCAAGACAAGCTCTGTAAGCATGGTCGGGCAAGTCGGACGGAGCTCCAAAGAAAGAAACTATTGCGTCTCCGATATATTTATCGATAGTTCCTTTTTCGGCTAAAATTAAATCGCTCATTTGTGTTAAGTAGACATTTAACACCGAAACTAAATGTTCAGGTGTAATTTTTTCAGACAAGGTTGAGAAAGAACGTATATCGGTAAATAAAGCCGTAATTCTTTTTTTCTCACCGCCGAGAGCAAGCCGTTCGGGGTCTGCAACGATTTCATTTACAACATCGTCCGATAGATAAACGCCGAAAGCCTTTCTTAAAAAGCTTTTTTCCTTTTCCGTCAATACAAAATTTAATAGCAAGATAATACCGAAGCCTACACCAACCGATATAATCGGAACAAATAACTGCATATAAATTGATGCAAATACAAATAAACTTATTCCGGCGCATAAAATAAACAATAAAAATAAAATACCGAAAATGATTTTTGTAAAACCTTTTTCTAATTTTGTTAAAATAAAAGCACATAAAAAAGTAAAAAGAAAAGCAACTAATAATGACGCCCATTTCGGTATCGGCATAATAAAGGCTTCATTCATTATTGTGTTATAAATATTTGCATGCGTACCTACATTTGGATAAGAATTCCAGAATGGATTTACACCTAAATCGGAAGTCCCCACACCGCTGTAACCTATAACGGCGAAAGCATCTTTACAAAAAGTTTTTATGTAATCGGTATGTTCAATATAAGTTTTATAGTCTTTTTTTGCATTATCAAAAAGCTGGGTTACATATTCATCTGCAGAATCATATTCATTACTGCCGCTTTGATTTTTTATTGCAGCAAAAGTATTATGTATTTCGGTATCAAAGCCGCCCTCAAAAAAATCTTTGTAATGTTTAAAAAAGGTTGTCCGTGCGGCAAAGTACTCTTCATAATTATTTTTTTCCGTTTGAAGTAATTCATTTTTATGAGCGGTTAAGGCTGCATATTCTTCTTGTAAAGCAACAGCGGCGTTATGATACGAAAGGAAACCATCTGCCGTTCTTATTTCTAAATTTATAACGGCATCTAAAAGAGAAATTAAATTTTCTTCTATTACATCTGCATACGTTAACGCATACACCGACAAACTTCTAAAACTTCCATTTGCAGGATTGTCCGAGTCGGCAAAGCGTTTTTTTAACCAGTTAATTAAAAGATTTCCGTCTTCATCAAGAGGAATTACAATATTTTTTCTTTCTTCAAAATTTTTCGGATTGCGTGCATTTTGCAAAATAAGCGAATATTTTTTCCGTATAATTTTTTCCGGTTCAAGCAGTTTTAGAATAGGAGTAAAGACAAGCTGCCCTATGTATTTTCCATTATATTCGGAAAAAAGAGAAATGCGCCGACGGACACCGTCCGCATCTATAACGACATTCGGAAAGCCTGCTCCTTTTGCATTTTTTAAAATAGGCATAATTGCGGGAGCCATTCCGTAATCTTCGTTTGCAGCTTTTCGGTTTGCAAGAGTTTCGGCTTTGAATAAATTATTTTTGTCTTCTATATTATCAAATAGGAATTTATCATAAGCAAATTTTTTTAATTCCTCTGTTTCGCTTGTTAAATTTATTTCGACTGCATTAATCGTCAAAAATGCCGATTCAAAAAAATTGACTGCATTCCCCATATATGCGTCATTATCGCGGAAAACATTTTTGCTTATTGAATTTGAAAGTTCATCAATTCTCTCTTCAAAATATGAAGACATATCTTTACCGGCAGATTGAACTTCCGAAAGCGGAATGTTTTTTGAAGCGATCGCATCGGAAAAATCCGTAATGTATTCTGTTAATTCACTGCGGATATTTTTATATTCTTTCGGCAGTTCGTGTTCTACATAATCATTATTTGCACCGTTTCTGCCTGCGGATAAATACTCAATATCGAATACGGCGGCTTTTCCTCCGGCTTCTTTTAATCTGATCAAAACATTGGCAAGTACGTCACGGGACCAAGGCCATGAGCCGACTTGCTCAATCGCAAAATCGTCTATATTGAGTAGAACAACTTCGGGACGTTCTTTTACCTCCGGTTTTATTTTAAGAAGCAAATCGTAAATACTGTTTTCGATATTTTTCCCGAATTTTAAAAAACTGAAAAACGCAAAAAATAAAAATACGCCTAAAGCGATTATATAGTTTAAATTCTTTTGCCAAAATGAAGCATTTTTTGCAGATTGTTTTTCTTTCATAATTTTCCTCACTATAAGAACATTATACTTCAAAAGTAATTGAATTACAAGCCGATGTTTTAAATAACTTGTCATTTGCATACAATGAAGCGACGTTTGCCTGCAAGGTAAACTCGACAGCGTTTTTATACAATACTATCTGCATTGTCTTGAATAAATATGCTAATTGCTGTATCCTCTTGTTAAAAATTAAAACAGGAATGGAAGATGACGGTGCTGCAAAAAACATTACATTCAATAAAACCGGTTTCGGAAGAATACGGGAAAAAAGCAAAACAATTTTGGGATAGTCTTGCACATCCGCCGGGCTCGTTGGGGGCTTTAGAAGAAATGACTGTCCGCCTTGCAAAAATTCAACATACGCTCGATTTTCATATCGCTAAAAAAATTACCGCTGTGTTTTGTGCCGATAACGGGGTTTATGCCGAAAAGATTACTTCACAACCGCAAATTACGACTTTTTTACTTGCAGAAATTATGCACACCGGTAAAAGCGGTTTGGGTGCAATTTCAAAATGGGCGGGAAGCGATATTTCCGTGTATGATGTCGGAATGATTAAAACCGGTTCGCAACCGTATATTATAAATAAAAAACAAAAATGCGGGAGCGGAAATATCGCATGCGGTGCTGCAATGGCAAAAGAAGAATGTATTTGTGCAATGGAAGCCGGAATTGAAGCAGCGCAGCAAATTGCTGCCGGCGGATATGATATTGCGGGGATAGGAGAATTGGGAATTTGCAATACTACCACAACCGCAGCCGTCCTATCGGCTCTTTACGATATTCCGCCTGAGCAAACAGCAGGGAGGGGAGCCTCTTCAACGGAAGCGATGTATGCCTTAAAATTGCAAGCTATAAAAAAAGCGATCGCAGTAAATTCGCCCAGACAAGGCGATGCAATAGATTGCATTTCTAAAGTAGGAGGCTTTGATATTGCTGCAATGTGCGGATGTTTTATCGGGCTTGCCGCTTGCGGGATTCCTGCCGTAATTGACGGGTATATTTCAAGTGTTGCGGCTCTTTGTGCCGTGCTTTTAAACCCGGCAGTAAAAGATTATTTATTTGCATCGCACAGTTCTGAAGAACAAGGTGCAAAGATATGCTCCGAAAAATTGGGGCTGCCTCCGCCGCTCAATATGAATATGCGGCTTGGAGAAGGCAGCGGCTGTCCGCTGTTTTTTAAAATGCTGGAAGCGGCAATTTTTACAAGTGCAAACATGGGAAAATTTACAGACACAATGATTGATAGGGCTGATTTAACCGACATACGAATTTAAAATAAACCGGCAGAATGATAAATGGGTACTAAAAAATATGTTCTTAAAAGTATTTCCGCCGCTTCTTCGGTCAAAGTAAAAATTATTAGCAAATTTTGCATTTTTTTGATATTTTTTTGCGTGGACATGCGTGGTCAAGTACCTTGACAAAGGTGCATTGCTTCCATATAATTACATTGTTCGAACTGCCGGGTGATTAATTTCGGACCGGCGATAATTCACAAAGGGCGGTACGCCGCCTCAGACTGCCGAAAGATATGGTCGGCTGAAATTCTTTTATAATAGGTAGGTGAATTATGAAAAGCACAAAACTCCTAACTGACGAGTTCGTAATTGCCGTATTTGATATAGACAAATTCGGTCAAATTGCGAAGAACAAAAATTCCGAAGAAATCTTTAATTTTCTCTATGGTATGAACGAGGTGATTGCCGAAGCATTGGCTCCAGCAGAACCTTTGTGCCTTGTACCGCAGGGCGACACGGTAATTACAGCAATGAAAAAAGAAAAACTTGACGAAGCGGTTACCGTTATTGAGCAAGCGAAGCGTGCAGCGGAAAACTTTATTGCGGAAAAAGGATTTCATTCTGCGGTGAGTGCAGCGGCTCATTATGGAGAGGCTACAATCGGTTCGGCAAGCCCTACTGCTTGTACTTCGGTTCAGATTGTGGGGAATGAAGTGAATGCGGTATTTTTATTGCTGCGGATTCCGTCTTACGGGTTGTTTACTATCAGCCCTGTCCTTTTTAGGAAACTTAAAAATGAAACCAGACAACGGTTTCATCGATATACGCCGCCGATAGTTTATCGGCTTTGCTAACCTTTCCTGAAAGATGTTATAGTTGCAAGAATATCCGTATCAATCTTAAATTTGTTCATTATGAATTTAATGCTGGACATTTTATAGTATTTGTGTTATCATGTTTTATTAAGAAGGATTTTACCGCCTATAGCATGTTTCGGCTGCATTTGAACACGGGTAATTTCTGCAATATTTTTTGTAAAGTTGCGGTATGCGTTTTTAAGCATAGACCCGTAAAGGTTTGCTATTGTCTAATGGCGGTAAATATTTTTTAGTTTTGGAGGAAGTCTTTGTTTTTTGAAATTTATCCATACGATGAAGCTTTTTTAGCACTTGACTTTAAAGCGGACCGCTCAGATTTTTTTCAAATACTTGCGATTGTGAAAAATATACCGGGCAGGAGGTGGCAGGCTGTTGAAAAAATTTGGACAATCCCTGCAGAACGAACCGTCTGTAATATGTTATTAAAAAATCTCTATGAGAACGATTTGTTCCGTGTAAGCCATGATGTGGAAGAATCGGTAACAAATTCACCTGCCGGAATGGAAGAGGGTATTGAATTCATATTAAAAAAACTTGATGCATTAATTGCCGCAAAACATTATAGCAGCCGTACAAAAGAGTCTTATCGGTATTGGATAGTCCGTTTTATAAATCAGTATAAAAATAAGCCGTACAGTATGTTGAGTGAAACCGAAATTAATGCTTTTGTAAGTGAGCTTGCTGTAAAAGAGCAGATGTCGGCTTCAAGTCAAAACCAAGCCTTAGCGGCACTCTTATTTTTGTATAAGAACATATTAGGAATAGAACTAAAACAGGCGGACAGTATTGTGAGGGCAAAAAAGCCGAAAAAACTGCCTGCGGTGATGACTCGTGAGGAGGTCGCGGCAATATTTTCGCTATTGCCTGATAATGAATATGGACTTTTTATAAAGCTCCTCTATGGAACAGGGATGCGGCTTATGGAAGCTCTCCGCCTACGTGTGCAGGATATAGATTTTTCTGCAAATGAAATTACCGTCCACTGCGGAAAGGGGGCTAAAGATAGAAAAGCCGTTTTACCGGTTTCGTTGAAAATTCCGCTTCAAAAACATTTGGAACATGTCCGGCTTATCCATGAGGCAGACTGCAAGGACGGTTTCGGTTCGGTGCCGCTTCCGTTTGCTCTTGCAAAAAAATATCCCAATGCCGGTAAGGCTTGGGTATGGCAGTGGGTGTTTCCTCAAGCACGCCGATGGCGGAATAAAGAAACCGGCGAGCAGGGGCGGCACCATATCGATCCTTCGATTATTCAGCGCACCCTGCGCGAAGTCGTTTTACGTTCCGGTATACCGAAACCAATCGGCTGTCATACTTTTCGCAACTCATCTGTTGGAAGCAGGTTACGATATCCGCACCATTCAGGAACTGCTTGGACACAGCGATGTTAAAACTACGATGGTTTACACTCATGTTCTAAACCGCGGCGGTCTAGGTGTTAAAAGTCCGATTGATATGATGTAGTAGGACATTTAATGAAGATAGGTCTAATCTGCCGACTGTTTATTTCTCCAATTAAATATATATGGTAGAAAAATTTAATTTTTTATTTTGCGTTATTTTGGGTTGCAAAGTATCGATTTTTATGATATTATGAGGAAAGGATGTTAGTCATATCAATTTAAAAGATGAAAAGTTGTATATTTTTGAATTTGCTATAGAGTATTTATAAATATGGAATATTATATGGATTGTGTTGATCTCATAGAAAAGCTCAATGAAATAAATAAATGTAAGAAAGAAGCGATTGCTTTTATAAAGCAAAATATTGGAATAATAAATGAAATAATTTATAATTCCTTTGATCCAGGAGAATTTTTACGTGAAAAAAACAATGCAAACCCATTTCAAATGATTTCACAAAAAGCAGTTGTGTGGAACTTTCTAGGTAATATGAAGAATATCTTTTTTATTAAGAATAATATTTGGTTTAATATTGCATGTGAAAATAGTTCAATTTATATAGGATTTCTACCAAATGTTCAAAAAATTGAATCCGCAGATGATGATACCGTTATTGAATATATTGAATTCATAATTTCAAATAAAAATACTATTTCAAATAGAATGGATTTGAAAATTAAAAAGCTACAGACAACACCAGAACAAATGAATGATTTTATCAATGATTTTCAAGATAAAATTAATACAAATGGCTAGCACATGCTTCACCCTGACATTTGTTTTGTCACGAAAGTTGTTTGACGGTCATTGCTAACGCAATTTCCTTTTTAATACAACTTTAGAGCAAACTTTGCCTCGCTATACACTTAGGTAAAGCTGCAAATGCAGGTTAAACGAATGTTAGTTGCACAGCCACCATCAAACTGGAGGATTCTTAAAGAAGGAAAAAATGAAAGATAAATATCAAAATTTTAAATGTCTTTTGGAATATTTTGTTGCACACCTGGAATATATGCAAAATAATACGGTGGATACCAATGGTTATCAGAAATATATTGCTCCGCTTGTGAAAAAACACCGTTTTACACAAAGCGGGCAGGGATATAATGGTGGCAACATTCAAAGCCAAATTTCTGACTGGGAAAAATATGACTGTGGTACTATTTGTATAAATGTACAAGGCCATTTCGGGTCAGATTATACAACCAGAAAATGCTATTTGAACTGGAAAGGAACAGGGCAGAATGTATATGCAAAATGGGATGCTTCAAAAATAAAAATAATTTCTCTGAGGTTAACTGAATATAGATATTGGTTAGACACTCCTGACTATATTGATTCAAAAGAATTTTTAATTTCAGATATAGGACTTAATGATGGTAAAAATCCGAATAAAGCGTTGAAAGACATGTTTAATCTTTACGAAAAATCTCAAATAAATAGGCAGGTATACGATATGACAAAAGACTATATTGAGAAACTTGAATTAAATAAAAACATCATCCTGCACGGTGCACCCGGCACAGGAAAAACGTTTACGGCTCGTCAAATTGCTGCGCAAATGACATTTAACAAGACATATGAAAATTTAACTGATGAGGAAAAAAATCAAATAGGATTTGTTCAGTTCCATCCTTCTTATGATTATACGGATTTTGTAGAAGGCTTAAGACCTCAAAAAGAAGCAGGACAAAAAGAAATTGGCTTTGCGCGTAAAAACGGAGTGTTCAAGGACTTTTGTGAAAAAGCAATACTTACAAAAAATGAGGTTGGAACTGATAATTTTGAGAAAAGTTGGAATGAATTAATAGATAAACTAAATGATGATGTTCGTATAGAAATTCCATTACTTTCCGGTAAGGGTATATTTGAGGTCGAATTGAATGAGTATGGAGACGGATTAGCAACGCGAACATACAGCTCGGAAGAAGATAAAAAAT
>CALINC010000065.1 GCA_938045195.1 uncultured Treponema sp.
GGGGGGGGGGGGGGGGGGTACTATACTATATTTGCTACATTCTTGTCTAGTAGCTTTTGCGGAAAAGTTTAAATTTTTTGCTAAAATACCGTATTGCACCATAACCAATATTATAGAATACAATATGCCCTGTGTCAATAGCCCATTGCCATCTTACATAATTTTTAAAAATCTTGTATAATTATTTATTATGGGTAGAACATTTGTTTTTGTAAACCAAAAGGGCGGAGTAGGCAAAACCACTTCCGTAATCAATTTGGGTGCGTATATCGCATTGGCTGGAAAAAAAACTCTTTTAATTGATTTTGACCCGCAGGGCAATATGTCTTCTGGCGTAGGCATTCAGAAAAAACGTCCCACAATTTATGACGCACTTGCCAAAAAGTCGGAATTAAAAAATGCAATCTATCAAACTGTCGTACCAAACCTATTTGCCGTTCCCGCTTCAATAGATCTTTCAGGTGCAACTGTAGAACTTGTAGACAAGCAGAACAGAGAATTCTATCTTAAAAATCTTCTTGCAGAATTAAAGAATGAATATGATTATATTATCATAGACTGTCCGCCCTCTTTGGGTATTTTAACGCTCAATGGTCTTACTGCCGCAGATGAAGTTTTTATTCCGCTCCAATGCGAATATTTTGCTCTTGAGGGTTTAACTCTTTTATTGCAAACAGTACAGCGAGTTCAACAAGCATTAAATCCGGATTTGCAAATAGGCGGAATTTTTTTCACGATGTATGATTCCAGAACAAAACTTGCGCAAGAAGTTGTGCAGCAAGTTTCAAGTTATTTTAAAACTAAAGTTTTTCCAACGATTATTCCGCGTAATGTCAAACTTTCAGAGGCTCCCTCGCATGGGCTTCCGATTTGCACCTATGATGCCAAATGTTCAGGTGCAAGAAGCTACGAAAAATTGGCAAAAGAGGTATTAAGCCGTGTCTAAAAAAAACGCATTAGGAAGAGGTTTGGACGCTCTTTTAGAAACAGGCAATTCCTCTGTTATGCAAGAACAGCAGATAATTAATGACGGAGCAATTATACATATAAATCCGGCTCTATTAAAACCGAATCCCTATCAGCCGCGAAAAACTTTTGATACGCAAACAATTGAAGAGCTTGCAGCGTCTATAAAAGAGCATGGAATTATTCAGCCCATAATTGCAGAAAAAGCGGAGGATGAAAATTATTTTATAATTTCAGGCGAGCGCAGGACTCGTGCAGCAATAAGTTTGGGGCTTAAAACAGTGCCTGTCGTTTTGCGGACATTTGAGGACAAGCTGAAACTGGAAGTTGCTTTGATTGAAAATATTCAACGTGAAGATTTAAATGCATTAGAAGAAGCTCTTGCATATCAGCAAATAATGGAGCTTACAAATATTAATCATGAGGAACTTGCCAAACGCGTCGGTAAAAGCCGTTCTGCAATTACCAACAGTTTACGTATGTTGAAGCTGCCCGAAGAGATGCAAGAGGCACTGCGTATGAATAAAATTTCGGCAGGACATGCACGAAGCCTTTTATCGGTTGTAAACCCTGCTGACCGGCAAGTTTTATTCGGACGAATTATAGAATCCGATTTATCCGTTAGAGAAACGGAATACATGGCTGCAAATTTAAATTCCGGTGTGGGACGGATTATAAAAAAACAAAAGAAAGAAACTGTTCCTGCTTCAGATGAAGATTTTGAATTGCGCGATATTGAACAGCAATTTATAAATTCACTTGGAACAAAAGTTCAAATAAAAGGTAATTTAAAAAAAGGCGTAATAGAAATTTCTTATTTTTCAAAAGATGATTTGGATTCGCTTTATCAAAAAATAAAATAAGTTTATTTTCACAGGAGGAAATATGAAAAAAGGTTATGTTCAGGTGTATACCGGTGACGGAAAGGGGAAAACTACAGCTGCATTCGGGTTAGCTTTGCGCGCAGTTTGTGCGGGCTATAAAGTTTATATCGGACAATTTTTAAAAGGAATGAATTACAGCGAATTAAAAGCTCCCGAATATTTACCCAATCTTTTAATTGAACAATACGGTGAAGCGCATTTTGTTCATAATGATCCTACCGAAAAAGATATTGCTCGTGCAAATGAAGGGTTGGATAAAATTGAAAAAATTATTATGTCGGGCGAGTATGATGTTGTTATAATGGAAGAAGTTAATGTTGCACTTTTATACGGACTTTTTGATATTGAACGTATTTTGCATATTATAAAAAACAAGCCTGAATCTGTGGAGCTTGTTTTAACGGGACGCTATGCAAATAAAAAAATTATCGAAGCGGCTGACCTTGTAACTGAAATGAAAATGATTAAACATTATTTTAATGAAGGTGTACAGGCAAGACGCGGCATAGAATCGTAAACTTGTTGTCGATAATTGAGTACCCATTAGATTGAAAAAAGATTGATTTTTTGATATAATCTTTGTCTATGATAAAAGCTTGTATTTTTGATTTAGACGGAACCTTAACTAATTCACTTAATTCGATAGCGCATTTTGTCAATGCTGAAATTGTAAAATACGGAATGGAACCTATTCCTGCCGAAGATTTTAAAACACTTACAGGTAACGGAGCCCGAACACTTATCAAACGTGTTCTTGCCCGTTATAATAAAATTGATGAGCAGCTTGAAGAGAAAATCTTACGCGCATACAACGCAGCTTATGATAATGATGCACTTTATTTATGTACTGCCTATGCCGGAACTCACTCGCTTATAAAAGGTTTACAGGAAAAAAATATTTCGATAAATGTCCTTTCAAATAAACCTCAACCGACGACGGAAAAAATAGTAAAAACGCTTTTTGGTGAAAAAACTTTTTCCTGCATTTTAGGTGCGCGGGAAGCGGTGCCTCTTAAACCTGACCCCGCCGGTGTATACGAAATCTTAAAGTTGATAAACATACAAAAAGCAGAATGTCTGTATATTGGAGATACAGCGACTGATATTCAAACGGGAAAAAATGCCGGTCTCTTTACAATCGGTGTTTTATGGGGGTTTAGATCGTTTAAAGAATTAGAGGAAGCAGGAGCGGATAAAATTGTTGAATATCCTACGGAAATTCTAAAATTACTTTGAGTTATACGGTATTTTACGTGTTAAATTCTTCTATTGTTTTACCTGCCGAAAATATATTTAAAACCGTAACGGAAGAATTTTTAGGAGCAAATTTATTTCTCAAGGAAAAATTCTCCAAGCACCATGCCAATGCCATTGTAATAGTGCCGTAATGAGTAACGGCTATGCAATCTTCATTTTTATTTGAGATTTCATTTAAGAATTCCGAAACGCGCATAAAATGCTGAAATGAAGTTTCGCCTAACGGTGGGGCATAGTTGTCGTTATGCTCAATCCATTTTTTTGTTTCGGCAGGGTATTTTTTTTCCGCTTCAGCAAATGTTAATCCTTTAAAGATTCCAAAATTATATTCCTGCAATCGGCAATCGGCAGTTATGTTTTTTAATCCCAAATATTCTGCCGTTTGAATTGCGCGTTTAAACGGACTGGCATACACTTTTTTAAATGTATAGGATTGTAATTTTTGTTTTAAAATATCAAGTTGCGGATAGGCTTCTTCCGCTAATGGAGAATCATCCAAACTGTAAATCTTTGTTTTATTTGTAACGGTTATTCCGTGTCTTATTAAAATTATTTTCATAGTTCCTTAAAGTTTAAAATTAATTAAAAATAAAAATTGAAGCAATCAAAATTAAAGTTTCCGTTACCTCAACGATACACCCGTTTACATCACCTGTTGTACCGCCGATTTTTTTATATGAAACTTTTACAATACATACCGTAATTAAAAAAGCAAACAGCGGCATAAATAAAAATTTTAGCCGCAATAAAATTTCTTTTAACGTAAAATTTATTTTAGGTATTGAAATGAAAGATGTTCCTGAAAATAGTAAATAAAAAATAAAAATTAAAATAAGCCAAAAGAAAAAACTTAAGCGCGTCGCAGATTTATGAAATAAAATTCCTAATCCTGTTGTTTTTGCTTGTTTTGAAAATACTACAACGCCTAAACCTGAAAGCCGCGAAATAATTCCTGCCGATATTAAAATTAAAAATGGGTTAATGTACCTGTCTATAGAAATAGCTTTAAATGCTATAAACTTAAGTAAAAGCGATATAAAAACAGCCGTTGCGCCATAGCTTCCGATTCCGGGATCTTTCATAATTTCTAAGATTTTTTCTTTTTCTGGACGCGCAGAAAAGAAACCGTCCGCAGTATCTGCAAGACCGTCGATATGTAATCCTCCGGTTAAAATTAAATATAAAACAAGAGAAGCCGCCGCTGCAAAATCGGAATATTTATTTGGAATTAAATAAATAGGTGCGGCAGTAATTAATGCAATTAAACCGCCTACAAGCGGTAAAAAGAAAAAAGCCCGTTTTAAATTCACAATTGAAAATTCTATATTTGCGGGAACCGGAATACGGGTAAAAAATTGTAATGCTAAAATAAAACCTTTCATTTTATTAAAACCCTTTTATTTTATTTTAAGAGGAATTCCGCAGACGGTTAAAAAAACTTCATCTGTAAGCGTTGCCAATTTTGTATTTACGATACCTTGTGCATCGGCAAAACATCTGGCTATTGGATTCATCGGGATGATTGATGAGCCTACTTCATTTGTTACAATTATAAGAGTTCCATCGATTTTTTTTATTTCGGTAATAAGCATATTTAATTCATTGAATGAATCTGTAATTACATTTTGTGTGTCATCAGCGGTAATGTTTTCCTTCATACCGGTTATGTCGAAAAGAATTCGTGAGATTAAATTGGTGACGCAATCCAAAAGATAAAATCTTTCAGACCCTACGGCACTTTTCAAATTACGAAAAGCTTCATAGGTACGCCAATTTGGATTTCTTCTTTCAATATGCTTTTTTACACGGGTTTTCATCTCATCATCTGTAACGGCGGCTGTCGCAATATAAACTACATCATTATATCCCGCTAAAATTTTTTCGGCATACGCCGATTTTCCGCTGCGCATTCCGCCCGTAATTAATGTTATCATAGATAGTTCTCCATTCACTGTAACTATTGCATACTTTGAATAAATAGTAAATAGGTGTAGTTGCAGAACTTCTGTGTTATAGAGAATCCAAAAGCAACCGGATGCGGTCTTCCGCAATCTTCTTTCCAAATGTTGCTCATGTGTATTATATAAAAAGTTTTTTAATGCGGCATCCCTGCGTCTAATTCCCGCAAAACAGAAATTGTTATTTCCCTACACAAAAGCCTGAAAAAACTTTATCCAAAATATCATCTGACGTTACTTCCCCCGTAATTTCACCCAAGAAACGCAGTGCTTCTTCCAAATCTTCAGTGATTACATCAAGCGGAAAACCTATTTTTGCATTTTCGCTTGCAGAATTTAAAAATTGCAATGCTTTATGAACGGCATTTCTTTGCCGCTCGCTTCCCAACGAAATATGTTTTTTAAAGGAAGAAATATCGGTATTTTTTGAAAGAATAGTATAAGCGACATCCGATAATTGTTTAATTCCCGTATATGTCTTTGCGGAAATAAGGCAATAATTTTTTATATTTGATACTTCCAAAATAAGATTAAGTTTTTTTTGCTCATCATCATTAAGTAAATCAATTTTTGTAACTACCGCAATTATAGGCACTGAAGCAGTCTGTATAAATTGTAGATCATCTTCATTAATATTTTTGTTATTTAAAATTTCCGGCGAATCAAGCAGATATAAAACTAAATCGGCTTCTTTGCTCATCTGTAAGCTGCGCTCTACACCTATTGCTTCGATTGTATCCGGCGTATACCGAATGCCTGCCGTATCGTAAAGACTTATCGGTATCCCTTGAAAATTTAAGCCCGCTTCAAGATAGTCCCGTGTTGTACCGTGAATATCCGAAACTATTGCTCTATCTTCTTTTAAAAGGGCATTGAATAAAGAAGATTTTCCGGCATTTGTTTTTCCTGCAAGGACAACACTTGCACCCTTTATAAAAATTTTTTCGGAAGCCCAAGAGCCGTAGAGAGTTTTAAGCGGCTCTGCTGCAGCTGCAATCAAACTTATCGAAAAAGCTCCGCCGCTTGTTTCTTCATCTTCCGGATATTCTATTTCAACATCAGCGGCGGCAATTGCCTTAATTAAAATTTCTTTTATTTTTTTTATTTCGGAAAACAATGCTCCTGACAGTCTTCCCGCAGCAAGGTTAGCCGCCGTATCGGTTTTAGAATTGATAATTTCATTTACGGCTTCGGCTTTTGTTAAATCGGTTTTACCATTTGCAAAAGAACGAAATGTAAATTCTCCCCCCTCCGCTGCACGGAAGCCGTTTTCAAGTAATAAGCGGTAAATTGCCAGCACTACGGCGATTCCTCCGTGGCAAATAAATTCTACGGAGTCTTCACCGGTAAAACTTTTAGGGCAACGGTACACACAAGCCGTAACTTCATCTATTTTTATTTTTGTTTTTGGGTTTATAATCCAGCCGTATACAATAGAGTTGCCCGAAGCATTTATCAAATTGTCATAATTTGAAAAAATATTTGCTGCAAGTTTAATACAATCTTTTCCTGACGTTCTGATAATTCCTAAAGCGGCTGGGCTTAAAGCCGTTGCAATTGCAGCAATTGGATCGTCCAGCCCGTATGTACCGTTTTGCATTTTAATTCTCCAATTTCAATTTTAAAAATATGATCGGCATAATTCCGGATACGATTGTTCCTGCCGTCGAAAATTCCAAAAAAGTATAAAGCCTAAATTGAGGATGATTTGAATTCATTCCTGCAAAATAAAAAACTAAAATGGGAATTGAGGAACATAATACGCCCAAAATAAATCTAACAAGTTTTTTAATAAAGGTACCGTTTGAAGCGTCAAAATTTATTTGCAACGGTTCGTAAATATAAATATTTCCAAACGCTAAACCGAATAACGCTCCAGCCATATCAGATGTTTCTCGGTTAATTAAAATAATAATAAATACAAAAATTGCAGCAGCGGCAAATTTAACTGATTTTATATTTTTGGAAGAAAATTTTGAAAATGATTTTGAAAATTCCGAGATACATTTTTCTATCCTGTCTACAAAAAGAATAAACACCGTAAAAATTATTCCGCCCAAAAGCCAGCCCGCTAAAACATCCGTCGGATAATGTACTCCCAAATAAATTCTTGAAAGTCCGATTAAAAACGGAAATAAAATTGCAAGTATAACTTTACTTTTTGTTTTCAGTTGTATGTCTTTTCCATACAATAAAACGGAAGGATATATTAACGCCCCCGTAAAAGAATGTCCCGAAGGCGTTGAAAAAGAACTTTCGGTTTTTAACATAATCTGCGGTACATAAGTATAAGGACGCGGCACTTTTAAGATAAATTTTATCCCGTCACTTATTCCTGTTCCGAACGTAAGAACATAAAATAAGTGTAACCCTTTTTTATAATCAATGCACCATATATAAATAAGCGGAACAAGAACGGCAAATCCGTAAGTTGAAACATCGGTAAATATTTTTACCGCTTCCGTAAGATACGGATTCGAAATTAGCTGAACCGTTTTTATAACTTCAATTCCCCATTGATATATTGCAGGAATAGTTTGCGGCGCAGCGTTTATTAATTCATTCATATTATAATTCCTCTCCGTCGGGCCGTACATCTAAGTAACGCCCCGAATTATTCCAGTAAATATAGCCTTCATCTATAGAGTCCCGTATTCCCAAGATTTGCCGCTTAACATAATTAATATCATAATATTTTTTGTCATAAGAAACAGGAATATAAAATGCCTGTACCCAAGGGCGGACAATTAATTTGTTTCGCGCAATAAATTTATTTCTATATGAACCTTGATAGTAAATTCTATAAGGGCGTTCCTCTGCAGGTTTGTATGCCAAAAAATTTTGCGAAAAATGGCTCGGATAAAACATAGGGCAAATTACATCGACATATTCTGCAATTAATTCAACTTCTTGTCCTGTGCGCGCACCTGTCCGATACCAGCCGTTCGAGCCGTAAATATCTATTGAAATAGGAGCTTGTATTCTTTTGCGCGCATACGAAAGAAAAGACATTAAGGCACTTACTTTATCCATTCCATTTTCACATGCGGGATATATCGTGTTTCCTAAATTATCTCCGTCTGTCGGAAAACGAATATAATCAAATTGAATTTCGTCAAACCCTTTTTTACAAAGTTCTTCCGCAATATCGATGTTATATTTCCAAACATCTTCATTATAAGGATCAACCCAATATTCTTCAATCATTTCTTTTTCATCGCCGTAAGAATTATACCCCTGCCATGGTTTATTTGTTGTTTTATCTTTCACGGCATATTTTCCGTTTTGGTACCGATATAAATTTTTATCTTTGAATAAAACAATTCTTGCAATCAAATAAAGTTTTTCTTCTTTTGCTTTTGCAATAAAATTTTCCAAATCCAAAGTATAACGCTCTCCATCGAATTTTTTGATTTCTTCATTGTCGCTCTTATATCGGACAAAACCAGCTTCATCTTTCATATCTATCACGATTGCATTTAATTTATTTTCCTTTATTGTTTTTAAATGTTCTGCAAATTTTGCTTCGTTATTTACTTGATGTACGGGAATATAAATGCCTTTTTTCCCATCTGCCGTTTTTAAATAACCGGTCTTTTGTTTTTTCGGATTATGCAAAAGCCATAATTCCGATATTGATATTGAAGAAGTAAAAGGAGTTAGCCTTGCAGGAATAAATGAGCATAAATAACTTGAAGATGTTAATAATTTTTTTACCTCATTAAAATTCTTAAATAAATTTTGGTTTGCATAAGGTTGAATTTTCGGAACCAACAAATTATTTTCGAATAATCCGTTTTGATGAATACCCATAATAGTATTTTCCGAAACAATCAAACTGTCTACGCAAATAAGTTTTGTGTTATCTTGTTTTAAACTTAAAACTTCAGTAAATTTTTTTTTGTTCCAATCAAGTTTATAAATTTTACCTGAAAATGTTTGACAACAAAAAACTTGCGGAACATTCGAGCTCTGATTAAAAGTAATGTCTGAAACTTCTTCAATACCTTCAGGACCTTCCTCCAAACCGTTATTTAACTCGTACCAAACTTTAGCATTGACGGCGGGTTGTTTATAGGCAATGCCGTAAAGAGCGTGAGAAACAAAAACCGTTAGAATATTCTCTCCTTTTGCATTTGGTATATCCAAAACGCTTACGGCTTTTATTCCGTTTACTCTTCCGTTACAGCCGAGGTCAGTCCAAGTTTTTCCGGAATCGACGGTTAAAAAAACATTTTCAGAACTGGCGGTAATAAAAATATTAGGATTTGACGGATGTACTTCCAAATCTTTTAATTGTTGAATTTTTTCGTTAAAACTTTTATTACCGTTTTTATCTATTGATTTAATAATTTTTTTAGGGAGAGCCGCATTTAAATAATAAAAATCGCGTAAATTTTTACTTGCTGCAATCCCATTATCCGTTAAAAAAAGCCATTGATTTCCGGCTCGGCATATTTTATAAATGGCTGCTTTATTCCATATATTTTTAGCTCTAAAATTATTTATTTCATATAAACCGTTTTCACTGCCGGCTAGAAAGGCTTCTTCGGCAAAAATAATTGAAACCGTAAAACCGAATAGTAAGGCAGTGATTATTTTTCTGATTGTAAAATTTTTCATTTTAGTATAATGACATAAATTAAAGAGATTTGCAATACGACTGTATAACTGCAAGGTATCTATGTAAGAACTATGAGACTAACTCGTGCAACGTTCTCGATAATAATGATGAACTTAACATAGCGATTTAAATAAAAGTTTTTTAGGCAAAGAAAAAAACTGTTTATTGCGCGGTTATATTTAGACGTATTAAATATTTTGTTTTCGGCTCTGCATTTTGTTTGCTTACTTACCGGACTTTATTTTTCGAGCAAACATAATGTAACTTTAGGTTCGGTTATTTCTTTTTAGATTATGTTTCATATTTTATTCGTGCGGAGGGTTTAATACCCTGTTGCTGCGCAACGTATGCTCTGCGTCGTACCAAAGGGTATTAAAGCCCGACTGCAACCACCTTATGAGAACATACAATGCGAAACATTGAGTATTATACCCCGATGCTCTGCGTCGGGGTTGTTGATTGTGCCTATAAATAATTTAACTGATTTACGAAGAATGACCTTAGAGGTAAAACAAAAGACAAAACTGCTTACAGAACTCGAAGATAAATTTACACAAAAAATTTTTAGGAAATGAAAACTTTAAATGAACCGATGGAATTTTCTTAAACAGAATTTGTCGCAATTATGGGAAAGCTACAGTAAATTCCGATTTGAATATAAAACTTGATAAAGCCGGAATATACGGAATTTCCGCTGTTTCGGGAGCGGAAAAATCGACTGTTTTAAAAAGACTTTCGGGATTGTTATTCTCTTCCGATTCTTTAATTTTTATTTCAGGGAAAGAAAAATAATTTAAATTTCATCAATCAAAATCCAAGCTCCAGCTCTTGAAGACCCTTCGCGTTTTACAATATTTTCTTCTTGTAAGCGGGCTAAAATACGCTTAACTGTACGAAGTGAGATATTGAGCGATTTACTTATTTCTTGTTGAGTAATTTTCGGATTTGTTTTTAATGTTTCCAATACTTTTTCGTATAAAATTTCATTAGGCTCAAGATTGGTGCCATTGGTGCCATTGGTGCCAAGATTGGTGCCATTGGTGCCAAGATTGGTGCCATTGGTGCCATCTATATTTATGTTCCGATATAAGCAAATTCTAAAATCTCCTTCAAAATCAATGAACTCAGGAGGTTTTATTCCATATTCATCACATTCCTCTATCATTCTCGGAATTCCGCTTCCCCAAGCTTCAATTATGTGCATATATGAAAATACATTTGCGATACCTCGGTTTCTTATTTTGGAATATCCGGCCGTTATTTTTTCTATTGTGAGTTCCTTTGATAACATTCCCGGCGAGGTAATTTCAAGCCTATCGTCATAAACTGCAACTTGTATATTTGAAGGCTGTAAATATGAGCGATGGCATACGGCATTGCAGATAAGTTCCCGAATTGTTGAAGGGGGGAATTCATATACATCATGCCTAAATGAGCCTTTTACTCTTGCACCCATTCTTATATTTCTTAAAACAAAGTTATAAGCATCATCTATCTGTTCATAAATTGGGCCCGAGTAGGTTTTTCTATCAAGAAATACAGCTCTTGATTTGCCCTTAAAAACTCCGCATTGAATTTCCGAAAAACCGGAAGGTAAGGGAAGTCCCGATAAAAGATTATATGCATAGGTCGGTATATATTTATTATTTTTTTCTACGATAATGCCCCAAGATATAAGTTGATTTTTAGAGAGCTTTTTGATTGATTTTTTTTCAATATCATTTTCAGCTCTTTTTCTTGTGTAAGAAGTAATCAGCTTACATGTTTCATCTATCTCTTTTTCCGTCAGCTTTTGTGAATTTATGGGAATACTGTCAAAACTCCGGCCGCTTCCTTCAAGGATTAACTCTTTTAGAGTATAGGCTTCCACATTTCTGGTCGTGGCTCCTATTCTTTGATATGTTCCGTTTTGAATTCCTTCAGATTTTATATAGTATGGACTTTGCATTCCTTTAAGTATTTCTACTATTATGATTGTTTTATCATTGATATTTTTAAGAGAAATACTTGGAATTATTTTTGGCTCGCAGCTGTCTGAAATTGCATTTGTGATAGAGTCTATAATTGTGAAAATCTCTTTTTGCGGAATTCCTATTATTTCGCAGGTGTTATTTTCAACTCCAAAAATGATTTTACCGCCGCGTCCGTTAGCAAAGGCTACAACCGTTTTCATATATTTTATACTTTTCTCCGGAACGGATTTTTTAAATTCGGTAAATTCGTTTTCGCCTTTGTTGATTTCATTTATATCCAATTGTTTTCTCCTGTATGTAGTATATCTTATAAAAGATATTTTATCAAGTTTTAATGTATTGATGTATTGAATGGCAGGCTCCTTTATTCGTGCGGAGGGTTTAATACCCTGTTGCTGCGCAACGTACGCTCTGCGTC
>CALINC010000066.1 GCA_938045195.1 uncultured Treponema sp.
CTCCGTGTGGTACCTATAATCCTACATAAAAAATAAAAAGTCAATAGATATATTAGGAATTTTATTAATTTATTAAAATTTATATCGATTCTTTTGTGCGCCGTTACATTTGTAAAAAGTCCCTGTTTTTTAAAAATGTTCTTTAAAATTCGACAACGTAGAAATCTTCAGATTTCAAGGCTGTCGAATTCCGCCGTTTCGCAACGCTAGTGAGAAACGGCATACAATAAGGCGACGTTTGCCGCAAGGCAAACTCGGCAGCGTTTTTAGACAATGCTAACTGCATTGTCTAAAATAAACATTCTTTTATTTTTATCGACTTTTTCCTAATTATAGCTTTACCTTTTCTTTCGCTCTCTCGTCATGGTGAGGAAATGCGTGTACTGCAGTATGCGGGACAATGTGCTATACTATAATTAGGGATGATAAAAAAGCACATCGGTAAAAACAGTATACTTTCTCACAAAAAAACGCAAAAAAGTTTCAATAAAAGTTTTAAAAAATACTTGACGAATGACAGCGTATCAGGTAAAATTTACCGCTTTACCGCTTTACCGCTTTACCGATTGGGGTACTTCTATCCAAATAAATTTACACCCAAATATAAATGTTCTCATTGTGAAAAAGGCAATAAGAATATAGCCCCTAATGAGAGGTGTGATAAACAGTTCGGCTCAAATGGTGCCTCACTGTTTATCTTTCGGGTTTGCCTCATCGGCAAACGTCGTATATTGTATGCAGTTTGTAACCAAACTGCGTGAAAAAACTTTTTTCAAAAATTTGATAATTTTTTCAAAAAGTTTTTATGAGAGAATATTATGAAAAAGGTTTTGTGGATTTTAACAATTCCAGTACTCCTATTTTTTGCAGGCTGCAAGCAGTTTTCGCAGATCCGGAACAATTCTTGAGATACTGGTCGGCGGAAGTTTCTGCAGCAGATTACAGCATTGATAAGATGTCTTATACGAATGCAGAAGGATCGCTGTGCGTACCGTCGGCTGACAATGTAACGGTTACGGTTAAACTGAATAATCCAGAAAGCATTACGCTCATTACCCCAAAATCCTCTGCCAATGCAGGAAAGGTTATCCTCTTTCCGGAACTATCTACCCAGCCTGAATACGGTGAGACAAAAGATTATACTTTACGGCAAGAGGTGCTTGATACGCTCACCCTTGTGTACAAAAGTTTTTTTTACAAGCGCATGAATGGGGTAACGTGGATATCGGAGCTAGCATTACCCTCATCGCCGACGACGGAAGAGTATTTAGTAAAAACTTCACTGTGAAGCTCAAGGCGAATACACCGCCCCCAAAGCCAGATTTTACCATTGCCAAGACAACCGGTACTCCTTCATATTACGTGCTGTGTTTAACGGTGCCTGAAATGGATAAAAAAATAGCGGGCGGTCTTTTACATAAGGCGGGATGAAAACGACAGCGGCGAAGTTTTCCGGGTTTTAATTAAATAGGAAAGAAAGAATGCAATAATGCAAATTGTAAAACAAATTATTCAAAAACTAGCTAGCGTATTTAATCACGTAAAAATCTAACCCAAACACGGCTAGTTGACACTTCAAGGTTTTAGTATTACACTGACACAGTAGGATAATTAAAAAAGTTTTAATTAGGAGAATGATAGATGGCAAAAAAAACAAAACTTGTCTTAGGTGTAATCGGCTCTGATTGTCATGCCGTCGGCAACAAAATTTTAGACTACTCATTGACCGAAGCCGGCTTTGAGGTTGTCAATATCGGTGTTTTAAGTCCGCAAGAGGATTTTATAAACGCCGCATTGGAAACAAATGCCGATGCAATTTTGGTTTCTTCGCTGTATGGGCAGGGAGAATTGGACTGCAAAGGCTTGCGCGATAAATGCGACGAAGCGGGTTTAAAGGGTATTAAGCTCTATGTCGGCGGAAATATCGTTGTCGGTAAACAGGATTTTACCGAAGTTAAAAAGCGGTTTGAAGCAATGGGCTTTGACCATGTATATCCGCCGGGTACTTCAGTAGAAACAACAATTAGCGATTTACACGCAGATTTCCCCGAAAGTGCAAACTAAAACTTCAAAATGAACTGTTACTTATTTGTCGATTTTGGAAGCACTAATACCAAGGTTACTCTTGTCGATGCCGATAATGAGGAAATTATCGGTACTGCAAAAGCCTATACAACCGTCGAAACCGACGTAATGATAGGTTATAAGAATGCACTTTCATTACTGCATGAAAAAACAGGTGAAGATTATACACTGATAAAGAGCCTTGCCTGCTCTTCTGCGGCGGGCGGCTTAAAAATTATTGCTATCGGTCTTGTTCCCGAACTTACAAGCGAAGCCGCAAAACGGGCAGCGCTTGGAGCCGGTGCTAAAGTTATTCACACGTACAGTCACAACCTCAATTCTGCGGAAGCCGATGAAATTGTAAATTCCAACGCAGATATAATTCTTTTGGCTGGCGGAACGGACGGCGGCGACGCTCGGTGCATAACGCACAATGCAAAAATGCTCGCAGAGGCGGGTGTAAAAGTCCCGGTAGTACTTGCAGGTAATAAAAGTGCCGAAGACGAAATTATTTCCATATTTAAAGATAAGGTGGAATATCATATTGCAGAAAATGTTATGCCTAAAATAAACAAACTGAATGTAAACAGTGCACGCGAGACAATCCGCAAAATTTTTATGCACAACATTGTTCATGCAAAAGGTATGGCGCATATTGAAAATTCTATCGACAATATTCTTATGCCGACTCCTGCCGCCGTCCTCAAAGCTGCTGAAGTCCTTTCCGAAGGTACCGATGAAGAGGCCGGCTTAGGTGATTTGGTTGTTTTGGATATAGGCGGTGCTACAACGGACGTTCATTCGGCGGCGGACGGAGACCCAACGCAAGGTTCTGTATTTTTGTACGGTCTGCCCGAAGCGTTTTTAAAACGGACTGTCGAAGGCGACCTTGGAATGAGATACTCGCTGCCGACTGTCGCAGAAGTTTCAGGCATTCACGGCTTGCGCAAATATCTTCCCAAAGAATATAAATTCAATATTGCCGAAGAAGTTAAAAAACGGAATGAGCATACCGATTTTATTTCTCAAACGGAAAAAGATATGGCATTTGACTGTGCGGTTGCAAAAGTTTGTGCTGATGTGTCGATGAGCCGCCATGTGGGAACCCTTACTCCGGTATATACCGGCTGCGGAGCGAGTTTTCAGCAAGAAGGAAAAGATTTAACAAAGCTGCCGTATATAATCGGTACAGGCGGTATTTTAGTGTATAATCCGCACTATACTGAAATTATGCACGCCTGTATGTTCCGCGAGGACGACCCGTTCAGTCTTAAACCTAAAGGTCCGAAATTTCTTTTAGATAAACACTATATTTTGTCGGCAATGGGGCTTTTGGCAACGGAAAATGCCGGAATGGCAATCCGTATTTTAAAAAAGCACCTTGTGTAAAATCGGGTAAAAGGCTGGGCGTATCAATGTAATATGTTGCCCTTTGTGCGGCATTCCGTATTTTTAATAACGGCAAACATAAAACATAAAACTAAAATACTTGACTTTTACCGATAATGGAGTATACTTAAAGTTAAGAGGCAAATGGGTATGAGGCGTTGGCGGTCTTTGTACGGCTACCATATCATCCATATGAAAGAAAAAACAAAAAACGATACCATTATAATAAAGTTATATGAGGGTATACATCTGGAAATATACGACACTTACACCGACAAATCATATAGCTTAAAAGGAGAACCTAGGAATGTTTTTAGGATCGATTACTGCTTTCAGGGGATTCTGGAAGGTCAATTTGAAAATCAAACTTTTTCGTATTTAGGAGAAAAAGAAACAGCTATAAATTATGAAAAACTTGCATTATCAAAAAGCTTTTTTCCACTGAAGTTTTATAAAGGTATAAGCATACTATTCTTTCTTGATAAGATAAATTCGAATTTCAAAAATACTGCACAATTATTTAATATAGATGTGGAAAAAATATGCAAAAATTTAGATTTGCAGGACGGATGGTATAAAATAAAAATTAATTCCGAGATCTCTTATATAATGAATACACTGTATGAAAAACAAAGCTTGAAACATATAGAGTACTTTCAAATTAAATTATTCGAAATTCTATATCTTTTAAGTGTAATCAATACGGAAGAATACCGAAAAAAAGAATTCTATTCAGGTTATCACATCAATAAGGTAAAAAAAATTCATGAATATGTTGTTAATAATATAGATAAAAATATATCTTTTAAAAAGATGGTTAAAAATGAAGATTTAAGCTACACTATTTTTCAAAAATTATTTAAGCAAATTTACGGAGAAAGTCCTTACTCATATTTAAAAAAATATCGATTAAAAATTGCAGCATTTTATATTTCCTCTACTGATAGAAAAATTACCGATATAGCTATAAATTGCGGATACTTAAATGCAAGTAAATTTTCTGATGCATTTAAATCCGTTTATGGCATAAACCCAATCCAATACAGAAATGGAGAAAAACCTACAATAACTAAATAAAAATATCATTTTGGATTATTTTCAATTAAAATAGAGTAGAAAAATTTATCATAATTCAGTATAGTTAGCTAATACTAACTTTATAAAGCAAAAGTGGAGATAAACAATTATGATGCTTAACAGAAGAGTTATCGAATTGACAAAAGGTATTAAATGCAGCATTTTGCTTAAAGCCCTATTGGGTGTTGCCGTATCGGGAACTTATGTAGCTCAGGCCGTCTTGCTGGGTAAAATAGTGGGGCAGCTTTATTCCAAAGAAGAATTATCCGCGGTAATACAAAGTATCTTATACGTATCGGCAGTCATAGCATCCCGCCTTATTTTAATATATTACAATTCGGTTTACGGCAAAAAAATTATCGGCAAGGTAAAAAACATTTTAAGGCGCCGCATTTACGATAAACTGTTAAAACTGGGACCTGCATTTTTAGATGATGAAAGAACAGGTAAATTAGGCTCAACAATGGTAAGCGGAGTAGACTATTTAGAAGGGTATTTAACGCTATACATTCCGCAAATACTTGTGTGTGTAATTGCATGCGGTGCAATGCTCATTTATGTTTTTTCGCTGCATTATGTTTTAGGCATAATATCGACGGCGGCCTTAATCGCCGTATTGATTTCTCCCGTTGCTTTCGGGAAGATACTATCGGAATCTTCCAATGCACATTGGACGGCTTATAGAAATTTAACTGCAGAAATTTTAGACGGCATTCAAGGCATTACAACGGCAAAGGCATATAATGCACAAGAAAGGCTCGGAAAATTATTAAAAGAAAAAATGAGAACACTTTTTTCTGAAACTATGCGCAACTTAAAAGTAAACCTAGCCGAAATAGGTATTTCCAATTTTGCTTCCGGTATCGGTACAAGTTTTACCCTTGCCGTAGCAGCACTATTAACTTCTGTACATATAATTCCCGTATCCTCATTACTTATTTTACTTTTTATGACCAACGAAGTTTTTAGACCTGCAAACGAATTGGCAGCATACTTTCATCAAGGCTTTATGGGCATAACCTCTATGGGCGGAATTTTTGCCTTACTTGATGAAGAAGAAAAAATAAAAGATGAGGGGACTAAAACCATTGACATAAAATCTGCGGATGGTTTTGAAATAAGATATGAAAATATTGAATTCGCTTACAGCGAAAAAAAGAATACGGTTTTTAAGAATTTAAATTTCACTGTTGCAAAAAATGAAAAACTTGCAGTTGCAGGAGAATCGGGAAGCGGAAAAACTACCATTGTAAATTTATTGTTACGATTTTATGAGCCTACAAACGGAAGTATTTATATCAACGGTACCGATATAAAAGACTTGACATTAAAATCTTTGCGCAGTTTAATTACGGTTGTTTCACAAGAAACCTATTTGTTTAACGGAACAATAAAAGAAAATCTTTTACATGCAAATGAAGATGCAGATGAGGAGAAGCTTATAGATGCGTGTAAGGCTGCAAACATTCATTCCTTTATTCAAAGTTTACCGGACGGCTACAATACAAAAGTCGGAGAAAGAGGACTTAACTTTTCGGGAGGGCAAAGACAAAGAATTGCAATTGCGAGAGCCGTTTTAAAAAACTCACCGATTGTAGTTCTTGATGAAGCTACTTCCAGCCTAGATACCGAAAATGAAAATGAAATTAAACAAAGTCTTAATCACTTGTTAAGGAACAGAACAAGCATTACGATTGCGCACCGTTTAAATACAATTGAAAACAGTGATAGGATTTTGGTTTTGTACAGAGGAGAAATCGTAGAAGAAGGTTCTTACAAGGAACTTATTTTAAAAGACGGATATTACAAAAAACTTGTAGAAGCGCAACAAGGAGAAAATCAATATGTTTAAAGAAAAATATAAGCCGCTTATTAAAATGACCAAATACATAAGCTCTTATAAAAAAGAATTTATCATTTCGATTATTTACGGAATATTTAACAGTGTTTTTGCTTTGCTCACCGTTTTAACGGGCGCATATATAGCTTCAGCGGCTCTGTTTAAAATGAGCACAGGAAAAATACTTTATCTTTTTATACCGCTGATTATTTTTATTATCGGCAAAGGACTTTTCGCTTTTTTGGAAATGTACGAATGTCATTTGGTTGCATACGGTGTAATCGAAAAAATAAGGAATCTTTTATATGATTCAATTTCTAAAACGGCACCGCAATCCACAGGCAAAAAAAGAAGCGGAAGTATTACCTCTGTGTTTGTCGAAGATGTTGAAGCCACTGAAGTGTTTTATGCTCATACCGCAGGCTCTTACATAATTGCATTTGTCTGCACTGTTCTTTATCTTGCTGCATTAAGTTTTCTTTCATTTAAAATAAGCGCAGCCGTTTTTGCCGCCTGTATTCTTGTTGCAGCCGTTCCGTATTTTTTTAATCCTATTACAAAAAAAATAGGAGAAGAGATACGAGACGGTTTGGCTGAGGTAAATGCCGAAGCTGTAGATACGGTTCAAGGTTTACGTGAAATTTTAATTTTCGGCAAAGAAAAAAAATACATTGAAAAGGTTGCCGCCGACACCTTACGCTTAAATAAAAAAGAAATAAGAGACGGAAGATTTAAGGGCTTACACAGTTTAGTAATAAACTTAATTACCTCCGCCGTTTTAATTTCAACAATATTACTTGCTCATTCGGAAGTAATTGCAGGCTCGTTAAAACCGGAAATGGTTTCGGTTGTTATAATATTTTCTCTTTTTGCCTTTGTGCCGATAATGAGCGTTTCGGTTACGGCAGGATCTATGAATATTTCAAATGGAGCGGCAAAAAGAATTTTGGATATATTAGAAGAAGAACCGGCCGTTAAAGACAGAGTGCCATATATTCCGCAAAACAAATATTCGGTTAAGGGAAACATAGAATTCAAAGATGTAAAATTTTCTTACGAAAAAGATACCGAAGTTTTGCACGGAGTTAATTTTACGGTTAAGGTAGGTGAAAGCATTGCTCTTACGGGTGAATCGGGAGCGGGAAAATCTACAATAGCGAATCTGCTTATGCGCTTTTACGAACCTGACAGCGGAGCAATTTATATTGACGGAAAAAACATAAAAGACATACACCAAAATTCCCTGAGGGATATAATCGCCTATGTACCGCAGGATGTTTATCTTTTTAATAAAACCATAAAAGAAAACATTTCCCTTGCCTGTCCCGATGCAAGCGATGAAGAAATTAAACAAGCTGCTAAGGTTGCGATGGCTGACGGCTTCATTAAAAGGCTGGAACAAGGCTACGATACCAATGTCGGTGAGCGGGGTGTTCAGCTCTCAGGCGGAGAAAAACAAAGAATTGCTATAGCGCGTGCCGTCTTAAAAAATTCTCCCATATTACTGATGGATGAAGCCGTTTCCAATTTGGATAGTGAAAGCGAAGCACTCTTCCGGCAAGCCCTAAATAATATCCGCAAAAATAAAACCATAATAACGATTGCCCATCGTCCTTCTACAATAAAAGAGGCGGACAGGGTTATAAAAATCGAAAACGGAAAAATAGTTTAAAATTTCAGCCTTGAATTTTATTCGGTTTATATGTATAATGCTTCGACAAAACATTGCCGGAGCACATAATGAATCAGGATATAGAAACAATCGTAAAAAATTGCAGGATTTTTTTTGAAACAAATAAAACAAAAAGCTATGAGTTTAGGATTTCTCAATTAGTAAAATTACAGGAAGTCTTAAACCAAAACAAAAAAGAACTTTTAAATGCCCTTTATTCCGACTTACACAAAACCGAAATGGAAGGCTTCTTTTCGGAATTTGCTATCGTACGCGGAGAACTTAAATTTGCAATCAAGCACTTAAAAAAATGGATTAAACCTAAAAGGGTTCCAACCTCGATTGCTCATTTTAAAAGCTCAAGCAAAATAATGTATGAGCCCTTCGGCACCGTGCTCATCATGTCGCCGTGGAACTATCCTTTAAATTTAACTCTCGCTCCATTGGTCGGTGCCATTGCTGCAGGAAATTGTGCCGTTGTAAAGCCCTCAAATTATTCGCCTGCAACATCGGAGGTTATAAAAAAAATAATCTCCGAAAACTTTCCGCCGGAATATATATCGGTAATTACCGGAGGCCGGGAAGAAAACTCAAAACTTTTGGAACAGCGTTTTGACTACATCTTTTTTACGGGCGGAACAACTGTCGGCAAGCTCGTAATGGAAGCGGCGGCTAAATATGTAACCCCCGTAACCTTGGAGCTCGGCGGAAAATCTCCCTGCGTAGTCGAAAAATCGGCAAACTTAAAAGTTGCAGCCCGCCGAATAGCTTTCGGAAAATACCTTAACGCCGGACAAACCTGCGTAGCCCCCGATTATCTTTTAATTCAAGATGAGGTAAAAGAAAAATTTATCGAAGAATTAAAAGAAGCTTTAAAAGAATTTTTCCCCACGGAAACCTATTTGGACATGCACCTTCCCCACATCGTAAATGAAAAACATTTTGACCGCCTCATGGGTTTAATTGAAGGAGAAAAAATAATCACGGGCGGCAATGGAGAAAAAAGCAGAAAATTTATTGAGCCCACGGTTTTGGATAATATCACCTTTGATTCCAAAATAATGCAGGAAGAAATTTTCGGGCCGATCCTTCCCGTAATAAGTTTTAAAACAATAGAAGAAGCAAT
The DNA here is from genome assembly GCA_938045195.1 of uncultured Treponema sp. Lineage (GTDB taxonomy): Bacteria > Spirochaetota > Spirochaetia > Treponematales > Treponemataceae > Treponema_B. The sequence goes on from CALINC010000066.1 coordinate 9,169, forward strand.
TAAACTGATTAAATCCCGCGAAAAGCCCCTAGCCTCTTATCTTTTTACAACCGACTCAAATATAGAAAAGAAATTCTTAAATGAAGTTTCTTTCGGGGGCGGCTGTATCAACGATACGATAGTCCACTTGGCAAGCGATTACCTTCCCTTCGGAGGAGTCGGCTTTAGCGGCATAGGAAAATACCACGGAGACGAAAGCTTTAAAGTTTTCAGCAATGCAAAAAGCATCCTAAAAAAGTCAAACCTCATCGACATCAAGCTCCGCTATCATCCTTATTCAGAAAAAAAACTCAACATAATAAACAAGATGATGTAGAAAATAGGTTTTAAAAAATGGACACCGATAAACTTTTATCAAAGGGCCTTTTATCAGATGGTCTTCTACTAAAGGGCTTAAAAGAATTAGGCATAAACGAAAAGGCTCATAATAAGCTCTCTAAACTTTTAAACATTTATATGCGGGAACTTAAAATGTTTAACGCCTCATTTAATTTGGTAAAGGTCAAGGACGATGAAGAATTAATCGTCTCTCATGTTTTAGATTCCCTTTCGGCTTGGCATTTTTTTTATAACGAAACCAAAAATACTGAAAGCAAAACCGCAAGCAAAAATGATAAGGATGCCAATCTTATAAAAGAACCTTTTTATATTGCCGATGCCGGAACCGGAGCGGGCTTTCCCGGGATTCCCCTTGCAGCTCTCTTTATTTCTTTAGGCAATTTAGATGTAAAGCTTTCTTTAATTGAAAGAATGCAAAAGCGATGCACCTTTTTAGAAAACATCAAGGCTGTTCTCCAATTAAATAACACCGAGATTATCGAAAGCGAAGCCGAAAAAGCCCCTCAAAATAAATTTGACATTGTAACCTGCAGAGCCTTCCGCACCTTGGATAAGCACATTCTACAAACTCTTTTAAATCTTGCAAGACCTAAGGGTAAATTATTTTTATACAAGGCCATGGAAGAAAAAATAAACGAAGAGACGGAGCTTATCAAAAAAGAAGGTCTAAATTATAAAATAGAAAAACTTGATGTTCCTTTTTTAAAAAAAGAAAGACACCTTCTAATAATCGAAAAGCCTTAATCTAAGGTTTTTAATTCTACAGAAACTTCAAAGCCCTTTTCGTTTTTTGTAAGCTCGGCAAGAGCGTAACGGCCTTCCATAAGGGCACCGGGATTTACCAAAACGGTTTCGCCGATTTTATCTACCGCAAAGGACTCGTGAATATGCCCGGACACAACCAAAAGAGGCTTATGCTTTTCGATAAAGGCAGTGATACCCTTTGAGCCCACATGCACCATGGGAGCCACCTTATCGACCTTGACCCCATGCGGAGGATTATGACAGACCAAAACCAAGTTACCGGCTTCGGTAATATTTGCTTTTTCAAAGGCATCGGTTAAGTCTTTTACAAGCTCTTCATCGGTTCTTTCGTAAGGAGTCATTCCTGTAAATTTACTTCCGCCCCCGGAACCAGCAAAGATAAGCCCTTCAAAATTTTTTACCTCGCCCGTAATCGAAACACCGGCATCTTTTAATTTTTTTTCAAACTCAGGAGTATCGCAATTCCCCAACACGGCAAAAATATTTTTATGAATCTTTAAAAGCTCGTTTAAAAAAGGAGCCCCCGTTTCAATCTTTTTAAAAGCAGCAAAGTCCCCTCCGAAAATAAGGGCATCAACCCCATCGGCAACAGGTTTTATTCTTTTTAGTTTTTCAAGATCCCCATGCCCGTCCGAAATAATCAATAATTTCATAAGTATAAACCCTCCTAAATCTGTTTGCGATGTTTTTCATAAGTCTTTAAGACTTATGAAAAACTCGACGGTCTAGCCTAAAAATCGAATTAGATTTTTAGGCTAGACCCATTATACATTATTTGGGGGAAATGGTATATGGGAAGGAAAGGACGGTTTAGTAAATTATTTTTATTTAACAATATCTGTTATTAAAAACTTTGATACTTTATTTTTTTCTTTAAAGAACTGTTCTTCCTATAAAAATTTTCATAAAAATACTCATTTCCATCACTGGATTTGTAATAGATTTCATTTCCATTGTTATCATATTCAGCCCACCATTCGCTACCACTGCCAGATTTGTAATGAATTTTATTTCCCTTGCTGTCATATTCAGCCCACCATTCACTATCATTGCTGTTTTTATAATGGATTTCATTTCCCTTGCTGTCATATTCCATCCACCATTCAACACCATCGCTGGATTTATAATGAATTTGATTTCCCTTATCATCATATTCACGCCATGCTTCATCACCGCTGCTATTTTTTTCATGAATCATATTTCCTTTGCTGTCATATTCACACCATAATTCCTCTCCATTACCACTTTTACCATAAATTACATTTCCCTTGTTATCATATTCCATCCAAAATTCTTTACCCATACTATCTTTGTAATGAATTTCATTTCCCTTACTGTCATATTCTATCCAACGCTCAAAGCTGCTACTGTCTTTATAATGGATTTCTTTTCCATTACTGTCATATTCTATCCAACGTTCAAAACCATCACTGGATTTGTGATGAATTTCATTTCCCTTACCGTCATATTCTTTCCACCATTCAACTTCATAGTTGTCTTTGCTATCTTTCCACCACTCAACACCATCTTTGTTTTTGCCATAAATTTCTTTTCCGGTATTGTCATACTCAGTAATCTCTTTACATACCAGCCATTTGGAAAACTTTTGCCCTTTTACAATTACTTCTCTGTGCACCTTTTCACCTACATCCACAGAAGGCTCTGTAATTTCTTCTTCAGTTTCTATACAGCCTGTGTTAATAAGGCTGAGTACTACTGTCAAAATGATAATCTTCTTTAAGTTTTTCATGTTATTTTTCTCTCCTAATTTATTTTAATTTAGAATATTCTTCAATTATTTTTTTTATTGAAGGTAATTTCCCATGCTCTAAGCTTTCGTAATACTCTAAATGTAAGCGTATTGCATTAAGAGCTTTACGAAATTCGGCTTTGTCATTATTTTTAAGAATTTGCTGTAAAAAATATTTCGTTGCCGTTTTGTTTATTGTTCTTGTGTAACGCTTTCCATTTCTCATAGAACAATACACATTAATATAGTCAGCTGCAGAACCTTTATTCATACCATATTTATCATGTAATGTATCCAATGCGTCTTGCTTGCTTATTTTACCATGATAAAAACTATCAGCAATTATGCATACCTGCTTTATCATTTCATCTGTAATTATAGCCATTTAAAAAATTCTCCTTAAAACATCTGTTGTTCCTCGTTAAGGGAAGATAGGCTTCCCCGCTCGGGGAAAGGGGACTTCCCTGTACGGGGAATAGCCCGTTCCCTTAGCGGGGAAAATGCCTTTCCTAAAACTTCCTATGCCTTTGCCTTGCAAGGATAGCCGTATACTATTTCGCGTATTTGCAAAAGAGTTTTATTGCCGGTGCTGAATTGTTTCCTCCTGTAGTTTAAGGGGGTACCCCCTTAAAAATCCCCCGGTTAGGGGTGCTTTTTTCTTTTTTCCGACAAAAGAAAGAAGCACCCCTATAACCCCGAAAAAAGAAAAGTGCGGCTTATGGGCTTTGCCCCTAAGAACCCCATTTTTCTGAACAAGATGTTCGGGGATGTTGGCGTGAGTTGAAAGACCTTAATAGGCTTTTCAACATCCGAATATATAAAAAAAGCCCAAGGACAGAAAGTCGGTATTTTACTGACAGGCTGTCTTTGGGCATGATTTGAGTAATTAGTCTTTATTGTGAAAATTTCATTTAGGCATGATAAGGCCTTAGCTGCGAGGCTGCGAGGCTGCGAGGCTGCGAGGCTGCGAGGCTGCGAGGCTGCG
>CALINC010000067.1 GCA_938045195.1 uncultured Treponema sp.
CAGTATAAAAATGATGATATGATACATGCAGTTTTAAAAGCCAATAAAATAGATGGAAACATCTAACACCCGCTTCAACGCTGACAAACGGGACTATGCCCGTTTGCAGGTTAAGCGAATGTTAGATGGACACCGCTATTGCGGTGCATAAAATAAAGGAGATAGATATGACTGCGAAAAAAATTGTGAAGTTAAGCAATATTTTATGCATTATATCAGTTATCGCATTATGTTATTGGGTATTCACATTTATTGTTATGAATGTTTTTGGTTTAAAAGTTTTTAGAAAAAATTTGACGGAAACATTTTACTTGAGCATATTGGGAATATTGGCTTTGATGTTTGGTGCATTGATTACAAATATTATGTTCAATTTGACAAGAATAGCAGAAAAGCATAATAGTGATACTACTGATTTAAAACAAACTAATAATAAAATAATCTTGATTTGTTTTATAGCATTATTTCCAATAATTACGATTTTATTATTTGCAGGAGATTATCTGACAGCGAATAAAAAAGAATGTATGTTAGTACAATCTGCCGAATCAATAGTTGTTAGCAATAAAAATATTATTGATGAAATCATAAATTATGATTTTACGAAGAAATGGATTAGTAATGCATCCACAAAACTCCAGCTCTCATCAAAACTGGATAGAAACTATAAGAATATCTCAATACTTGTTAGCGACTCAATCGATAATGTTCCCGTATTTTTGATATTTAATAGCTATGATTACACAACAAAGGACAGTAAGTATGAGCCCAATAAAGTTAATTTTATATTTCAGAGCGATATAAAACAACGAGAGTATTTAGAGAAAGTGTTTCAAAATAATTTCTTAGAAAAGAACTTTAGTGCATATGATGGAAATTATGAAATGTTTTATCCTATAAAACATAAGGATAAAATAATTGTTTTATATTTTCAAGATAGACAGCAGTATGGAAAAATAGGTAGTTAATATTTTTCATCTAACACCCGCTTCAACCTGACATTGCGGACAAGCCGCAAATGCAGGTCAAGCGAATGTTATAACGACACCACCTATACGGTGGTGAAGCAAAATAAGTAGTAATAGATTAAAAAGAATGAACAAATATGGACTTTTCAAACCCATTTACATTAACCAGACAAATACTCGAAAAAGAATATAAAAAAGGAAAAGACACCTATGTTTATCATTATACAACAGGTGCCGGATTAAAAGGAATTATAAAGAGCCATGAATTATGGTTATCCCAAAGAGAATATATGAATGACGTGAAAGAGTATGAATATGCTAAAGAAATAATCACTAAAATTCTTCAAAAACGATTTCAAAATGAAAAAGAATCAATATTAAAAAAATATGATATTACTTTTGAAAAGTTTTCAAGTCAGTTTATCTTTTCAACTTCAACGGAAGAAGATTTAATAAGTATGTGGAGTTATTATTCACAATCAGAAGATTCTTATTGTATTCGCTTTAGCAGAAAAAAATTGATAAAATACTTTGGACAATTAGTCGATTGGGATAAATATTACTATGGAAGCCTTTTTTACAAAGAAGAAGAAATAGAAAAATTCATTTTTGATGTTTTTAATAAAGACATGTTCACAAATTTATTTGAATCTTTAGAAGCTGATATAAGTGATGACCAATTTTATCAAGCTAATATTCGAACTGCAATAAAATATATTTTTTCATTAATTAAGCAATTTGGTCATTATTCTGAAAAAGAATATAGATTTTCAATAGAAGAAAAGGATATAGAAAAAATTGACTTTGAGACAAAACGAGGACTTTTAGTTCCAACATTAAAACTTAAGCTAGAAAAAGAATTACCAATTGATACAATTTATATAGGTCCAAATTGTAATGAAAATCAATTTGAAATAATGAAACATAGTTTAGAGCAATTATTAGAAAGTGGAAACTATAAAATTGATAAGATAAAAATTGAAAAATCAAAATTGGCGATTAGATAAATTTATCGTTATAACACAGTTTTCAAAGCCGACAAACAGGACAAGCCTGTTTGCGGTTTAAAACAATGTTAGCATGACACCGCTTTCGCGGTGCAAAAAAAAATAATTTTTTAAATTTTATTGTAGTAGGTATTGATATTGTATCATAAAAATGGTACAATATAATATGGATAAAGAAAATTGCTTGATATATGAAGGTGTCTTTTTTAGAATTGAATGGTTTTATGATAAAGCAGGATATAGTCAAGCGTTTGAATACTTTAGAAAAGCATCACCTTATCAAAAACGAAAATTTCTTATGTTGGTAAAGAAAATAGGTGATTTCGGTAAAATATTTGATAAAACAAAATTCAGATATGAAGGAGATGAAATTTATGCATTTAAACCTCAGCCTGATAGATATTTATGTTTTTTTAAGAAAGGAAAGAAAATAATTGTAACAAATGGATTTTGTAAAAGAACGAATAAACTGCCGTTGGCAGAAAAGACAATCGCTTTAGAAAATAAAAAAATATATGAATATTTATATGAGGAGTGATGTGATTATGGAAGAATCGACCTTTGATAAGTACATAAAAAATGATATAAAACAAAAAAAGAAGTTTGATAAAGAATATAATAACTTTCTACTATCGGAATTTATACTTGAAAAAATGGAAGAGGAAAATATATCTGTTAGAGAACTTGCAAGAAAGGCTGAAGTATCACCGACAATCATTCAAAAATTACGAAATAATAAAACAGCAGATAAAATAAATTATCAAACTTTTTTATCTGTTGTAAATTCTCTTGGCTACAGGGTAAACATAGAAAGAATTTAAAAGTGCTAACACCCGCTTCCACCTGACATTTGTTTTGGCACGAAAGTTGCTTGCTGTGACTATACGGCACGGCAACTTTCGCGCCAACTTTGCCTTACGCTTCGCGATAGCAAAGCTACAAATGTAGGTTAAGTGGTAGTTAGATAGACGAGTTGCAGGACGCAGCTGATAAGGAAGGCAACCGCTAAAAATATTTTTAATGCGGTTGCCCTGAATAATTCCCTTGCGGCAGTAGACTTATCGTTCTAAAGGGTTTATACTGATGACATAGGATAAAGAATTTCTATAATATAAAAAGATAGAAAAATTTAAGGAGAGTACTTGACATGAAAAAAGAAAGCATGTATATTACCCCCCCCCCCCATACATAATTTTCAATTAAAAATACTCGCACTACACATTACAATTAGCCTGAGCATCCTCTACGCTTTTATTGTCTTATTCATTAACCTCAAATCCACAAGCAATTTTACATTAATCATTTTAGCGGCATCAATTACTCATTTCACATTAGTGAATTACAAATTGAATGAATTACCCATTACAAATTACCAATTACTCATTATTTAGGAGGGTTTACAATGAAAAAGCGTTTTTCACTAAAAAACAAGTTGGTTATTATTTTCGGCTTGTTGATTTTTGCAGCAGGCTTTACTCTTGCTTTTTTAGGGGTACGGGTGGCACGCAAAGCGGTAACCGAGAAAGTTGAAACACACCTTATTGATAAGGCGACCGATACGGCAGAAATCATTGACGGCCGCATTACCGCCTTTTGGCAATTCCTCGAAGGCATTGCGCGCATGCCGATTCTTGTAAACCCTGCGGTATCGTATGAAGAAAAAGTAAATCATTTAAAAAAAGAAGCTTTGTTCAATGAAAAAATAGAGCAGCTTGGTTTATACGATCTCTCCGGTGTGCGTAAGACAAGCGATGACCGCATCGTATCGGCGCTCGACAGAGAATGGTTTCAAGCAGCGTCCGCAGGCAAAAGTTTTGTTTCGGAGCCGCTTGTATCCCGCGTTCTTAATACATTGGTTTTTGTATTTGCCGTTCCCGTATATGATAACAATCGAACTATTACGGCTGTATTGAATTGTACTGTTAAGGCTGAACATCTTTCAAATGACATTCATGACATTGTAGTCGGTCAAACGGGCGAATGTTATATTTTGGATAACACAGGAAGCACCATTGCAGACAGAGATTTTGACTTGGTTAGGACTCGTTCAAATGCTTATGAAGAATCTAAGACCAATTTATCGCTTAAATCTGCCGGTGCATTTGAAAAAATGGCGGTTGAAATCGATGAGCCGTCAATCGGTTTTTATGAGTATGGAGGCGTAAGCAAAATCGCTTCTTATGCCACAATGAAAACGACCGGCTGGACAGTTATCATAAGTGCCCCCGTAAACGAATTTATGGGAACCGTTGATGAACTGAGGCTTGAAATGATTATTATCGGCGCAGCAATTTTATTGACTACGCTGGTCATCGTCTACTTCATTGCCCGCAGCATGGTAAAACCGGTAAAGGTCGTCGTTAATGCTCTGCAAAATATCGCACAAGGCGAAGGCGACCTTACCGTCCGCCTCCCCGTACACGGCAATGATGAGATTACCGACTTATCGGAATACTTTAACCAAACGATAAGCAAAATCCGTTCGTCCATTAAAACGGTCGGAGAAAACAGTACCGAAATGACAAGTATCGGGAATGAACTTGCAAGTAATATGACTGAAACCGCCGGCGCCGTGCACCAAATCAGCGCTAACATCGACGGAGTTAAGCAGCAGGCAATGACCCAAGCGGCAAGCGTTACCGAAACGGCTGCAACCATCGAAGAAATTATCCGCACGATTAAGCAGCTGAACGGCAATATCGAAAATCAATCGGCAAGCGTTGCAGAATCCTCTTCGGCTGTCGAACAGATGGTGGGCAATATAACTTCCATCACGCAGACGCTCGGCAAAACCGATGATGTTATAAAAACGCTTGCATCGGCGACGGCGGACGGTAAAGAAACAATTTCAGGAGCAAACAGCGTTACGCAGAAAATAGCCGAAGAGTCAGGCAGCCTTTTAGAAGCTTCAAGCGTTATCCAGCACATCGCAAGCCAAACCAACTTGCTGGCAATGAACGCCGCCATTGAAGCCGCCCATGCGGGCGAAGCCGGCAAAGGCTTTGCCGTTGTTGCCGACGAAATCCGTAAGTTAGCAGAGGATTCTGCAACACAGGGTAAAGCAATTACCGCAACGCTGAAAACGCTGAGCGGGGAAATCGAAACACTCTCCTCATCGTCTAAAACCGTAGAAGAAAAGTTCAATACTATCTTTATCCTTGCAGAACAAGTAAAAGAGATGAGTGCTCGACTGACCGAATCGATGCGGGAACAGGAAAAAGGCGGTAGAGAGGTATTGGGAGCAATCAAAAATATCAATACAGTAACAGAGGAAGTACAAGCCGGTTCCGAAGAGATGTTGAAAGGTGGAGAGAGTGTTGCTCAGGAAATGTGTAAATTAGACGACCTTGCTCGTATTATCACCGACAGTATGAACGAAATGGCGACGGGTGCAGTACAAATTAACAATGCCGTACAGGAAGTCAACGAGATTACGCAAAAGAATAAGCGGAGTATTGAGAATTTGGCTGCTGAGGTAGGGAAGTTTAAGGTTTAGTGTTCAGAACGGACAAGGATGTCCGTGGTTCCGTACATCCTTGAGTATAAAAATCGACGGGGTGTTTTTTACAAAAATTCGGGTACCGTTCAAAACACTGCTATTCTTAAGGCGAGGCTGTTCCGAAGCGAAACGGAGAAATGGAGCGAAAAGCCGCTTTCATTATTAAAATATGCATAGGATTATCCAAAGCAGAAGTAGCAACATTAGCATAATGCGGGCATTCTCTCGATCGCTGTATGGCGCAGCTTATTCCGAACGAATACATTCAGGATAATCCGGCCACTGAATAGAGCTAAACCGATTCACTTTGTATCACAACAGTTCTCCTTTCCACTCTGCGATCGTCCGCTTCTTTTCGTTAAATCCTGCGCCAATCAGCACTA
>CALINC010000068.1 GCA_938045195.1 uncultured Treponema sp.
TACCCTTCGTTACGACGCAGAGCGTCGGGGTATTAAACCCTCCGCACGAATAAAACGGTTTTGAGGTTTTTATGCGTTTTAAAATTATAAAAAAAATATGCCTACTTTTTCTTTTTTGCGCTTTTATCAGCGATGCCGCCGCAGCCGAATTAATTTTAAAACTGGATAATACCCCGCTTGCAATAGGGTATACGGATAAAGCCGGTTTATATTGTACGGCGGACGGTGCCGATGTCCTTATTGCAAGTACTGTAGAAAAAGCAGTTGTATTCAACCTTAAAGAACATAAGGGTACGGTTTTTGCTTTAAGTTTTTCGCCGCTGACATCTTCCTTTATATCGGCAGGAGAAGACAATATAATTGTAAAACGTAACTTCAATTCTGCGCCGCCTCTTGGAGTTTTCCCTTTACACGATACGTTAAAACTAAAAAGCATTGCATTAAGCCCGGACGGAAAAATGATTGCAGCCGGTTTGGAAAACGGCTTCCTTACCGTGAATTTAACCCTTAAACTTTCGGAAAAAAATTTAGATGTCGGTTTTAAGGCTCACGAAAAAACAATTTATTCGGTACATTTTAATTATAACGGCAGCTATGTTATTACGGCGGCTTATGACAATAAAATAAAAATTTGGAATTCTGAAAATTTAACACTGGTACGGGAATTTGATTTTTTTGGGAATAATAAAACGCCCGCCGTCTTCTCGCCGGTAGAAAATGTCTTTGCGAGTACGCTTGCCGCAAATGAAATTGTAATATGCACTTTGGATGGAAAGAAAACGGTTTCGATCAAAACCGAAAAGAGTATTAAGAATTTTATGTTTACCGAAAGCGGTACACATTTGGTTGTCCTCAACGAATTAAATGAACTATGTGTTTTTGATACGGCAACAGGGAACCTCGTCGGGATTATTCCGCCGTGTATTAAAGAAGAGCTTACCGCTTTTGCCGTGAAAGAGGATATGACCGAAATAATTGCAGGCTATGCATCAGGCGAAATTTACCGCATAAAAATAGACAAGATGACCAAGCCGTATTTACAAAAAAAAGAAAAAGCTAAGGAAAAGAATACGCCTGATGAGGAGGAAAAGCCGAAGCCTGATACGGAAGCACAGGTTGAAGTAGAAGTGAAGACTGAGCCGGCTCCTAAAGCCGTGGAAACTTTAGAACCGGAAGAAACCGGTATTGAACAAGATGAAATTGAACGGGAGGAGCTTGAGCAAGATGAGACAGCTGAGCCGGCGGCACCAAGAGAACGCAAATTTTTTCAATATAAAAAATATAATGATGCCGTTGAATTCAGAATAGGCTATAACGGTTTTCCGAATACCTATTTCGTAGGGAATTTCAGCTTTGAAGCGGGGTATTTTTTTAACAGATGGATACAGCCGTTTTATTTCGGTGCCCTTATCGGTTTAGGTACGGGGTTCCCGAAAAAGAATTTTCCGTATGATTATTATATCGATGGGAAAAAAACGCATAGTCCGTACTTAATGAGTATCGGCTTGTATCTTCCCTCAGGATTTATGTTTGAACCTTTTGGAAACGGTTTTTATGTTCAGATGGAATTATGCACAGGAGTGCAGTTTAAACGTTTATGGAACGGCTCATTTAAAAAGGCAATGTACGGAAAATTTTTTACGGCTCCGGCAGGCTCACTCTTATTCGGTGCCGGATATAAATGGATAAAATTAAATCTCGGGGTAAATTATGATAACATTTTTAAATTTTCGTTTATTGCGCAGCTTGCTTTTAGAATTGAAATATCTTATAATAGCGCAAGTAAAAACAAAAAGAAATTAAATAATGAAACAGGTACGGAATAGTAAGGTTTTACTTACGGTAGTTTTATGTGTTCTCTTTTTTTCGTGTAATCAAAGTATGCAGACGATGGTAGATGATTACAATGGGCGGTTTATACCCTCAAGCGAAATTTTTTGGACTGAAGAAAATATAAAAAAATCTACGCAGGATTTTGAAAATTATAAGATGGAAAATGAATATACAATGTCCGAAAGCACAGGTCTTTTTATAATAGGCGGACCGAGGGACTGCGATACGTATACATGGTTTCTTAACGGAATTATAATAAGCGGTAACCAAGTATTGGAATTAAAAATAAATAAAGAAAAAACCGATTTATCTTCGGGTAATTGGGTTAATAACGGCTCAATGACGGCAGGTGAATACACACTGATTTTGAAAGCAACATCAAAAGGCGGGGTGGAAAAAGAATGGAAAACAAGGCTAAAAATTGAATAGCTTAGAGTTTATATTTTTATTAAAAACTTAGGAGGTTTTTATGAAGCAAAAAAAATGCGGTATAGGGCTTATTATAGTTCTTATTGCGGTTGTTTTCGGAGCATGTAAAGGCTCTGTCGGAGTTCCGGTTTTAGGTAATAAACCTAAGGTCTTAAAGCCGGGAGAAATACCTATTAAAGTAACCATTTCAGATGAAAATTTTCCCTCCTATAGGACTATTGTGCCTGAGGACTGGAATGACGCGCAAAAAGCTGCTTTGAAATTTAAGTTATTTAATGCAACCAGTGCTCCTGAAACCCAGTTGGGTACCGACTGGACATGGGCTGAGATTCAAACGGAAGGGACTGCCTCGGTGGTACTTACACCCGGCACTTATACACTTGTGATGCGGGCATACAGTACAGCATCCGGTAGTGAGAAACCCGTATTGGAAAGTAAACTTACAAACGTTGCTATCGGCTCAACCCCATATTTGGATTTTGTTATGAAGCCGTATCGAGCAGATACCACTCAAGCGACGGCGGCAGAAGCCGGTGAGATAGAGATTACCGTCCTTATCCATAACCCCGAAATATACGGTGCATCGCACAATCAGCCGCTAATTACACAGGCAGAATGTAGTTTAACAGCCATCGCCGGCAGTACCGGAACATCTATTCCGGCTGCATTGGTGCCTCCTACTAGTTCCGGAACCGGTAACGACAGAAAAGATTCTATTAATTTTACAAATAATGCAGTCGTGCCGGGCATTTATACGTTTAAGGCTGAACTTAAAAATGGCGCCGGTACGACGCTCTCTAATATATCGGAGCTTGTTATCGTTGACCCCGGAAAGAAAAGTGTAAAAACGGTACACTGCCCCGTCGACCTAAAAGCACCGCCTGTAGAACCGGCTAATTTCAAAGTGGAATATAAACGGCCCGGCGATGGTGATAACGACTATGAAATTGTATTTACGTGGGATGATAGGTCGGTAAATGAAGACGGCTTTACAATTACAGTTGAAGGAGGTTCTCCATCCGCAACAAAAACTTTTAACGTTTCGGCGAATGCAATGTCGTACACAATAACGGGTAGCGATAAACTTGTCCTTGTACAGGAATATACTGCAAAAATATGTGCATATAATGCATACGGCACATCTGCCGAGGTGAACTATGAAGACCCGAAAAACGGAAATAAGATACACTTGGCACGTATTACATATAATCTTGACGGCGGAACTTTCTTGGCTGATCCCAGCAATAATTTATTAGGTGTGGTACCCACTCCGCCTGCTTCGGTAATTGCATACTACACTTTCCGTAATGCCGGTTTTGAATTTAAACTTCCGGGGACGGTAGGCTTACCCTATGTATATAAACTTGATAGCTTAACTCCGCCTAGACCATATATCTTTAAAGGATGGAACGACGGCGCAACACAAAACTTGTCTAAGATTGCTGCCGGTACCAAGACCGCCCTTACGTTTACTGCCGAATGGGATATCCCACCGCTGCCGCCGAGTATTACATTCCCGTCATATAACGAGGAAGCCTATATAGATAATGCTAACAATTATATTGTTTGTCAAAAAACGCCGCCTGCTACTATATATACTCCTGTACCGATAACTGTTCATTATGCGACAAACGCAACAACGATAACCGGTATCAGTACAACATGGTATATAAACGGTGTTGCGGTTACTACACCACCGGCAAGCGATACACCCGCTACAAAGACTTCGGTATTAACGTTTGACCCAGGTGATACACATCTCTCATCACTAGTACCCGGACCGGGTGTTTATCATGTCATGGTAGTTGCAAAACTGGATATACCTACTTCATCAACACCGCCAGTAACGGAAACGCGGTATGTTTCAGCGTACTGCTATGTAAAAGTTAAATAACCGGAATTAAAACCGGAAAGACAATAATCCCTGTAAGGTAACCTTACAGGGATTTTTTAATTGCTACTGCCTTAGTACTGCTTTAGCACTCTTGTGATAATTCTAAAAAACCGCTTGATTATTTTCGTACTTCAATATAAAATAGCGTAATGGAATTTGCCGGCAATAGTGTTTGGTATAAACGATTCTATACATTGTCAGGTAACCATATAATAATTTTTTAATATTGGAGATTCTTATGAAAAGAACAGTAGGTCTTGTAACGCTGCAAATTGCGTTAGCGTTTTTTTTGATTGTTGCGGGTATTTTAGGGTTAACGCGCTCTTCCGGAGGCGAGTTGGAGCAAGTAGTAGCTCTTTTGGACGGACTTTTTCGAAGTTCCGTAATTACAACCGTAATTATAATTACCATTGCAATAGCGGAACTCATTGCAGGAGTTTTTCTTATTGTAGAATTTTTCAGCGGTGAAATAAAATTAACTAATATAATATTGGTAATTTTTATGATACTGTGGATTGTCAATATTATCTTGTTGGATATATTGGGTGCAATTAACGGAAATGTTTTTAAAAACGTAACTGCGCTCTTAGCTTACCTTTCGCAACTATCACGGCATTTGATGATTCTCGGGGCAATTATTGCCGTTAAAGACAAAAACAGGGTTTAACACATCTTTGTTGAAAATATTGTAAAAAAGTTAATTGACGAGTATTCTATCTATGAGCCGCAGCTTGCAGATATTATAAAGGATATTCAAAGTACAATAAACCTTTTTATTGAGACCTCTTTATTAAAAAATACTTCAACAGGAATTCTGCAAGGAGAATCTAAAATCCAATGAAGCATTTCGGTAAAAGATTAAAAAATATTTTTTGGTTATGCCGTCCGTATCGGAAGTACGCCCGAGTTTATTTTTTTGTGATTCTATTGACTTCCGCATTATTGGAACCGATCGATGATTTTTTCTATGTGTATTTTCCCAAAGAAGTCGTTGATCTTTTAGCTGTGGGAAAATCATTTTGGTATGTCGCAACATTTTCTGCAATAGTATGCGGAATTTTGTTTATTAAAAATATGACGCCTAAGGTATTGTATCCGTATTTTCAACGCAAAAGCAAAGAAGTGGAGCTTAAAATTAAGCGGGATATCTATAAAAAAGCACTCTCTATTGACTATCGATATATCGATAATCCTGAATATTATAATAAATACGCTTGGGCAATTACCGAATACTCAGCACAAACTCTTGCCGCACGCGATTTTATGAGTAAATTTATTCAACATTTTATGTCGGTAACTATGTTGTTTACGATGATAGCCGCTATAGGACCTTGGATTATACCTATAGAAATAATTCAAATGTTTTTACATTGTAAAATAGATTTTGTAAAGAATAAAATGAATATTGCGTATAAACAGAAATTAGTTCCCGTAAAAAGACGTCTTTCGTATTTTCAACGTTTGTTTTATCAGAGCGAATATGCTGCGGATATCAAATCGACTTTAGTCGGTAAAAAGATAATGGATAAATATGACATTATTGAAAATGAAAATTTGGATATAGTTAAACGATACTCGAAAAAACAAGCACTTTACAGTATTTTGCATGAGACAACTTTTGCATTGACAGAATTTATTATTATTTGTTATATTGTCTATAATATTACGGTTGGAAATATCGCAGAAGTAGGACTTTATATAATGATGACGCTCGCTTTTTACCGTGGAGACTCTAAACTTCGTGAACTTATTGATCTCATTACCGGTGCAGACGAATTGTCATTGAATGCGGAAAAACTCCGCGAATTTTTTGACATTGAATCCAAGATTGAATCTTGTACCGGCGGTAAGTTAGCTTCAGAAGAATCGGCTTTTTCGGTTGAACTAAAAGATGTGTTGTTTGCTTATGAGAATTCCGCTTTTTCGCTCTCTCATATAAATTTATCGATAAATCCGGGAGAAAAGATTGCTGTTGTAGGCGAAAATGGAGCGGGTAAATCTACACTTGTTAAATTACTGCTTAGGTTTTATGATGTTACTGAAGGCGAAATATTTATAAACGGCAACCGAATAAGTGAGTATAATATTAAGGAATTGCGAAAAAAAATCGGTGTTGCTTTTCAAAAGCCTCTTGTTTATGCTATGTCGTTAGAAGAAAATATTTCGCTGTACGAAGATATTCCGATAAGCGATATAGAAGCAATATGCGAAAAACTGGAGCTTCTCTCTATTTTTAAAAAAAGCGGTGCAGGCCGCGAAACGGAGCTTACAAAGGAGTTTGATGCAGACGGTATTATGTTGTCGGGCGGAGAAATACAAAAAATAGCATTAGCCAGAATTATGTCGGGAAAATTCGGACTTCTTATCTTAGATGAACCGTCTTCGGCTCTAGATCCTCTAAGCGAATATAAAATGAATGAGCTTATTTTAGGCGAAGCAAATAAAACTACTACAATAATGATAGCGCATAGACTTTCTACAGTACGCAACGCGGATAAAATAGTCTTGGTAGAAAACGGAACCATACAGGAATATGGAACTCATGATGAACTTATTGAACTTAAAGGACGGTATTATGAGATGTTTACCAAACAGGCAGAAAATTATTTGGAATAATTTGAGAGCCTTGTCCGCATTATAGTAACAAAAAGGTGTCCTTTTT
The DNA here is from genome assembly GCA_938045195.1 of uncultured Treponema sp. GTDB lineage: Bacteria > Spirochaetota > Spirochaetia > Treponematales > Treponemataceae > Treponema_B. The sequence goes on from CALINC010000068.1 coordinate 6,819, forward strand.
TTTGCTTTCTATTTAACTTTTCCAAACCGTGAAAATGGATATAATATAAAGTTTACCGTACCTAGCATTTTTGAAGATGGAATATAACGCGGTTTTACATTCGTAATAAATAAAATTGAAAATTGATCATCTGCATTTAATTCTTCAATATGATATTTATACTCGTGGCGCATATCTAAAGAATTAAATCGATTATCGCCCATCATAAAATAATTGCCTTCGGGAATATATTCTTCTTCACCCTGCGGAAATTCATTCATATTGCGCTGACTTGAAAATGCAAGATAAAATAAATATTCTTCAAGCTCGCCTATTATATTTATGCGTTCCTCATCGGAAACAAGCTTTTCTTTGGAAGCATTTTCTTTATATAACTCTGCATTTCTTACAAATAATTTGCCGAAAGCCGTCTTAATAAGAACATTCAACTGAGCGTTCCGTTTTTCATATAAATTATACTTTGAAAAATTCTTTTGAGTATTTTGCCCTTTTAAAAAATTCTCAAACCAAATAAGCCCGCCGTCGGTTGTCAATATTTTTGACGCGATAATTTCATTGTCTTGAGCCATACGGTTAATCAAATATTGCCCCTTGCTTAAAAAATCATTTGCTGAAAAAACAGAATCGGGCTTGCCCTTTATTTCTTTCATTTTTTGAATTAAAATATCGGCTTCTTTTTCCGCTTCGGCGAAATCAACATTTGCACGCAAGGCTTCAACCGATTGCAGTTTATTTAACTTTTCGGTTGTCATTTTCTCCTTATCTCTTACATATTTGAGTTCCGATTGCGGCAATGCCGATAAATTCCATATTACATAAGAACTTTCGTCAAAAGGCTTAAATTCTTTTTCACCGGCTTTTTTTATATATAAAACCCCGTCTACAAGCATTACTTTTTCGCCGGCAAGTCCGACTATACGTTTTACAAGCGGGTCGGCTTTTACATTTCCGTTTTCGTCTTTGTTTATGTTTACTGTCGTCAGTGTAAAGTATTGAATAAGCTGCGACATAAAAAATTTAAGCTCGTTATTGGGCTCGTTTTCATAATGCGGATTTCGTATAATCACTACATCGCCGCGCTCATATTTATGAAATTGCGGAAATCTAAATGACGAAAGCGGAAAAGTAGGACCCGAAAGGAACTTAACCCCTGCAACTCTGTCGCCTATCATAAATTGTGAAACCATAGATTCCGAAGGAATAACATAAAGTTGAAATATAAAAACGGTAAACAAGAAAACCACGCAAGCAGCTTGTATAATTGCATCAACCCATTCGATAATTTCAAAAAATACCGAATGTTTCTTTTTTACATTAAAGCCTATCAGTTTAGGAAAATATTTTTGAACCCGCTTATCGTTTAATCTAAAAAGCAAAATGCGGTTAAAAATTATCAGGCAAATCCAATATACGGCTAAAATACCGTCCATAAATTCTCTACCGTTTAAAGATTCCGCGTCAATTGTCCTAGACATTATAAAAATTGCAATACAAACAAACGGAACATATTGCATAGTCTTACGAAGCTTTATCATCCGCTTTTGAGTTGTATTTTTAAAAAAAGCATAGCTGCAAAATCCAAACCATACTGAAAAAATCAAGCCCAAGATAAAGGCTATTATAGATAGGATACTAAAATTTTTTATAATCAATAAAACTGAAAATAATAATGCAAACAAAACTTCAATATAAAACAAAATAGTCATAAATTCTCCCAATTATAATTATTTCAAAACAATTTAATGATGGATTAGTTACAATATACCGGATTTTCCGGGTGTTTCCACTAATGATGACCGGTTAATAATAAGGCTGCCGTTTCTCATTTCATTGCGGTACGGCGAAAATATATCATCCTTCGAAAATCGATTAGCAAGTTGCTTTAGCGGATATTATAAACCTTCCCCGCACAGAACGGGAACAAAAACTCTTATATTTTCTGCAGTTAATGAATTTCTCGATTACGCAATAAAAGCTCTGAAATACCGATATTCTTATAGATAATATATTTTATCTTACAGCCATTAGCATATCGGCTTCCGCTTCGGTAATTACTTTTTCTTTTACTAAATCGTAGAATTGTTCGCTGTTTGTTTTTCCGAAAAAGAGAATATCATCGGTGCCTATGCTGATGGGAACTCCGGCATCGAGCATCTTCCTCACGGGATGTGTTTTTAAGTTTTTTACCGCACTTAGCATAACATTGCTTTGAGGGCACACATTACACCGTATTTTTTTATCAGCTAAAAACTGCAAAACTTTATCATCGCCGGCAGCACCTATGCCGTGTTGAATTTCTTGTAGATCGAAGATTTCAACAAAACGTTTAACCGAAGCTGCATCGGAAAATTCTCCTATATGAGCTTTTTTCTTTATACCGTATTTTTCTGCCATTCTAAACAGAAAGACACAGTCTTCAAGTCCATCAAAAATTTCGGGACCATATAAATCAATATTTTTAAAGACTTTACTTTGCAACATAGGTTTAGCCCATGTTTTTAAGAACGTTTTATCAATTGTCTTGGCAATTCCTAATTCAGGCATAATTTTAATGGATTTTTTATATTTTTTTACCAGATTATCCACAAATAAAAGAAAATTATCCAAGTTTTCGTTAAATTGACGTATAAAACCTATATCTATTGAACCCTCTATATACACAACATTATCTTCAATGGCTGTCCGAATAGACATTTCAATTAAATCCATTACATCTTGAGCCGTTACACAGGCAGGCCGTGTATATTCACTGATAACCTCATGCATTTCATCTAAACCGCTCATTTTTCTGGGAAAATTCGGTATTTCAAAGCCTGCCCATTTTTTATACGTTGAATAACTCATACTTAAGTTTAAATGATTATGAGTGTCGGACTTAGGCTGTTTTTTATAATAATCAAAATCTTTCATTGAATAGTCCTTTTTATAGGTACCTAGCAGTATATCACGCTTTTCTTAAAAAGTCATATAAAATATACAAAAACCCGTATATTTTATCGGCATTTTTTTCTAAAAGTTTAGTCTTTAAGAAATTCAATAATCTTTTTTGCAACGGTTTCCTTTTCTACTCCATTTACAACAATATGACTGCTTTCCTCCAAAATAAGATATTCGTTTTGGGTTCTTAAATTCTTGTCGATAACTTCTTTAACCTTAAACGGCACCGACTTATCCGCTTTTGATAAAATTGTCAGTGTTTGAGAGCGGACAAAAGGCAAATTTTTTAAAGCCAATTTTTGAAGTTTATATAAATCGGCGGATTTTGCCAAATATTCTATTCCGTTATAATCTGCAATCGCTCTTGCATATTCGGGGTCGTTTTCACAGTTTTTTTTCCCGCATGGAACGGTTTTGACAAAGTGTTTTAACAAAGGTGTCAGTTTTATACGGTTGTCGTATGCAATAAAAGCGGGCGCGCAAAGGAAAATTTTTTCAGGATTGAACCGCGCTGCAATTAAAGCCGCTAAAAGTCCGCCCATCGAAAGTCCGCCGGTATATACTCTTCCATATACCGCACATAAATTGATGTAATCTTCACAAACTGAGCGAAGCCAATCTTTCCAATTAGAAGCAAGAAAATCATTTTTATTCGTACCGTGTCCCGGAAGACGCGGAATATACACATTGTAACCGGCCTCGTTGAGCTGCCGTCCTAGCCAAATCATCTCTCTGGGGGAACCGGTATATCCGTGAATAAGCAGGATTGCCGGAGCCGTTTTAAGACCCTTTAAGAGAAACGGTTTTGTGGTATCTGAAAGTTTAATCGGATAATTATCAAAAAACATTTACCTTATCTCCCATAAAAACTTTTTGAAAAAATTATCAAATTTTTGAAAAAAGTTTTTTCAAGCAGTTTTGTGAAAGCAAAACTGCATACAATAATGCGACGTTCGCCGATGAGGCAAACTCGCCGGATAAACAGTGAGGTGCCATTTGCACCGAACTGTTTATCATTTCTCCATTACCGGAATATCTTCCGCCTCATATTCTTCCAATTTTCTATGAAGCGTCCGTCTGCCTATACCTAAAATCTCAGCAGTTTTGGTTTTGTTTCCATTTTGATTTGCCAGCGTTTGGAGAATTACCTGCTTTTCGGCTTCCTGCATATTTGCCCCAACGGGAATAATAATCGATGAATTTTCTTCTTGTTCACGCAAGGCAGCGGGTAAATCTTCAAAATGAATCATATTGTCGGAACTCATAACAACGGCACTTTGAATGCAGTTTTGCAGCTGCCTAATATTGCCCGGCCAATCATAATTATAAATTGCAGTACGGGCTCGCTGTTCAATTCCGTTTATTTTTTTATCATTTTCTTCGGCAAATTCTTTTATAAATGAAGCAGCCAAAAGAGGAATGTCTTCTTTACGCTCGCGAAGAGGCGGAACGTGAATATGCACGACATTTAATCTAAAGTATAAGTCTTCGCGGAAATTACCTGCTTTAATCTCTTCTTCCAAATTACGGTTGGTCGCGGCAATGATTCTTACGTCAACATTTAAAGTTTCGCTGCCGCCTACACGTTCAAATTTTTTTTCTTGCAGCACACGTAAAAGTTTTACCTGTATCATTTGGTTTATCTCGCCTATCTCATCCAGCATAAGGGTTCCGCCGTTTGCTGTCTCAAAGCGTCCGCGTGTACGCTGTAAAGCTCCTGTAAAAGCACCCTTCTCATGTCCGAAAAGTTCGGATTCCAAAAGACTTTCGGCAAAAGACGCACAATGTACCTGCACAAAGGGTTTTTCTTTTCTTCCCGATAAATTATGAATTGCCCGTGCAATAAGTTCTTTACCGACACCGGTTTCGCCGGTAATAAGAACACTTGCTTTTGCAGGGGCAACTTTTTTTATATCCTGAAAAACTTTTTCCATAAGAACACTTTTACCGATAATATTCTCAAAGCTCTGCTTTGTTTCCATTTCATGTAAAAGTTCACGGTGCTGTAATATAAGTTCTCTATTTTGCAAAGCACGCTTTACCAAAAGGAAAAGACGTTCCAAATTTAAAGGTTTGGTTAAAAAATCATACGCACCCATCCGCATAGCTTCAACAGCGGTTTCAACAGTGCCGTGTCCGGTAAGTACAATGACGGGTACGCCGGGCGTTTTGGAAATAATTTGACGCAAAACTTCTTCGCCGCTTATTTCGGGCATTTTCAAATCGGTAATTACCAAATCGGCTTCTTCCTTAAGAGCTTTTTCCAATCCCGTTTTTCCGTTGTCGGCAGTTATTACATCATAACCTTCATCCTCCAACGCCATGGCTAGTCCCTCAAGTATATTTTTTTCGTCATCAATAACCAATATAGTAAATTTCATTTTTCTACCGTTTAAAATAAATTATCCGTGTATGGAGTTCTTTAATTTTTGCAATGCGGAATGTACCGTTACGTCTTCTTCAGAACGTGTTTTTAAATTTTTTAGTTTAATTTTAAAGGAATCAAAATCTATTTTTTTATTGCAATCGCCATTATGTAAAATAAAGACACCCCAAGAAATATCTTTTTTTTCCGCATAAACATATTGCTGATTCATTTTTTTCGGTTCCGGATATACTTCGGTATTTATTCCGTTATTTTCAAAAAACGAAGCAATTTTATAGCTTAAAGCCAAATCATCATCTACCGTAAAAATAATCAAATCAGTAAAACTGCCCCTTGGATGATTTTCACCGAGCTGTTCGAGAGCAGCCAAAAGTCTATCCAATCCGATTGAAGCCCCAACGCCGCTCACCGGCTCTTTCATATATAGCCCTGTCAAATCAGCAAATCTTCCGCCGGAACAAACCGAACCTATCGAAGGCAATTTTGTCAAAAAGGTTTCGTAAACAACTCCGGTGTAATAATCCAAACCGCGCGTAATAGAGGGGTCAAAAACAACATAATTTTGAATACCAACGGCTTCTGCAAATGAATAAATTTCTTTCATTCTTAATGAATCTTCAGATTCCCCGCCTGCAAGCATTTCTACATGCAAAAGCGTCTTTTTAAAATCGGAAGCCGCTGTATTATCCGTTCCGCCGGAAATATAATCCAATATTTTTTCTGCATTTTCACGGGAGGATAATTCAGTTAATAGATTAAGAACCTCGTCCTTTCCTATTTTTGCAAGTTTATCAACAATACGCAAAATTTCTTCGCTTTGCTCTTCAATTTTAAGACGTTTTAAAAAACGGTTGAAAATTCCGCGGTGTGAAATATGTATTTTAAAATCAGAGACGTTAAGTTCATTTAAGGATTTTTTTATTAAGTATAAAATTTCAAAATCGGAAGCAGATGTATCGGTACCAATAATATCAAAATCGCATTGCATGAACTCTCGGTATCTACCTGCCTGCGGTTTTTCGCCGCGCCAAACCTTTCCGATATGATAACGTTTAAAAGGGAAATAAATTTCGGAATAATGCTCGGCAACAAAACGGGCAAGAGGAACGGTTAAGTCAAAACGCAAAGAAACATCGCGCCCGCCGTTATCATTAAATCTAAAAACCTGTTTTTCCGTTTCGCCGCCGCTTTTTCGTAAAAGAATTTCCGAATATTCCAAAGCGGGCGTATCAATAGGCACAAAACCGCAGCTTCTAAACGCCTTTACGAGTTTTTCAGAAAGTAAAGCTCTTTCAATTTCTGCATTAGGAAGAAAATCCCTAAAACCTTTTAAAATTTTTGGTTGTATTAAATTATTCATAATAAAGTATTTTACTATATTCGTACGTATTAAGCAAGATATTAAATTTATTTGTTCTTTCATATAAAATAAGCAAGCGGAAGAAACCTCAGTTTCCGAGCATTGCTTATTTTCCGCACTTTTGCAACAAAGTGAAAAACGGCATACGTTAAAAATTGATTTCCGTGTGATAGTAACCATTGCATCTTTACAGTTTAATTTAATAGCACTTTTTCCCAAACAAAGATTATACGTCAAGAGCAAAGATTGGTTTGAAAAGATATTGGAGACTCTATAACGCCGAAACCCTATTTATACTTATCCGTACTCTTTTAAGTTTATGTATAATATGATATACTAAATAAGAGAGTAGTATGATAATGGAAAAAATAGAAGGACTTATTTCTACGGATATTGTTGTGCTCAACGATACCGAAAAAAATCTAATCGAAAATGCGTTTAAGAGGTTAAGCGGGAAACACGAATCTTCCGTTTTAGAGATAGGGAAGAAACTTATGGATTTGGAACGTATGTCAACGGCAATCTCACGGTACCCATCAATACATGAAACCAGTGTACTTGCCGGAGAGGAACGTTCCCGGCAAACTCTTATTGAAAATTTATGCAGAACGCCGCCCGATTCCAGAATGCTTTCGATGCCTACAAAAGCTATTTTAGGGCGCGGCTTTTTAGTTGCAAAGTTTCATACATTTTCGGCATTAACAAAAATTGCGGTAAAATCCTCCTTTTCGGAAGACGAAATTGAAGAACTGAGAACGGCAACTCTTGATATTATGTTTACCATAATGTCAGAGGACGTTTATATTTCAATTTTAGACAGCAACATTTTAAATGAAGAAAAACAAGCAATGGCTGCAGAAGCATTAACCTATTTGTGGGAACATAGATTGGATAGAAATATAATATCATTTGCCCCCGTCTTAACAAAAGTATGGACCGTACGTGATAAAATTGCACCGGTGTTCGGTACAATGATGGGTACTAGCGAATTATTTTTGCTTTCATCGGAACTAGGAGATTCTTGGCAACAATTTATGATGGAAAAACTTGCTCTTAAACCAATAGGACAAGCATTAGAAGAATTCCTTTTTGGAATTTCCTATGAAGATATTATTTTTGTACGCAAGGAGCTTGTAAATAAAGGTATTTCTTCGGTAAGCCGAGACGGCGTTGCCGCAATGCTTAAAAGACAATTTGATTTTTCCAATACGGATCCGAGACTTTTTTATTCATCATATCTTCAAAGACGGAACAATGCAGATGCCAGAAAACGCTTAAATGCGGACGGTCCTAAAAATACGCTTGAAGATTATTATATCGCATTTTTATTTGAAAACGGAATAACCTTAAAAGAACAAAATAAATCTTGTTCGGATAATTTTAATTTTGAAAAAAATAGAAACAACTTACATTCTTTTAATGAAGATTTAAAAATGGGATTGAAACCGTTTTTTTAAATTTTTACCGATAATATGATGCGTCTATCCCTAATTCATGCCGGTATTTGTTCACAGTACGCGTACTTATTTCTATACCCTGTTCTTTCAATAAAGACGCTATTTTAGAATCGGAAATATTTTTTGTTTTTTCTTGTTCTATTATTATGATTTCTTCAATTTGCGAAATTACATAATCTTTGGAAAGCCCTGACGAAACCTCATTTGAAAATAAATCTTTAATTTCAAAAATTCCCCATTCGCAGCGTATATATTTCCCTCTGACAGCCCTTGAAACCGTAGAAATACTAAACTCGGTAATCTCTGCAATTTCAGCTTGCTTCAACGGCTTTAAATAGCCCTGCTTCATTTTACCACCCTTATTTTTATCAGTTCTACCGGCAAAAAAATTATGTTGAATATGTACGATTGATGTAAGGATTTTTAAAATCGTCCGGTTTCTGTATTCGAGAATATCCATAAACATTGAAGCCCTGCTTAAAAATTCTTTTGCCTTTTTTATATCCTCTTTTGCAAAAACTTGCTTCCCCTGCCCGTCTTTGCCGTTTTTTAGTGCAAGATATTCTGACGAAATTTCTACAGCAGGAACTCCTTCATTATTCATGATAACCTTAAAATCATCACCTGATCTTTTTATCTCTGCTATCGGAATAATAAAGTTTTTTTCTTCTTTAGGCGAAGAGTATATTCTACCCGGATAAGGATTCAGAGATTTAAACAGCTCAATTATTTCTTCAGCCAAAGAAAAACTGACGGTAATATTTTTATGTGCAAGTTTTTTTATAAAAGTTTTTATATCGGAAATTGAAGACAAAACTTCATAATGTTCCTTGAGAATTTTGACGGTAACATCATATACTTCCTTATAAATATCAAGTATTTTCCCCGTTTTCGGAGACTCGCAAATGATACCTGCCTGTACTGCAAGCGATTGCTTAAAACCGGAACAGGCACAGCCTATCGGTTCAAGACGGCGGACAATATGTAATGCCTTTTTTATTTCGGTAAAAGTAATTTTGTTTTGGCTTATTAAATCGGAAAAAAGTTCTTCAATTGAAACAAAGTTAAATCCGTTTTCGTCCAAGTTTTGAATTATAGTTTCTGCGGCATCTAAAATATATCCGTCGCTTATAATTTCATTTGCTTGTTCGAGTAAATGAGCTTGAAGCGTTTTATAAGAATCGTCTTGAATATTCTCCAAAAAAGATTGAAACTTATCACCCGCTTCTACGGAAGCAGCACTTATATGCGCTGAACTCTTAAAAATAAGAGCAGGGTTCCGCCTCACTTCTTTTACAATTTCTTCTTCAAGTTCTTCTTGCGATAAATTCAAAAAACTTACAGCATCTATCATCTGCTGATTCATTACCAGCTTTTGGGATAATATTTGCTGCTGTCTTTGAGCCAAAATCATTTTTTATTTTACAGTGTACAGTTAAAATCTTTTACCAAAATGCCCGGCAATAAACAGCCGCCCGTACTTCTGCCGCCGTAAGTTCCTGTTGAAGCAAAAATATGCCGTTCTTTTGTAACCGCTAACAAATTAGCACCAAACATATTGTACAAAGATTCGTCCCAACGCATATCGGCAATGGGAGCTATAATGTTTCCGTCTTCTACCCAAAGACAAGCAAAACGGGTCATTCCCGTAATGCGGGCGGAAGAAGTATCACTCCAGTTTAGATAATTAAAATTTGAAATATAAATACCGGTTCCAAGTTCTTTTAAAATATCGGCTTCTTCAAGAGAACCCTCGCCTATCACCACAGCCCGCATATTTTCTCCGGAAGGAGCTCCATTCGATTTTACTCCGTATTGATTTTGAGTGCGTAAACTGACAATTGTGTTTTTAAGTTTGCCTCTTTCTATAATACTAAGTTTTTCGGGAGCCGATTCTCCGTTAGAATTAAATGAAGGCTCAAGCCCAAGTGAAAAATCTTGAGTTAGATTAAATTGTTCGGAAAATTTTTCTCTTCCCTCGCGGAGTGCCAAGTACGCACTTGCTCCCTGCTGCATATCTCGTTCACTGAATCCGTTCCATGAAAAAAAGTCTATAACATCGACAAGGGCATCGGCAGCAATAAAAGCCTTGTATTTTCCCGGAGGTAATTTTTTAGCAGGTATATTAAGAGCTTTAAGCCCGGAACGCGCCGCTTGAAGTTTTGCCTTATATTCCGCATTCTTCCATTCCGTACCGGAATACAACGATTTTATGCCTCGTCCGTTTTCAAGCCATACGGAATAGTCTAAATTAAAACTGTCGGTTTGAAACCAGTGGCTTGCACCCGACGAAGTAATAACACCCTCGCAAATTGTCCCTTGAGAATATATCCCTGTAAAATCCAAATCTTGAGCAGGTTTTAAAACGGCTTCAGGAATTTTATCTTCGGGAAGCAGCTTGCCCGAATGTACCGCTTCGGAAGTTTCTGCACTTCCGGGAATTGCCTGATATTTATCTTCCGGCAACAGGAGAATAATTTCACGCGCTGCCTGCAAGGCTTCTTCAGCCTTTTTTTTATCTTCGTCCATATTCATTTTAATACCTAAGCCGAAATTATATGTGCGGTTTTTTTTCCAAAAGGTAAAATTAAAATACCCCTGTTCGACGTTTCCGTTTTGCCTTACTTTTGCCTTATTAAAACGCATAAAATAAGACTTTTCGGCAGAAAACGAAATTGAAATTTTTTCATCATCGAGCATTTCCGACAAAACAAAATCCGCAATAGATTTAAAATAGTCCTTAAAATTCATATTCATATTTATTTTCTCCTCAAATTACGATAGACCGTTTGTATTTTAAACATATTAAATTCAGTATATCTTATAATTAAAGAAAAAGCAAGGTTCAAACCCCTTGAAGAATTACTGAGAAACCTATAAAATACTTTTATATTATAGGAGATGGGATAAACAGCTCGGCACAAATCGTGCCTCGCTGTTTATCCGCCGAGTTTGCCTCATCGGCAAACATCGCATATTGTATGCAGTTTTGCAAATGCAAAACTGCGTGAAAAAATATTTTTCGGGATTTTCAAATCCCTGCAAAATATTTTTATAGGAGAAGAGCTAAACAGCTCGGCACAAATGGTGCCTCGCTGTTTATCCGCCGAGTTTGCCTCATCGGCAAACATCGCATATTATATGTGCTTTTTCACTTCGTTGCAAAAGCACTGAAAAAATATTTTTCGGGATTTTCAAATCCCTGCAAAATATTTTTATAGGAGGTATGATGAAAAAATTGATAATGTTGCTGATTTTTGTTTTATTTTTTACGGGCTGCAAAACCTTGCCGTTAAAGGGTATATATACAAAAAATATCGCACAAAACAAGGAAATAAAAACACTTGAATCCGGTTTTGATATATCATATTCCATAGATTTTAATATGGCACAAAAAACTAAAGATGATTATGTTTCATTTACACTTATAAATACGGTTCACAAATATAGGCTCGATTTTTATGCAAATAACGAAATAAAAAAGATAATTTCAGATTTTATAGCAATAAATGAACAGGCTGTAAAAAGCGGATATAAGGACGGCACAGAAATAATCGGAATATCATTATTATATTGCTATGTTTTTCAAGACATTGAAAGCAATGATAATGCAACAAGGTTAGACGCAGCTCTAGAAGGCAAGAATGCCGTTCAATTCGGATTTTTAGTTAAAAATAAAATACCTTATTTAGTTTTAAAAAAATTCCATGTAAAAAAAATATACGGTAAACAGGAAATCAATGACAATATAGAAAGTATTGCATTTTACTATGATGATATAAAAAAATTATATGATTTTATGAATGATGCGGATTCCATCGAAAATATACGCTTGGAAAAAATATCCGAAGCATTAGAAACGGAAGAGGTACCCGCTCCGCCCGAACCTGCACCGCAGCCGATTAACCCTTAATCAAAAACTATATATGTCAGACGATACTAACAGAAAAAGTTTAAAGAATAAAATTCCTCCCAATAATATGGAAGCCGAAAGAGCGGTTCTGGGTGCCGTACTGCTAGATCCGGATACATTCGGAGATGTACGCCCCATTTTGGGAGCTGAATCTTTTTATTCTCTTCAGCATCAAAAAATATATAAGGCTATTGCAGACCTAGATGCACGCGGACAAAAATCCGATATACTCATTTTAACCGATGCTCTGCGTTCGGCAAATGAATTGGATTCGGTAGGAGGAGCCGGATATATTGCCTCTCTTACCGACGCAGTACCCAGTTCAGCCAATGTGAGTTTTTATGCAAAAATTGTATTGGAAGCCTCTATCCGCAGGAATCTGCTGCGGGTTTCAAATAAAATTTCTACGGATATTTTCGATGAAAGTATTCCAAGCCGTACCGTTTTGGAAGAAGCCCAAAAAAATATATTTGAGTTGACGGATGCAGGAAATTCAGCCACCTTTAAATCGCTTGCAGAAGTTATCATGCCTGCAATTGATATTCTTGAAAAAATCCACAAGAACAGGGGGGCATACACAGGGATTCCATCCGGTTTGGAAAATTTAGACAGTCTTACATACGGTTTTCAAAATTCGGAATTTATAATTATAGGAGCAAGACCATCTGTAGGAAAAACGGCTCTTGCCCTAACAATGGCTGCTCATATTGCAATAGACAAAAAAATACCTACCGCTTTTTTTTCGTTGGAAATGTCCGATATGCAGTTGGTACAGCGTTTAATTGCGGCGCGGGCAAAAATAAATTCAAATAAAATGCGTTCTGCAAATCTAAGCCCAATAGATTTTACAAAAATCGCCGAAACCTGCGGCAATCTATATGAATCTCCTTTTTATTTGGTTGATATGCCTAATATGAAGCTCTTGGATCTGAGGGCGATGGCGCGCCGTCTTTGCAGCCCGCCTTATAATGTTAAAATAATTTTTATAGATTATTTGACGCTTATTACCGGCGAAAATGCGCTTATTCCACGTCACGAACAAATAGCCGAAATTTCCCGCTCGCTTAAAAGTTTGGCGCGAGAACTTAATATCCCCGTAGTAGCACTCTCGCAATTAACGCGTGATGCGGAAGGGAAAAAACCGGGACTTGCCGACATACGGGAATCAGGCTCCTTAGAACAAGATGCCGATGTCGTAATGTTTTTGCATAGAGAACGGCAGGAAACATCCGATGATTCAGGCAAAACAATTCCAACCGAACTTATTTTAGCAAAACAGCGAAACGGTCCAACCGGAACCGTCCAATTAGTATTTTTACCGCAATATACTACATTTTCGGTTGCAGCAAAACATGATAGCTAAAATACCGGTTTTATATTTTTCGGTTTTGTGATACAATATTATAAGGAGTTGCCTTTATGAACAAAAAATTTAAATCTTTTTTGCAGCGAAAAAATATACATTTTTCTGCAAAACTATATTTTATTGACGCAATGAGTGCCATGGCAATGGGCCTTTTTTCTTCGCTTTTAATAGGAACTATTTTAAACAGTATCGGGCTTAAATTTCATATTAAATTTTTAAGTGAAATTGTTTGGCCTATTTGCAGAGATATGACGGGCGCAGCAATCGGTATTGCAATTGCCCATGCACTTAAAGCGCATACTTTTGTGCTGTTTTCAGCGGCAATAGTCGGCTTTGCGGGAAATAAATTCGGAGGACCGGTAGGTGCTTTTATTGCAACGCTTATATCAACGGAGCTTGGCAAAGCCGTTTCCAGAGAAACAAAAATAGATTTAATTATAACGCCCGCCGTTACAATCCTTTCGGGTATTTTTATAGCGGTTCTCGTAGGACCGGGTATGTCTTCCATTATGAATAAACTTGGCTCTTTGATAATGCATGCAACGGAATTACAGCCTTTTTGGATGGGCGTATCAGTTTCAGTTTTGGTCGGCATTATTTTAACGCTTCCCATAAGCAGTGCTGCGATATGTATGATGCTCTCTCTGGCGGGGCTGGCAGGAGGAGCTGCCACAGTAGGCTGCTGCGCACAGATGATAGGGTTTGCCGTTATGAGTTATAAAGATAATGGTTTGGGCGGTTCCTTTGCTGTCGGCATAGGAACAAGTATGCTGCAAATGCCTAATATCATAAAAAATCCGATTATATGGCTTCCGCCCACGCTTACGGCAGCAATATTGGGACCTGTTTCAACGATGATATTTAAACTCGAAAATATTCCGCTCGGTTCCGGTATGGGTACTTGCGGTTTAGTAGGGCAAATCGGAACCCTTACTGCCATGGAACAAGCAGGCAGAACAGGAGTAAATGTTTACCTTTCGATTTTTATTTTGCACTTTATTGCTCCGGCAATCTTAACTCTTTTCTTTACATGGTGTTTACGCAAAATACACCGGATAAAAGCCGGGGATTTAAAACTGAATATATAGCTGACAGCGAACCCTAGCGGGTTCCCCCTAGCGGACACCCTAACGGGTTACACTTTGCATTTTTATCGATAATATGATATAATCTGTATACTACAGGAGGCTATTTTGAAAAAACTTATTGCAATTTTTTATATAGGCGTATATTTTTCAATTTCTCTATTTTCAAATTCTACAGAATTATACCGAAAAGGGCTTGAATTTCAAAACTCGGAAGATTGGTATTCTGCAATAGAAACATATAAATCGGCTCTCAAAGAAAACCCTTCATATAACGAAGTGTACAGGGGTTTAGCAGAGTGCTTTTATGCGCTGAATGAATATGATGAAGCACTTTCCTCCGTAGAAACTGCAATACGATATAAAAAAGATGATGCCGATTTACAGAATTTGCACGGATTTATTTTGATAGGTCTAGGACAAATTGAAACGGCAAAACAGATATTTAATTCCGTATTACAAAAATTTCCCAATAATCCAGAAGCCCGATTCGGCTTGGCAGAAATAGAAGTCTTTCAAGGAAAACTCTATGCGGCTTCAGCACTGTATAAGGAAGCCTTGAACAGGCAGGGAGAAAACCGCAAAGCACTCCTTTCGCTTGCACTTGTCAGTTTTGAAGCAGGAAACAAAAAACTTGCAGAAGATTATATAAAAAAAGCCTTAGAATTTCACGGGGATAATCCGCAGGTTCATTATTTTGCGGCATATTTAAAAGCTCTTTCCGGCGACAGCGAAACTGCGGAAGGCAGATTAAACGCTGCAATCAAATTAAAAAACAATTATGATGAGGCGTATGCACTTTTAGCATCCATTCTATATTACCAAAAACGCTATGAAGAAAGCATTCAAATTTCAGATATGCGTATTTCGCAAAAAAGAAAGAGAGCCGACGCATGGTATTTAAAAACATTAAGTCTTTTAAAATTACATAAAACCGATGAAGCTATGACGGCAGCAAAGGTCGGTCTTTCAACGGAACCGTCCAACGAAATTATGAGGATGTTACTTGAAGAAACGGCGATAAAATATCTAAACTTTGAAGATTCTTTTAGAAAAAAACTTTCGGAATATCATGCCGAAAGAGGTGTCGGCTTTGCAAAAAGAAATATGAGCGATCAAGCCTTATACGAATACAGGCGGGCACTGAAAGTTTATCCCTATGATGTTGAAAGCCGTGAAGCCTATGCACAAATTCTTTTAAGGCTGGGATATCCCGAACACTACCTTGAACAAATGCTTTTTATTCAAACTATCGTAAAAAGCAATAAACGCGTCAATGATGCCGTAGAGGCATACGGGAAACATTTATTAAGTTCGTTACAAAATAAATGGAAAATAGATCCGCTTTATATGGATAAAGCTCATATTTCAATCGGTCTTTTTTATGAGGCGGACAGTACAAATGTTTTACATCCCGAAGCCGAGCAAATTACGCAGATAATGGCGGCAGATATTTTTTCCCATAATCCACGGTTAAAAATTACATCTCATTCCGAACAGCCTGCGCAATATGCCGAAGCCTTTAAGACTTCCCGCGAAGCGGGGGATGATTATTTTGGTATTATAAAATTAAACGAAAACGAAAGAGATATTCAACTTATATTGGAATTATATGTATCCCGTACCGGCTCTAAAGCTCAAACTTTTACCGTGTACCGGTCGGGCAATGACAGATATTCAAATGCAGTACGCAGTTTAACAAAACTTGTGTCGGCTTCTATGCCTGTCATCGGTAAGGTTATAAACCGCTATCAAAATGAAGCCGTAATAGATATAGGAAAACAAGACGCAGACTTAAAAGACGTACAAATTGCGGTTATAAAAAAAGGAAGCCTTACCATTCATAAAGACGGAATAAGTATAGACTATCCCGCTGCCGATTTACTTGGATATTTTGAGCCGGTAAAATCGGAAGAAGACTTAACCGAAGGTATTCTAAAAAGGAACGGCTATTACGACAGAATGAATGCAGGAGATTCGGTAATTTTAATTGCAAAAGATGAAGCCGAAAAAACAGCCGAAGACTATACGAATTTTAGTCAAAAAAGTTCTCTGCTGCTTTCTTTATTGAGAAGAATTCGCTAATGCTAATAAACAGTACCGAATCCACTCTGCCGACTGAACCGGATACATATCCTGTGCAGTTAGAAATTTTAAGAGCGCAGCTTCATACTTGTTCTGAAAAAATAATGTCTCTCCCAGATAAAAGCGCGTCCGTGCGGTAACGCGGCTCGTTCTTTTAATTAAAAGAAAATTATTCAGTTCTTTTTCACATTTTTGCCAATTTTTATTTATAAAATTTTCATTTAAGATACGCTGAAGTTCCATAGTTTCTCCGCCTTCAGGATTTTTTTTATCATCGGCAAAAATAAAAGGTTCTTTCTTTAAAGGAGAAGCAGTAAATTCGCCGTAATTCCGTTTTTCTGCCGTAAGGGCACCGATAATGCTTTCCGTCTGCGAAGAAAAAAAACGCATCTTTTTTTTCTCTATTTTAAGAGGATTTAAAAATGGAAGCGGCATGGGACGAGCTTCATAAACGGGCTTTTCTTGAGCGGCATCTTTTCCCAAAGCTAAAATCTCGATGGGTGCAGTAAGCGTATTTTTTCCGCCTATAAATTTTATATTTCCGGATGCAAGCTGATTTTCTTCCGCAATCGCATAATAATATGGAATCCCTTGAGCAGGATAATCAATATAAGGTATGCCCGTATCGGTTATATTGGCTATCGGCACCGCATCGGCAAGCGAAATAAAGGAAGAAAAATTTTTTGTGGAACGATAGAGAAATACGTTTTTGTTAGGTAAAGACGCTTTCCATGTTATGACAACCGCTTTTTCACGCACAAACGCCGAAAAATCGGTAAAAAAAACAGGCTCATTTTTTTGCGGTTCATCAAAACCGTTTTCACTACCGTACTGAATATTTTGATATCCGCTTTTATCCGGCATAACACTGGGGATAGTATCTTCTTCAACATCTTTTCTATTTACATCTTCGCCATAGAGTAAAGGCAAACTCATAAAACAAATTAGAATAAAAAACTGCTTCATACTTCTATTATTTTCGTCATTTTAAGAAAAAAATCAAGGCTTGTTTAATCGAGAATTTATACTCTTATGATAGCGGCACCGGTTTTTTTATCTTTTAAAAACGGATTTATTTTGTCAGTCTGTATTTTTACAAGGGAACCGCCGATATATCTTTTCAATTTTGAAGTTGCGGAATTCCTTTCGGTTAAAAGCAAAAAGCCTTTTTCAGAACAGGCATATCTTCCTATTAACCCGTCTTTAAGTTGGATTATGTCTGAAGTTATACGTACATTAAAGCACTCTGTAAATGAGGCTGAGGTAATATGCTCCAGTTTTTTAAACGGTTGAGTTTTACAATATATAAACGAAAGACTTGCCCGTGTTTTTTCCAATTTTGCAGCTTCCGAAAGAGCAATCAGTTTTTCGGGAGCGTCTTCGGTATAAAAGGAAAAATGGCACCATTTATCCTGTGCAAAAGCAGCATTGCCTTTTTGCCGCCTTTTCAAAAAAGACGGGTTTTCGGGAAAAAGTTCCCTCTCTAAAACATCAGTTTTTTCTTGCCGTTGTCCGGGAATCGGACAAATATGATTATGAGGACATGGAGATACTACAAAAAAATCATTCTTTAAAAATAATCTTCTCAATTCCGAAATAAATGCTCCGGCAAGCGGAATGCCCGGTTCAATTATTAAAACTTGTGAAGAAAAATTATGCGTATCAATATTTGCCGCATTATTTTTTAAATACCGCATAATATTTTTTACAGCCTTTTCCGCTTCACCTGAAATTTTAATTGACGAGTCCCAAAAAATTTCATTAAACATATTTGCAGATATAAAAAAATCTATTTTCGATTTTAAAGGAACACCGAAGCTGCCCCTAACTTTGGTAATCTTCCAAGTATTGCACGTATGTTGTTTGTTTTTTTCGGTGAATGCACAAAGAGAATTAAAAATAGCTTCTCCTGCAGAGAGAGCTTTACCCGAAATATCGGCGCAATACCAATGAAGTTTTTTATTTCTCAGTTCCGGTTTTGCAATCCAAAAAGCACAGGTCATTGTTAAAGGTCCGCAGCCGAAATCCGCTATCGAACTTCCGTCATGCAAATCAAAATTCATATTCAAAATCAATTTTGAAATACGTACCAAATTCCACCACATATAATGATAGATATACGCAGTAAGCTTTACGGGATTATTAAGATAATTTATTTTACGCATTCCACGCTCATCGGTAAGCTCATGAAACAGACTGCGTATATCTTTAGGAATAAGAGTTTCTTGTTTGAAATTTAAACCCAAAGCGGTGCGGACAATTTCATCAAAAGAATTTAAGATGACGGCAGCTTCTCCGTCAAGCGGATGGAAAATATCTGCACCGGCAATTTGAGTTTTTGCAACAGCTAAATTGCTTTCTGCTTTAATGAAGTTTGAGCCTTTTTTATCCGCTTTTTTTTTATTTTGTTTCCTTTGCAAAGACGTATCTTTTTTATTGCCGGTATATTGCAGGTCTTTAGTTTTTACCGTATTTTTTTTTACGAATTTTTCGTAAAAAGTTTTTTGTTTATCACTATCTTTCATTTTCAGAACTCCATATCACATTTAGTATACATCCGTCTGCTGCCCGCATCTTTTTGAAGCTGTAAAAGAGGAACACTTTCTTCCCAATTATTAAACACATTAGTTTTTAATTCCGATATTTTTTAGGCTTTACTTATAGACAATCCGTACATAAAAAGAACTGAGTAATTAAAGGTCAATCTCGGTTACAAGACTGAATTTCCCCATCTTTACTTTTTCTATAGGATGTGCATACTCAACTCCAATCCGTGCAGCACCGTTTATCTCAACGGTGAGTTTTCCATAAACGGATTGATAAAAATCGGGCTTTCCTCCGCTTGCCGTATTTAAAAAATTAAGAACTGCTCTATATCCGGCACTTACATTTACCCGATTAAAAAATATCGGCAGCCATAAACTTCCCGTTTGAATTTCATAACTGAATAATGTAAGCTCGGTATCAAAACCTAAACCGTAAAAGTTTTTCCCGGACGGCACGGAATAGGATTTATTGACACCGGCATATTCTTTCATCTCGGGCAAAAAAGTTTCCATTCCCACAAAGGCAGAATTCCCGAAAAAAGCATACCGCCCTGCAATGGGGTTAACAAAAGCATTATGCCCTGTATATGAACTTATTTTTAAATTCAGTGGCACCACAGGTGTTTTAAACGCAGCCAAAGCCTGTAGTACAATGCCGTTTGTTTTTGATTTTAAGTGCAGTCCATGTCTTATGCCTAACACCACAAGTGCCGACGAAGTATTTTTTGCAAAAAAATTAGTACTAAGTCTGGATTTGGTTTTTTCATAAATATATCCGAGTGTCAATCCTTCCGATAAAACAGTATCTGAAAGTGCATAGTTATAAAGCGTTTTTACCTTATCGAAATTTTTAGGGAAAAAACTAAAAGCTTCAAATGACATTCCGGCACTTAAAAGAAATGCATGGTAAACGGATTTTGTAGGAATTACTAAATCCGATTTTAGCGTAATACCCGCTCTTCTATATTTAAATTCGTTATTTATATCATAAACATTAAGCGTGAAATTAGCAGGCTTTGAATTAACTTGAAAAGTAAATTCAGGCTGATAAAAAAACGGTTTAAAATAAAACACCGAAGATGCGGAAAATTCTAAAAGCTCGGAAGCATCAAGTCCCGATAAATTGAGACCAAGCCCGTACTGCCCTAATTTTCTAAAATCTGCCGGAATTTTTATCACGGGAAAAGGAGAAACCCGCCATAGCCAAGAAAAATAATTATATTTCTTTGCATGTAATATATCAAATTTCGGAGCTTTGCTTACAGTATTTTCAGTAGAAGCGGTAAAATCTACCGTATGTGCTTCGCTATTTTCAAATTCGGTTTCTTTTATCTTGTATATCGAATTATATTTTGCATGAAGACCTATATAAAAAACATCCTGCGGTTCTTTTTGTTGAAGCACAACAGGAAAAAATATTCCGCCTGAAATATCTTTATTTAAAATTTTAAGAACCCCTGTCTTTACATTATAAAGAGCGGAGCGGTAAAGCATATTTTTTCCTGCCCATGAAAAAGACAAGATAGGTTCTTCTTGAGAATTATTTGTTTGCAAATACCGTATTGCCGTAAGAGGTGTTTTAAATTCTATCTTTTTAATTTCTTTTGAAACAGTATCAATAATTAAAATATCCCGTTCAATTCCATTGGCTGCTATAAATGCTATTTTATCTTTACCGGCAAAAACGGGATTATAAATTGCGGAATACTGTTTCCCCGGTCCTGAGGAAAATAAAATTTCTTTTTTTCTCGAGGCTTTCTCATTTATCAAAATGAGATCAGCAGATTGACCGTTTACCTCAATGCCGCAAATTTTATTTGCACTGCAAAACGAAGCGTAACGCAGAGAAAAATATTCTTTACCGGTAAATTTTCCGCTTTGCATATCAAATACGGCAGAGCGGAATTTTTCTCCTTTTATGGTTTCGATGGTATCGGTTACCAAAAAATATTTCCCATCCTGCGAAAAACTTAAATGAGAAAGCGTAGAATTTGCGTTAAACAGTTTTTTTGATTTTCCGTCAGCAGTATAAAAGACAACTTCTTTTTTGGAAAAATCAAAGCAGGCAAACCCGTTTGAAGTTGAGGCGGTAACATTATATCCCGATTTATTTGTTTTATCCGAAAATAAAATAGGATTGAGCGCGTCTTGCGGAAAATAAATGGACTCTATAAAGTTATCCCATAGGACATCCAGTTTTTTATTAAATATTTTTTTTGTCTTCCCTTTGGGAAAAAGAGAAAAAGAGGCCTGCCAATATTGGGCGTATGTTTCGGAACCGTAAATTTTTTGTAAATAGCCGGCAAAACCCGCTCCGTAAATATATCCCCAAAAAGCTCCGGGATATACGTCTCTCTGTCCTGCAGCTTGTGTCCAAGAAGGAGATTCGCCGTCTAATCTGCCCTGCATAAAATGATGCATTATTAAGGGGTCATGTAAACGCCCTTGAATTCCGTCGGAACTTTCATACAAAACAGCAACACCTTCCGTAAATGAAAGAGGTAAAAGCGGATAAAAATATTTAAGCGAAATTGCATGAGTTAGCTCATGATAAAAAACTTTAAGAATAATATCTGAAAAACAGGTAAGCTCTCCTTCGGCAGGAGTTGTATCGAATAATACTATACGTCTATAAGGAGATTTAGTAAAATACCCGTTTAAGTATTCTTTATTGGGGACTATATATACGGGCATTCTGTCTATCTTTTTTCTATTAAAACGCGAAGAAATTTCTTCAGCAAAAGAGTCGGCATGTTCTGCAATAAGAGCGGCAGAAACTTCCGAGCTTTTTGCATAAATAATATCAAAATACTGTGTCTTATGAACAAGTAAAGTTTCGGCAGATACTCGTATACCGGTGAAAGTAAACAAAAACAAAAAAAGAAATTTATTTAAATTTATCTTCATAATACAAGCAGTATGCAATAAAATAATTAAGCTGTCAAGTCTAAAATCACCGCCGGCATGGGAGTTCCTCCATAACCGATATTTTCGGTTTGTATAATCGTCCTTTTTATTTCTTCATGATAATAATTTATAAGAGAATCAAGACCGGTTTCATTCATTTCAGCGTAAAGTTTTTCTGTTCCCGATGTTGCGAGAGCTTGTTTTTCCGCTTCATTTGTTTTCATAGAAACAAGCTGGTCTATTATTGAATTTAAAATTCTGAGTTTATCAATACTTACTCCGTCTCGCCCGTTTTTTTCGGCAAAGCCGGAAACATATTTAAAATGCGAATATAGAACCTGATTTCCTGGAACCGGAAAATACGCTTTTCCTCCGGATGATATTTTAGGCATTGCCATATAAGAGATTGCTTGAAGTTGAGAACTATTTGAAACCATACATACACCGCCTGTAAAACAAAAAATCTCTGATATAAGTATCGGTATAATATATATGGGCTTTAGAAAAGATGTTCTCGCCAACTAACAGACAGCCGATTATTTTGAAATTTCTTCCTTTAACAACTGCCAGCCCGTATATCGGTCAGGATGGATTTCGCCATTTTTTACAGCCTCCAAAACGGCACAGCCTTGCTCATGAGTGTGAGAACAGGAAAGCCCGAATTTACACATTCCAAGCAATTTTTCAATTTCAGGAAAATAAAGGGCTGCTTCTTCCTTATGTATTCCCCAAACCGAAAAATTGCGGACACCGGGTGTATCTATGATATGCAATATATGTTCATCACCGCTTAAATCTTTTACTTTAATTTTTAGAAAAAGCCCTTGAGTTGTCGTGTGAGTACCTCTGTCATACTTATCGGAAATTTCTGCAGTACGCAAATGTAAGCCGGGCGAAATTGAATTTAACAAACTACTCTTCCCTACTCCGGACTGTCCGGCAAAAACTGCCGTTAAACCGTCCAATCTTTTAATTAAAGAATCAATTCCGTCTTTTGTTTTTGCCGAAACACAAAGCACTTCATACCCAAGTCTTTTCCAATCTTCAATGCGTTCTGCTGCATCGAAAGAAATTCCCAAATCGCATTTATTTATAAGAATAAGCGGCGTAATATGCTGAATGCCGGCTTGAACCAAAAGGCGGTCAATAAAACGCGGCCTAAACGGAGGGTTTGCAGCAGAAGAAACACATAAGAGCACATCTACATTTGCGGCAAGCAGCTGCGGTGAATTCAATTTCGGATTTTTGCGTAAAAAACAATTTTTACGTTCTGTTACATCCAAGATTATGCCCTCATCTTGAGAATGAATATCCGGTTCGATGTATACAAAATCCCCTACGGCGAGCGGATTATAAAACCCCTCACATGACTTTAAAACTTTTCCTTTAATTGTACATGTGCGTATTATACCGTCTTCACATTCTACGGAAAAAAAATTATTTGTTCCTTTTAAAATTAAGCCTTTCATTTAATGTAAATACTCCAATTGCATATTAAAAATATTTGCATAAATGGAATATATGTTTTCAATGCTTTTATTTTTTTCAGCTGTAATAAAAAACCTATCTTTTGAAGTTTTTTTATATTCAATACTAAACGGTGAAATTTTTAAAGCTTGGTTTACCACACCGTCAAGAGAATCTACAATTTGAATATCGGGCGAACACATTTTAACAAATACATCACGCAGATGTAAAAAATGAGTACAGCCCAAAACCGCCGTATCCGCACCCACCGCTTTAAAAAATTCTATTGCCGGTAAAACGGCGTTTTGTTTTTTCGTATCAGATGCCGTTAATAAATTTTCTTCAATTTTTTTTACTAGCACCGAATCCGCACGCATAAAAAAATTACACTGTCCTCCGAATTCTTCAATGAGTTTTTGCGTATACATATCATTGACGGTACGTTCTGTTGCAAGCACGGCAATTTTTTTATTTTTACTTACGGAAGCGGCCGGTTTAATTGCCGGAACAGTGCCTACAAACGGAACCGAAAATTCTTTTCGTAAACTTGCAAGTGCCGAAACCGAAATCGTATTGCATGCAATAATAATTACTTGCGGGTTTATTGCCGTAATAATCTTACGTACGGTTTCTTTGCTTAAAGCAATAACTTCATCTAACGTTTTTTCTCCGTAGGGGAAATTTTTTATATCTGCAATATATGCGCAAGCGGCTTCGGGACATAAGCCTGTTAAATGCTTATAATACGGAAGCCCCCCGATACCGGAATCCAAAAAAGCATACTGCACATTATGTATATTATTCAAAATATAATCCCCTATCTTTAACCGTTAAAATTACTTTATAACCGGATTTGTTTTCTTCAATTTCATACAAGCTGTTTCAAGATAAATTCTTTTACGCGAACAAATGAGTAAAACGCTTCGACAACGGAGTATGTATGGTAATATGTTCATAAAAATTTTTCATAAGATTTACAGTTACATCAATAGAACCGTTGAAGAGCGAAAAAAGCTCTTGATTTGTAATGATACTTTTAGGATTTGATATATTCCGCATAATATGTCCTTGAAACGAATTATATAAACCCGTTATTTTTAACAAACCGAATTTTAAATTTTGCGAGATTTTATTGGGTGCATAAAAAAAACGCTTTCCCCATTTAAAACTTACAAACGCCTCATAAACCTCTTCCGGCGTTATAGACGGCAAAAGTCCCGAATATATATGTGCAACGGCTTTTGCTTCCGTCTTCGTAATTGAAATAATTTTATGGGCTTTATATTTTAATGCCGGTATATTATTATGATTCAATAAAAATTTGTCAAATTCAATTTCCATTTCGGCATGATCAAAATTCATCTCTTTAACCATTTTATTTATGTAAGGATGCGCAGTACTATCCAAACCGAAATGCCCTATACAGCCCATCATATACGAAAATTCATCCGTAAAGGATTTTATTTCAATTTTCTTTAAAACCGAATCCAAAAAATCGGAACCGCTCATGTGATGCACTGTTCCAGCAAGATGCATAACGGGATTTTCCTTAGTCTTCAATGGTTTATAAAAATATAAAAAATCCGGCCCTTGCAAAGCAAGATTATATAATTTTCTGTTTGAAACCAAATCGGCAATATTTTTAGGCAAAAGTTCAAAAACTTTTTGCCCCTGCAAATAATGAGCATAAAAATCAGGCATACCATTCCTCCAAGTTTAGAAGAATATTTTAATGCGGATATTAAATAAATTCAAGAGTAAACTCATTATAAAAATTGAATACTTGACCCGTGTATTTTTTTTTACTATAATGCACTTTACTTATGGATATTTTTGATATCATCGGACCTTCAATGATAGGGCCTTCAAGTTCTCATACGGCAGGTGCTGTACGTATCGGATATTTAACGCGAGTACTGTTGGCTGAACCTGCAATCGAAGCCGATGTATATTTCCATGGTTCGTTCGCTTACACCTATAAAGGACACGGAACCGATAGAGCCATTGCAGCAGGTCTTATGGGAATGAAACCCGATAATGAGCGCATACGAAACAGCCTTGCCCTTGCAAAGGAACAAGGTTTAAATATTAGATTTGAATCTATAGATATTCCGGACGCACATCCAAATACCGCTTTAATTAATGTTACCGGAATTGACGGAAAAAAATTATCCGTACAAGGTTCATCAATAGGCGGCGGAAATATTGTTATTACAAAAATTGACGGAAAACCCGTAGAAATTACCGGAAAAAACCCTACCCTCGTTGTAGAATACAGCGATATTCCCGGCAGAATCGCCGCTATCACTTCCGTAACAGCTCAACACAGAATAAATATTTCGCAAATTCACATAGGGCGGGATCATCGCGGCGGAACCGCAACTATGTGCCTGCAAATGGACGGTCTTACCGTAGACAGTACCTTAAAAGAAGATATGCTTAAAATAGACCACATCAGCAGTGTTATCCTCATTCAGCCCGTTTAAAAGATGGAGTACATATTATGGAGTATAAATCAATAGAAGAACTGATAAACACGGCACTTAAACAAAACTTACGTATTTCCGATATTATTTTAAAAGATCAAAGTGAATCTCTTGAAGAAACCGAAGAAAAATGCTTTGAAAGAATGGCTGCCCATTTAAATGTTATGATGGATGCCATCGAAAAGGGGACAAATCCTGACATACGCTCTACAAGCGGTCTAACCGGCGGTGATGCCTATAAAATTTATGAACGTTCAGAAAACGGAACTGCACTTTGCGGACCGCTTTTAGCAAATGGAATACGGATGGCTATGGCTGTATCGGAACTCAATGCGTCGATGGGAAAAATAGTTGCGGCTCCTACAGCGGGTTCCTGCGGAATTTTACCCGGAGCAATCGGTGCCGTATTAAAGGTCAAAAACGTAAAAAAAGAGGATGCCGTTATGGCCCTTTTTACGGCGGGAGCGATAGGAATGGTGATCGCAAATACTGCTTCAATCTCCGGAGCGGAAGGCGGCTGCCAAGCCGAATGCGGTTCCGCCTCGGCAATGGCGGCAGGTGCTGTTGTAGAGCTTTGCGGCGGAAGCCCTGATATGGTCGCTTCTGCAACAGCCATTGCGTTAAAGTGCATTTTGGGGCTGGTTTGCGATCCCGTTGCAGGACTGGTAGAAGTCCCTTGCGTAAAACGGAATGCCTCCGGCGTTAGTCTTGCATTTACTGCCGCAGAACTTGCGCTTGCAGGCATAAAAAGCGTTATTCCTGTCGATGAAGTTATTCTTACAATGAAAAAAGTGGGAGATACACTTCCTTCTTCACTTCGAGAAACTGCAGAAGGAGGACTTGCCTGCACCCCTACAGGAAAAATACTGCAGAAAAAAATTTTCGGCATAAGATGAAAAATTACCATTCATTGTACAATCTTTCAATTTATGCTATAAATATCAAGTCTTATTAAAAAACGCCGAAAATAACAGGAGAGGTGTCGGTAGGAATATGCCCGGTATAAAAGAGCTTGAACAATTTAGAAATGAACTCCGAAAAATTGCAAATGAACCAGAGGTCAGTATCGGTTGGGGAGAAAAATATGAAGAACTTCCGCTTCCAAAAGAAGCCCCTGTTCCGGATGTAAATGTAGATGACTTATTGGGCAATATAGATTTAGACAATATTAAAAATACGGATAAAAATACATCTGAAGAAAAGTCCGATATAGAGGAACTCAAAACGGAAGATTCAGCTCCTCCCGTAACACAACAAAGCGATAACCTCTTGCCGGATTTGGATAATTTGGACAGCGGTATGCAGGGAGATCTTGATGATTTTAATTTGGATAACTTTCTAAATGCCGATGACCTTTCAAGCCCTGAAAATATCAGCCCTGCTCAAAATACTACGGCACATAATGATATTCAAGACATATCCGGTGATACTGTATCGGAAAATGCCCCATTTACCGCTACAAAACTGCAATCGCTGAAAGATGAACACAAAGGTGAAGAAATTTCTCTTTTTGTCGAAGAACGGGATGAAGAACCTGAAGAGACCGCTCCAAAAGAATTTAATTCACTGCTTTCAGATTTAGATATGGAAAATGCGGCAAATAGGACTTCCGAAGAGGAAATTGACGCAGACAGCCCCGATGTGCCGGAAGCCTTACTTTCCGGTTTTGGCGAAATGGTAGAAAATGCCCGAAAATCCGATGATAAAGATACGGATGAGTCCGTATTTCCGGATTTTACTCTTGATGCTCAAAATACCCCCGAAATTAAAACCGTAGAGCCGGTAGACGACATAGAAACATTAGAACCGGTAGATTTTGATATGCCGGATATAAGTGCTAAAGATGAGGCTGATTTTGATATACCGGATTTGGAAGAAGTTGAAGGACTTCAAGAGCCTGAAGCATCTAACGAAATTGATATTAGTATTCCGTCTGAAGACGCGTCTTCAGACGATATGAATCTATCGAATAGTTCCGCTCCGGAAGATTTAGATGCGGAAGGTTCAAATTCCGGGACGTTACCGAATTCGGATTTTTCAGAATTTAATTTATCGCCCAATAATGAAAATACGGAAGAGCCGCACAGCGAAGGCTCCGTTGCTCCGCCCGATTTCAGCAATGTCGATATTCCCGACTTGGATGAACACACGGCATTTGCCATAGATGATAATGTTTTAGATACGGACATGGGAACGGGGATGGATGAATTTTCCGTACCTGAAAGTTTTATTCAATTCTCTCCGGATAAAGGTTTTAAATTTTCCGATTCAAAAAAATCCGGTGATACGGAAGATTATGACGGAAAAATACCCCTTTCAATCAGTGAAGCCGATTATGATATTCTTATAGATAGAATTTCTTCTTTTCCTTTAAATGTAAGACTCGAAATTGAAAATTATCTTGCAAACGGCGATGACACCGAATTAAATAAGATGGAAATAGTTCATCTTATAGTTAGCGGAGCTTCTCTGAAAAAAATTGCAGCCAAACTCGAAACAATTTTAGAAAAACCGATTCAAATACCGAAAGGATTCGATAAACAATCTTACGAAGAATATGAACGCCAA
Organism: uncultured Treponema sp.; assembly: GCA_938045195.1. Taxonomy (GTDB): domain Bacteria; phylum Spirochaetota; class Spirochaetia; order Treponematales; family Treponemataceae; genus Treponema_B. The sequence continues at coordinate 35,382 of CALINC010000068.1, forward strand.
AAGAAAACATTTAAATACCGCTTTATGCACAAAATTCTTCCTGCGGCGACTTTATTTGCAATGACGGCAATTTTAGTTTTTTCAATTCTTGTACTTATTTGGCACTTTATTTACAAACCTATAACTGCAGAAAGCATTTACAAAGCCGGATTTGCCGGCATTGAAAACGGTCAATATGAAAATGCACTTAAAAGTTTTGACGAAGCAGGAACATATAAGAAAAAACGAAAATGGTATTTTAAATATGCAAATGCCTTCCGCCTAAAAAAACAATTTCTTTCCGCTGAAGCAATATATAAAAGGCTCCTCTTTGATTTTAATCATGATGTACAAGGCGGGATAGAATATGCCGATATGTTAAGTACCGATTTGCGCAATTACGAAAAGGCTGAAAAGGTTTTACGGCGCGGTGTTTTGGACTTTCATATAAATGATAAAAAAGCTCTTTTAGCATTAGGCGATATATATTTGGATTGGGCTGATGAAGATGCGGAAAAATATGAAAACGCAAAAAAAACATTTGTGTCGCTTATAAATATGTACGGTGAAGATGATGTCGTTTTAGGTAGAATGATGCGGTATTTTATTAGAACGGATAATTTAGCGGAAGTTTTACCGTTAAAAGAACACTTCATGAATTCAAAATTTAACAAAGATGAATTAGTTGAATTAAGCGGTTATCTTTTGGAAAAGCGGTATGAGCCGAAATCTTCCGATTCGGATAAATTAAGAAGCAAGATTGAAGACCTTAGAGAACTTTTGGAAAAAGCCGTAAAAACGGTGCCGGAAAGCCCTGAGGCGCATTATAATTTTGCACGCTTTTTTATACATAACTATAAACCGAAAGCTGCCAAAACATATTTGGAAACGGCAATAAAACTTTATCAAGACAGTATAAAAATGACCCCCAGAAGGCTTATCCGTGAGCTTGATTCTATGAGACTTTACGGTGAACTGCTCACAGATGAGAAAAGGTATAATGAAGCGCAAGAAATTTATGCAAAAGCACTTTCTAAATATGAAGATTATAGTATACAAAAAAGAATTTACCCCAGCAGCATTATCGGAAAGTTATATGCGGATTACGGGGATATTTCTTATTTTATATCAGGCGATTATGATTCGGCATTGAATTCGTACCGTCATGCAGTGCAGGAACTATACGATACGCCGTCAATTCAATATAGAATGGGCTATATTCATTACCAAAATGAAAACTATATTGATGCAATGAAAGCGATGACATTGGCATATACGGAAAAACCGAACGATAAAAATTTGTTATACGGTTTTGGAAATGTCCTTTTTAAACGCGGAAATTATTTTGCTTCGCAGGCGTATTATGAAAGATTAATGGAATTGCTTGAAGCAGAAAAAATAAGGAAAGGAATAGTTTTTCCGCAAGCACGAATTGACCATGCAGAATTTGTAGAAAATTATATGCATACTGCAAATAATTTAGGCGTTGTTTTAAACAGAATTGCTGTACAAAGCGGAGATTCGGCAAAAAACGGAAGAGCGATTTCGCTTTTGGGAGAATCGACTAGAGCTTGGGATAATTTGAGCAGAAATCCCGAAACGATGATACGCTCGAAAACAGTCAACTTAGCCTATGCTAATATTCAAAATATCATAAAACCCCGTTCGGTATTTATTCCCGAAATTTATACCGATATTCCAAAAACATTAGAAAATGAGAAAATTTTACAACAGTTAGAAGATAGATAAGGCTCGTATCTACCTACAAAAAAAGGCAGCTTTGAATGCAATTTCAAAGCTGCCTTTTTATCTCTGACAATTTCGGAAAATGTAGTATACCTATCGGAAGTTTCTCTATAAAAAACTTAAACAATTAAGAGAGCCCCTCTAAAAACCTCAGTTTTTAGAGGGTGAGCTTTGCTCACCGGTTTACCTTAGATTTAACTTGCGATGTTTTTCGTAAGTCATTGATATACAAGGACTTATGAAAAACTCGTCGGGCATCTCTAAAAATCTAACAAAGTTTTTAGAGCTGCCCAAGAACAAATAATTAAAATGATTTTACCGCCCCGTATAATTTTGTTGAATCCAATTACGATATTCTCCTGAGCGGACATTTTCTATCCATTGCTTATTATTGAGATACCAGTCAACAGTATTTTCAAGCCCTGTTTCAAAATCAAAGTTACGCTTCCAATTAAGTTCATTTTTTATCTTGGTACAATCAATAGCATATCGACGATCATGACCTAACCTGTCTGTTACATGAGTGATGGTTTTTCTTACATTTTCTTCGTTAAGACCTGTCTTTTTGCAAACGATTTGAATGAGCTTATTTAAAAGCTTTATATTTTCCCATTCATTTTCGCCGCCTATATTATAGGTTTCGCCGAGCTTTCCCTTTTTTAATATCAAATACACTGCTTCATTATGGTCTTTTACATGAATCCAGTCCCGTATTTGTTTACCGTCACCGTAAACAGGCAAGGGTTTTTCTTCCAGCATATTTAAAATCATAAGCGGAATTAGTTTCTCAGGGAACTGAAACGGACCGTAATTGTTTGAACAATTTGATAAAGTTATCGGAATACCATAGGTGTGAAAATAGGCTTTTACCAAATGATCGCTTGCAGCTTTACTTGCAGAATAAGGGGAGCGCGGTGCATAAGCGGTAGTTTCTTTAAAAAGCCCCTCTGCACCGAGCGAGCCGTAAACTTCATCAGTACTGATATGGTGAAAAAGTACGCCGTCTTTTATTGTCCCTCCTGTACCTTGCCAATATTTTCTTGCCGCTTCCAACAGCGTAAAAGTACCGAAAACATTTGTCTTTAAAAAAACTTCCGGTCCCAAAATAGAACGGTCTACATGGCTTTCTGCTGCAAAGTGAACCACCGTATCAATATTATATTCAGAAAAAATTGTATCGACGATTTCTTTATCGCAAATATTTCCGTGAACAAATACATACCGTGTACCGCCGAATTCTTTTTCAACATCAGAGAGGTTGGAAGCATTTCCTGCATAAGTAAGTGCATCAAGATTTACGATAGTGCCATTGAATTCTTTTTTATCTTTTAAAAGTGTCCGGATAAAATTGGAGCCGATAAAACCGGTGCCGCCGGTTACAAGAATGTTTTGCAAGTTCCGCATTAAGCTAACTCCTTTAAATAATTAGATAAACTTTCCTTCCAATCGGGAATCGAAAGAGTAAAGGCTTGTTTTATTTTTTCTTTATTTAATAAAGAATAAGAAGGTCTTTTTGCTTTTTGAGGAAATTGACTGCTGTCACAAGGTAAAATATTACAGTTACTTTTAATTAAATTCAGCTCCTTCCCCTGTTTGTATATTTCATAAGCAAAATCATACCATGAAATATCTCCTTCATTGGAATAATGATATATGCCGTATTGTGCATTATTAGATGTTATTATCTTTATCACAACCTGTGCCAAATCAACTGCATAGGTCGGACTTCCACGCTGATCATTTACAACCTTGATTTCATTTTTTTCATTCATTAAATGAAGCATAGTTGAAACAAAGTTTGATCCTGCTTTACCATAAAGCCATGCAGTTCTTATGATATAATACTCATTTAAAATCTTATTAATATTTTTTTCACCTTCCAGCTTTGTTTTACCATATACACTTTGAGGATCAGTCTGATCAGTTTCGGAATACGGTATAGAAGAATTACCGGCAAATACATAGTCAGTCGAAAAATGAATAAGTTTAGCACCGTTTTTTTTTGCAAGTTCTGCTATATTTATAAGGGAGTCTGCATTTAGTTTTTGAGCTGTCCCGGTATCATCTTCAGCTTTATCTACCGCCGTGTAAGCAGCACAATTAATGATCCAATCTAAGGTTTGTGCTTTAAAATTATTTTGCACAAAACCATTCAAAGATTTTTTATCGGTAATGTCAGCTTCAATATCAGAACCCATCCAACCAATATTATTTTTACTAAGCAATACTGCAATTTCACGCGCAAGCATGCCCTTAGAACCTATAAGCCAAATCATGATTTCACCCCATCAATGCTCTATACTGACAATCATTTTAATCCCGTGTATCACACGCTAAAAAATCCACAATTGAGTATTAGAGACCTTACATATTTTACTCGACAAGCCACAAATCTACATCTTATTAATTTCAGCATCAAGCCATTTTATCCTGTTGCTAAAAAATTCCAAATCACAGGTTAATTCTGCCTCATAATTTCCAAGTGGAACACCCCCAACACTTATCCTATTGGTCAGCAAATCATTCCATTTTTTAAAATTCAATTCTCTTGATTTCTTAATTACTTCCGCTTGCTGATTGATATAATCAATAAGGGTATTTGCTATTTGATTTTTTTTGTTGTTCCACATATTCTTTAATTCGCTTATAAAATACTCATCTTCAAGTAATCGAGTAAAATATAATTGATCTTTTTGAACCCAATAATTAACATCACGAGGCCGCGGTCCGTCATACCATCCAATACCAAGTGACCATTCGAAATCCCATACAGGTCCCATTTTTAATTTATCGGAACTTAAATCGCTAATATAACTATAAGGATTTGTATCTATATTTGCTAAAACTTCTTGAAACAAAAACCATTTACAAAATGATTCAACATCAATATATTTTCGGTATCCATTGTTTATGTCCTTGAAACTATCCGATTTCAAAGCTCTCTCCAGTTCATTTATATAATTTAAAATAGCATCTCGCTGCTGCGTAGTTATTTTCTCTACATCAGGGTGTTTAAAACTATAACCGTATTGATATTCTTCAGAAATAAAATAATTAGGCTCCTTATCATAATACTGATCTCTTTCGATTAAGTACCCGGTCGATTTAGGAATGTTCAATCTATTACTTGCTACTTTTACAGACTCGCCCAACTGATAATTTCCTCTATATTCGCCATTTATAAACAAATCGACAAATTGCATTTTCGGCGTCCATGAAAATTCAAATATCTCACTTAATTTCAAAGCTATCTGTGTTCTTAGAAGCGTCTTATCCGTATAATTCGCCAATAAAAGCCATGACGTATCTTTGCCTGATGCCATATCTAATAAGTTCTCTTTTTTATTTAACTTTAAACGATATGGTTTTTTAGGATAAGACCAAGTGGCATTGCCCCGTCCTTTTATTTTAGTTTCTCCTTCATAAAATGTTACCCCCCCCCCTACAAATTTTCATATCAGCAGTAACATACGTTTCTTTTGAATCAATAGGAACGTGCTCATTCGTCTCGATGTAAACAACAGGCAGATCATTATCTTGAAAAGAAATATCAATTTCAAAACTAGTCTTTACATCTTGATTCTTCAATAAGACAGTATGCTTCCCAAGCTGAAACATATTCACAGCTTCAATTACCATGTCATTTAAAGAAATATCAGCCTTTGAGCCATCGCTATACTGAGCCTGTAACTTAATTCCTGTTAAATCTATATCTTCACCAACAAAATATTGTTGTTTTTTAGGCAACTCTATAATAGTAATTTGCTGCAACTTCTTCTCTTCCTGAATGGGAACAGTTTCTTGTTGATCCGGAGCTTGCCCTTGCTTAGAGTCATTGCCTGTTGCTTTGAAAGGTGCAGTTGAATAATTACAGCCAATATTAAACAATATAGTTCCACACCCAACTAAAACGATAACGCCTCGTTTGAATAGATTCATAGATAACACCTCACTATAAAATTATTTAAAAGCCGGATACTTTGTATCTTTTTCCGAGAATATGTACGGTACATCCAATTTTGGCCAGTTAATTCCTATTGCAGGATCGTTCCACATAATGCCGTCTTCATCTTCGGGATGATAAAAGTCTGTACACTTGTACGAAAAAACAGCCTCAGCACTTAATACCAAAAAGCCGTGGGCAAAGCCCGGCGATATAAAAAACTGATTTTGTTTTTCAGCAGAAAGCAGAATCCCGTACCACTTGCCATAAGTCGGAGATTTTTTTCTAATATCGACTGCAACATCAAACACTTCACCGCTTAAAACTCTCACAAGCTTACCTTGCGGATGTTCTTTTTGAAAATGTAATCCTCTCAAAACGCCCTTGCAAGACTTTGATTGATTATCCTGCACAAAATTATAAGTAATTCCGGCAGCTTTAAAATCACGTTGCGACCAACTTTCAAAAAAATAGCCGCGGTTGTCAGAAAAAACTTTAGGCTGAATTTCGTAAAGCCCTTTAATAGGGCACTTTGTTATAGTAATAGGCATTAGTAAAGCTCCGAAACATATTTAAGATATTGACCATAGTCGGTTTTATAACCTTCAGCAAGCTTCAATAGCTGTTCTTTTGTAATCCATTTTTTTATATAGGCAATTTCTTCAATACAGGAAACATACATACCCTGCCGTTTTTGAATCGTGGCAATGAAGTTAGAAGCTTCAAGAAGACCGTCATAGCTGCCTGTATCAAGCCAAGCCATTCCTCTACCCAGCTTTTCAACTCGTAATTTTCCGGCTTCAAGATAGGCATTATTTACGGAAGTAATTTCAATTTCACCCCTAGCCGAAGGCTTAACATTTTTTGCAATTTGAATAACATTATTATCATAAAAATATAAACCGGGGACCGCATAATTTGATTTAGGAACTTTAGGCTTTTCTTCTATGGATATTGCCTTGCCTTTCTCATCAAATTCTACAACACCGTAAGCAGTCGGATCTTTTACATAATATCCGAATATTACTGCTCCTTTTTCGCTTTCTATAGTTTTCATAGCATCCATTAAGGTTCCTGTGAAACCTCGGCCGTAAAACACATTATCTCCCAGCACTAAAGAACATGAATCATTTCCTATAAATTTTTCTCCTACAATAAAGGCATCAGCAAGACCTCGCGGTTGATCTTGAACGGCATATTCAAATTTCATTCCCAGCCAATCACCATTTCCGAAAAGCTCTTTAAAAAAGACTATATCCCTCGGTGTTGAAATTATTAAAACTTCACGTATACCTGCAAGCATTAAAACTGAAAGAGGATAGTAGATCATAGGCTTATCATAAAGCGGCAAGATCTGCTTTGTTACAGGCTTTGTCAACGGATACAAACGGGTACCGGAACCTCCGGCAAGGATTATGGATTTCATAGTAGTTTCTCCCTGTATTACCTAATGAGCTAATAGCTCAAAAAACAGTCTTTCCAATTGTTCGATCCTTAGATTTTTTTTAAACTTTTGTTCATAATACATTTTCCCATTTTCCCCCATTTTAGTTAACTCTTTTTCTGTCATTGTTGAATAATGCCTGATAGCCTGTATTAAATTAGCTAGGTTATTAACAGGAACAGAAACCCCACACATAGCTTCTTCGATCAACTTGGCAGCATCTCCATTTAACATAGCCAATATTGGTTTCCCATGAGCCATGTAAAATTGGACTTTTGCTGGTACCGTTAAATTAAAAATAGGGTCATCTTTCAGTGACACCATTAGAACATTCGCGCGCTGCATAAACAAAGGCATAGTCGATATAGGAAAACGACCTGGCGCAAATACCGTTTCTTCTAAATTCTTCTTTTTAATAAATTCCAATATATCATTTCTGCATCGTCCATCGCCAATAAAGACAAAACGTATCTGCTTTAGATATCTCACCTCATTTGCAGCATCTAAAATAAATGTGAGATTCTGAGCAGCACCTAGATTTCCTGCAAATAAAAATACAAAATCATCTTTTGCAAACTCGGAGAATGGATATGTCTCAGAGATATTAATCGGATTTTGCGATATATGCTCTGTATTCTCTGCCCAATTAGGGAAGTAGATACATTTTTCCTTGTAGCCCCCTTTAGCACAAATCGAATGTTCAAAACCTTGCGAACCTATCAGGATTTTATCACAATTATTATAAACGTGTTTCACCATCAGCTCAAAGGGTGCAAGTAATACACGATTATATATATGTGTCACTGCCGATAAGGACTCAGGCCATAAGTCTAATGTCCAAAAAACAAGAGGAATATGCTGTCGCTGCTTCAAATGAACAGCTGCTAACCCAATAAAAAAAGGAGAAGTTTCATGAACAAAAATAGCATCATATCGATGAAAGAAACTATGCAAATATGTAAAGACATAGGATGAAAAAAAATATGATAGGTAATTTAAAAACAGCAATACAGCAGAACCCTTGTAACGAGGAATTATTGGCAATCTAATAACAGTAACACCATTTAATATTTCCCTTCGTTTCTTAAATAGCGAATAATACTTTCTAAACATACGCTTCTGAGGATAATCAGGAATAGCAGTAATAACCACAACCTCGTGTCCACGCTCTGCTAGTTCAAAAGCTATATCATTTACTTTAAACTCCTCGGGAAAAAAGTGATTTGTAAAGATACATAATCTCAAGATTGATTCACTCCCCATACCACTCTTTTAACATAATCTGTATAGCTCAGAATAATTCGCACAACTTTATCTGACACATTCGGGACATTATAATCAGAAACTAGAGAGAAAGCACTCATACTTTGCTCTTCATACGAAAGTTGTTCTAAGCATTGCATTACCCGTTCAGGATTAAGCCCCGTCATCATCACAGTAGTTTCTTCCATAGCTTCAGGTCGTTCATGAGCCTCACGAATATTGAGCGCAGGAAATTTAAGAATCGAAGATTCCTCAGAAATTGTACCACTATCAGATAACACCGCTCTTGCGTTTATCTGCAAGGCAAGATAGTCACTTAATGCGAAGGGCTTTTCTAGTTTTATCAATGAATTAAACTGAGTATTGTTTGCTTCAATCATTTTGCGGGTACGTGGATGAGTCGTAACAATAATAGGCAATGCAAACCGTTCTGCAATCATGTTAAGAATATCAGATAAATTTTTAAAGTTGATTGCTGAAGCAATATTTTCTTCTCTATGTGCCGAAACAACAAAATATTTTCGTTTTTCTAAAGCGTATTTTGTTAATACGTTCGAACTACTCATTTTTTCACGATATTTTGATAACACCTCATACATCGGACTTCCTGTTTTTATTACTCTATCTGGCGATAAACCTTCTCGTAATAAATACTCACGAGCTATACTACTGTATGGCATATTTATATCACTAATATGATCAACAATTTTTCTATTAGACTCTTCAGGGACTCTTTGATCAAAGCAGCGATTTCCGGCCTCCATATGAAATATAGGAATATGACGTTTTTTCGCAGCTATTGCGCAAAGACACGAATTCGTATCACCTAAAACTAGAAATGCATCAGGTTTCTCTTGTTCTAGAACTTCATCGATACGAATCAAAATTTGCCCAGCTGTTTCTGTTGCATTTTTGCCTGCAGCAGCCAAAAAATATTTTGGTTTTTTTAATTCAAGATCATTAAAAAAAACTTCATTCAGTTCATAATCATAATTTTGCCCGGTATGAACTAAAACATGCTCAATTACGGGACTTGCATCAAGTTTATGCAAAACACATGATAATCGGATGATTTCTGGGCGAGTGCCAACTACCGTAAGAACTTTAAAAGGTTTAATAATTTCTAACATATTTTTATACTTCCTCAAAAAAAGTATCAGGATCATTTTGATCATACCACTCATTGATCCAGAACTGTGTATATAAAATATCTGTTCCAGTATTTGTGATATTATGTGTATACCAAACAGGTATATCCACATATGCAGGTTCCTTCCCACCTAAGATAAAATCATAGACTTGCGAAGTTCCTACTCTCCGTAATGATATTTTTGCTTGCCCGTGTATAACAGTAAACCGTTCTATTTTTCGTGTATGAAAGTGATTTCCACGAGTTATTCCAGGATTAGTAGTTGAAAATGATACCTGTCCTCCGCTTCTCAGACGAATAGTTTCCACGAAATTTCCACGTGTGTCAGAGTGCTGTTGTAAAAATTTTGGAAAATATTCAGACAAGGAAATATAGCTGCGAAACGTATTAAATAAGTTAGTAGTATTTTTATTCTCCAACGGAGGAATAAAACCATTTTGCATATACGTCTCCTGAAAAGAGGTAAACAATGACAGTAATTCTGATACTTTCATTGTAAAATCTTCCGGTATCTCAATAACTTTTACAGTCCGCTTATCAGCATACCTAGCAGTTTTAATATCTTCACAAATAATTTCACACAACGAATCAATATAAATAAAGGGAACCGCCGAATCAGTAATAATTGTCACAGGTTTATTATGCGTTAAATTATACGAAAATGTTGCAATTACAGAATTATAATTGGGGCGACAAAACTCACCAAACACATTTGGAATTAGTAAACCTGTAAATGCGACATTATGCTTATCGGCCCACTCCATAAATAAAAGCCGACCATCTATTTTAGAACGACCATACATGGACTGATTAGTTTCTTGAATAGACGATGAAAAAATAATATGAGGAAAAGATTGAACAGCTTCACATGCATTCTGTAATTTTTTAATTAACGCAATGTTTGTATTATACAGCTCAGCGTCATCAGCTGCTCGATTAACAGCTGCTAGATGTATTATAACATCACAACTTTTGACAAACGTCTGTAACTTCACGTTATCAGAAAAGAAAGAATCATCAAATTCTTGACATACAAAAACATCTGGTAGTAAGTGTAATCTATTATACAAATGAGTTCCAATAAAACCGCTCTGACCGGTTATTCCAACATGGATATTATTCATTTGTTTATTCCCAGATCAGTCTTAATTATATCGAGTTTTAAAAGCAACGTTTTCATCTGTGAAACCGATAAACGATGCGTATTATGTGAATGATAATCTGCCAATTTTGATGCGTCTACCAGCCCTTCTATAAAATATTTATCATAATTTAGATTTCTATCATCACAAGGTATTCTATAATACTGCTCCATATCTATTGCTTTCGCCATTTCTTCTCTTGTTACTAATGATTCATATAGCTTTTCACCATGCCTCGTTCCAATAACTTTAACTTCAACATCACTATGATATAATTCCTTAATTGCTTGCGCTAATACATCAAGCGTCGCAGCAGGAGCTTTCTGTACAAATAGATCTCCATTCTCACCGTGTTCAAAGGCATATAGAACTAAATCGACAGCATCATCAAGTGTCATCATAAAACGTGTCATCATAGGGTCAGTAATAGTAATCGGCTTTTTTTCTTTTATCTGTTGTATCCACAAAGGAATAACAGAACCGCGACTCGCCATAACGTTCCCATATCGCGTACAACAAATTTTTGTACCAGCATTTTTTCCCAAAGCGCGGCCTTTGGCAATAGCTACTTTTTCCATCAAAGCTTTTGTCATACCCATTGCATTAATAGGATAGCAAGCTTTATCGGTACTTAACACAACAATATTTTTTACGTTATGGGCGATTGCAGAATCCAGAACATTATTCGTACCTTCAACATTTGTATAAACAGCTTGCATCGGAAAAAATTCACATGAAGGAACTTGTTTTAGAGCTGCAGCCGAAAATATATAATCAACTCCCGGCATAGCACCATCAACAGACCGTCGATCTCTTACATCGCCAATATAAAATTTAAGTTTTTCATTCTGCAACTCATGCCGCATATCATCCTGTTTCTTTTCATCACGGCTGAATATACGTATTTCTTTAATATCAGAATTCAAGAAACGCTTTAACACCGCATGTCCAAATGATCCGGTTCCACCTGTTATTAATAATATTTTATTTGTAAAAAGTGACATTATTCCTGCTCCTTATCACATTAATTAGTCTTGCAAACTCTGGCTAATATTTTAAATAACATCGAAAAGCGAAAAAAAATTTTCACATATAACGGATTTTTACTTTTCTCAGAAGTAAAAGAAACGTTATTTCCATGGCGACGATATAAATGATACACGTCATGCACAAAAGCAACTTTTCCTGTAAATGTCGCAAGTCCGCCAATCCACTGATCCATTGATAATAAATTGTTAGGAATAGGCAAGATATACTTTAATAGCGATCCCCTAAAAGCCATGCAACAAAGCATAAATCGTGATTTTATTATATTATGAATAAAAGAACCGGTAATAGGGGCTTTAGTATAAGCAGGCGTACAGCCAAGGCAATTATCATCATCATCAATGATTTTATAATTGCACATTACAAGATCATTACAAGATAGAGCATCTACCATACGTGAAACTCGGTTAGTATCCCACAAATCATCTTGATCCGCTAAAAAAATTATATCACCTTTTGCATAGCTTAATGCATAAGCACAATTATCAGCTACAAGCCGATATACGCCTAAAAGTTTACTTAAATTATTTTTCTTACTTTTATGGCAAAGTAGCTTTATTCGATTATCATTAATATCGGTAATAATTTCAATGGTATTGTCCGTGGATCCATCATCAGAAATAATAAGTTCATCATCGCTGGCAAGCTGATTCAAAATTGAGAGTATTTGCTTTCGAATAAATTTACCACCATTAAAGGAGGTCATGCAAACAGAAATCATAAAACACTTTCTTCATTCCATCAAAGGAATATCTCTATATTTCTCATATGTATCTTTATTAAAAACAGTTATACATGGATAATCATAAAGTTTATTTGACTTAAAATCTCCCTCAGAAATGAAAAACTGTATATCTTTTAAACATAAAAATGAGAATAAGCAACAAAAAATTAATTTATATAATTTATTCTCAAGTAAATACTTTTTTTTGTGAAACAATAAAAATGGTAAAAATATAATTTCTAGCGAAAAATAATATTCAACTAGTCTAGAAAAAATACTTATAGAGGCAAGCATAAAAAACAGATATCCTCCAAAAAAATAAACAACAAGAGAATCCACTATAAAGCGATCACTTTGCTTACTACTATGATATAATAATAAAATCAAAAGCATTATAAAGAGGCGAAATAAAATAGTCAAATAATTTATAGAAAATGTAGTATAATAATCATATCGTGGAAAAAATTTTGCTACAAATTGTAATAAAACAGCAGGCGCATAAAACCCAATTAAAATACAAAAAAAGCTAAAAAAGCACAATGTTGAGAATTTTAAAAATAAAAACTTTGGTAACTTCAAAACAAGAGGAACCAAAAATAATACAACTGCGGAATAATGAAATAGAGTAGCAAGAACAATTAGAAATAAATATTTTCTCAGCAAATTGTTTTCAAGATAGAAAAAAAATGCATATATAAATATTCCTATTGCAACAGCTTGCCGTATTGCATTTGTAGTATATACCAAATAATAATTCGAAAAAAATATAAATAGAGAAAACATCCTATTACAGGAGAATCTTTTAATTGTTTTATAAACAAAGAAAAAGGATAAGCCGGAATATATTGCAATTAGCAATTGAAAATTTAAATTAAACTGTTTAATCAACGCTGCAATAATGAGAAAAGTTGGTTCTGTAGTTAGAAATTGTATCGGCTGAATCGCGTGAATAGCTGATGGAGCAATAGTAAACATACTATAATAACCCCAATAATCGATACCCATCCCAAATCTAATGACAGCCATTATAAACAACAAAAGGCTCCCTATATAGAAGCAAAAAGTTTGTTCTTTATTTTTTGTCACAGAACTGAGAATTAAAAGCAGGCTTAACCCCAAAATATGAATCATAGCTTACCTTATAAATTCAAGAATTATCGGTTTCATTGTAACACTCATATCACAATTACTCTCTGCAAATGCCCTAATATTTTTTACTTGCTGTTGTCGATCTTCAGCATGATTAAGCACATTACAAAATTTAACAATAGATTCCACATCGATAGCACTGTCATCTTCCGGTACATATTGTATATACTGATAATCATCCGGTAATATATCGATTTTAGTTGACGAAATCATCGGTAATCCGCGTGCAATGTACTCTCTACTCTTTAAAAAAGAACCCAAAAACACCCCTATACGATGGCACCCTAAAGAACAAACCGCAATATCAGCTTGGTTAAACACTGCCGATAAAGCATCCCCCGTTAGAAGTCCATGAAATACAATATACTTATCTAAATCGTATTTATACACCATTTCTCGATACTGCTGTAACACACTGCCATCGCCTACAAAATCAATAAACACTTTTTTTTCAGGACTATGTTTATAATATTCATACAATCCTTCTATCAATCTGTCATACCCATGCCAGTCAGCAAACTGTGCTACCGCTATCAGTCGAATCGCCACTTCTGTTGGTATTCTATCGGTATTACGGCGGTATTCTGTTACATCCACAGGTGAAATAGCCGAGCAATCTATACCATTCATGATTTTAATAGTTGTAACCCCAAAAATAGTATTATCTTGTGAATAGGTAACGACACAATCAACATACCGCTTTAATTTTTTTCTAAATATTTTATCAATCAATAAAACTATATTACCTTTAAAACCTCTGTGTTCAGAATCATATGGATACGTAGGAATTTCATAAATAATTTTACAACCTTTATTGATCTTTTTGATATATGCCAGCATAGAAACAAATCCTAAACTGAGAGGTATGAATCTTCTTATGTATACAAAATCGACCGTTGCAAAATCAAATTTTGTTAACTTGTTTATATACATATTTCTTGAGAAGAATATATATATCAAACGTAACAAAGGACTTTTAAAAGTAATATATAAATTCACTAAAATACATTCTGAGTTATCAGTATTTAAAGTTTTCACCTGTGATAGGATTTTTTTCGCGATACCAATACTTAAAGTATTTTTATCATTAAAATCATAATTTTCGCTGCATAAAAGCAGCCCTTTCCTGTTCATAAAATTCCTTTCTTCTATAACTTAAATACCTTTCCATCTTCAATGTGGACAGTTTTTACCGCATTGCGTAAATCGACTACCAAACTTGATTTCTCTACAATGTGTTCAATATCAAAACAAGAATGATTGGTTGTAAATACGACACAATCAGCCTTTTCTAAAAGAGTATCAGTTAAGTTTGTTCCTATCCATTTTTTTCCATGATCATCAATACATTCAGGAATATACGGATCATGATAGAGAACGTTCGCCCTTTTTTTAGCACATTCTTCCATAACGAGCAAGGCAGGGCTTTCACGCGGATCGTCAATATCCGGCTTATAGGCAACACCAAGGAATAGAATCGTTGCTCCATTCATTGCTTTTTGCTTACGGTTAAGGGCATACATAATCTTATTCATCATTTTATGCGGCATTTGGTTGTTAATATTACCGGCAGTATTTATCATCGTTAAGTCAAAATTAAAACCTTTTGCAATATGCTCAAGATAGAACGGATCAAGCGGGATACAGTGGCCTCCGATACCGGGACCGGGATAAAAAGCTTGGAAGCCGTAGGGTTTCGATTTTGCAGCATCTATTACTTCCCAAATATTAATATCCATTTTACCCGCTAAAAGAGCCAGTTCATTGATAAGTGAAATATTGATAAGCCGATAGGTATTTTCAAGTATTTTAACCATTTCCGCTACGCGAGGACTGGAAACAGGATACAGATACTGAATTGCTTTACTGTACAGCGCAACCGCAATTTTCTGTGCTTCCTCCCCCAAAGCACCGACTACTTTCGGCGTATTATCAGTCTTATAATCTTTATTACCCGGATCAACCCGTTCGGGACTAAAGCAAAGCCAAAAATCTTGACCTTCCTTTAAGCCTGATTCTTTTTCGATAATCGGCTTCATAAAGTCTTCGGTAGTTGTCGGATACGTAGTGCTTTCAAGTGAAATAAAAGTACCTGCTTTCATATTTTTTCCAATATCTATACAAGATTGTTCGATAAACTTCATATCAGGTTTCTTAAAATGATCAAGCGGTGTCGGAACGCAGATAATGACCGCATCGCATTCTTTAATTCGAGAAAAATCAGTTGTTGCAGAAAGCTTTGCTGTTTCTTTTACTACACGGATTAAGTCTTCATCTTTTATATCACCGATATAGTTTTTTCCGGCATTCACTGCTTCTGCTTTTTTCATACTCTTTTCAAAGCCCAAAACCAGCACATTTTTTTTTGCAAAAGACACGGCAAGAGGTAAGCCGACATAACCTAAGCCGATAACACCCACAACTTCGGTATTGCTTTCAATTTTTTTTATGATCGTTTCAAAATTTGACATATTTAACTCCTTAAAGTTTATTTTACATACTAAACCAAGCAATTTCAAGAATATATTTTTATCTATTCAAGAATTTCATCTAAACGCTCATTTTTATATTTAAAGGATATTTTTTCTTCTTTAACCATTTTTAACATTTCTTTTAATTCACATGAGGTCACCGCCGGGCTCGAGATTTTTGATAGAACCACACGGCAATGTATAGTTTTATAACTAAAATTCTTCTTAAAATACTTATATGAGGTTTTTAACTGAATACAAGCCTTCCGTAAATCTTTACCTTTTAGCTCTATCAAATACACATTCGTACTATTATCATCTACAGCAAAATCACATCGAGTACCTGAAGTAATCAAGCAACCGTCAACACGAATTTTGATAAGGTTTCTGCCGGAGTTATTGTGCATTACAAATTTTCGCTTGTTCTCCTGGCATACCAATATTTTATCATTACCATAGTATTCACAACACTCATCAGGTATTTTTTTCATCAGTTCTTTCATAATCGGCATCCAATAATTTGGTATACACTTCATTAATTTCAGAAGAATACAAGTCAATCTCAGCAGGATCGATTTGATATAAATCGTTTCGTTTTATATCAATAATACTTCCATTTTTTATTGCATAAGCGGCAACGTCATCATAATGGATTTGATACGGCAAAGCGATAATATGTTTTACATCGATCCTTCTTCTTTGCAAGACCCCTGCATAAATACAATTATTGAAAGTTTCAAGCACATAGGGACTATGGGTGGTAACAAGCAGCTTGTTGTTTGTATTTTTATTCAAACATTCCAATAAATGAAAAACTACATCCTTTTGAGAGTTAGGGAACAAATTTTGTTCAGGCTCTTCCACAATATTAAAAAAATAGAGAGGTATTACTCCCTCAAAATATTTTCTTATTGTAAATGCCAGTTTATCATCACCGGATTGTTTTTTTTTCTTAGGAGGTAAGCTAATACCGGCCGCTGTAAGTATAGCCATTAAACCGGCGGGTATTAAAAAAGAACTAGACAAAACAACTCCTAAAAGAGAAGCTGCTACTCCCATAACACTTAACAACTTATTATATTTTGCAATTACATTTTCCTGTAATTCAACAGGCATTTTTCGTTTTGAATCAAAGTCAGGTTTATCAATACAACCGGAAAGATATGTACTTACGAGAGACAATAATGACGATGACTGAAAGCCGCTTGCAGATTCTGTTAAGTTAATTTTGTATTTTGCATTATTGTCCATAATAAAAAATTCTTTTTTGTCTTTATTATATTGCAAAAAAATATTTTTAATGGGCAACTTAAATTTCATACCATCAAGATTCCTTCCGGCTTTAAGGCTTTCTTCAAGAAAAGTATGTAAAGCGGGAGCAATACCTGATATTGTTTCAGGAGACTCAACCGAAGAAATAAAATTTCTTTCCGAAGGTATATATATAATCTTAGGCATTTCATAAATAGAATCTTCCGTTTTTTTGTTTTCTAAAGTTAAATTCTTCCCTCGGATAGTAAAATGATAGTACTGACCTATATAATCTATTTCCGTTTTATCTGAAAAATAGGATAAAATATTATGGTAGTTAAATAACTCTTTAAAAAAACTACTTGTCTTTACAGTATTTTCTGAAAGTATTTTTGAAGGTAAATCCCGCCGTAAAAGAGCCTTTTCCAGCCACTCAAAAGAAGAAACCAATTTTGCAACGGAACTCTTACCTGCACCTTGATGTCCCACAAACAAAGTGAGCTTTTTAATATCAAAAAAATTATCTTTCTGAAAACCTGAATGAATAGGTCCAAAATCTTTTATCCTGATTTTACTCATACTTATTTTCGTAAAACCTCTATGATTTTTTCTGCCGTATGTCCCTCACCATAAAGTTGAGGATAATTCTCCGGAATATGAATATTTCGAATAGCCGATACAATTTTTTCAGTATCAGCACCGGTCAGCGTATTCCAACCGGAAGCTACAAGCTCAACCCACTCGGTAGTATCACGCATGGTAATACAAGGTTTCCGAAAGAAAAATGCTTCTTTTTGAACGCCGCCTGAGTCCGTAAGCATGGCAGTACAAGCTTCTTCGTATTTAAGCATTTCCAAATAGCCGACCGGCTCGATCAGAGTAACATGTTGTTCAAAGCGCAATCCAGACTCAGCCAGTATTTTCTTTGTACGGGGATGCACAGGGAAAACAAATTTTCTTTCTGAAAGTGAATTAACTGCATTTACAATATTTGTCAAGCGTACCGGATCGTCGGTATTTTCCGCCCTATGAATGGTCAACAAGATAAAATTGTTCGGCACTTGCAATGAAATATTTTTTTTGCGGTAATAAAGCGAGGCATCATACATAATATCACCCGTTTTACACACTACTTTATTATCTGGTGAAGGTACGCCATCGGTAGAAACGACTCCCTCTTTCTTGAGGTTTTCTATAGCCGTCTCCGTCGGGCAAAAAAGCCATGTTGAAAGATGATCGGTAAGTCTACGATTTTGCTCTTCCGGCATTACCATCATATAGGAGCGCAAACCGGCTTCCACATGCGCTACCGGAATATGCAACTTACTCGCAGCTAAAGCACCAGCTAACGTAGAATTAGTATCACCATAGACAAGCACTGCATCAGGCTTGAGTTCTAAAAGTAATGACTCAATCTTTTCGAGCATAAGACCGGTCATTTTACCGTGAGAACCTGAACCGATATGCAAATTATAATCCGGCTGCGGAATATCCATTTCAGTAAAAAATATATCGCTCATATTTTGATCATAATGCTGACCGGTATGAACGATTGTCTCTTTTACATCAAGTTGCGGATTGTTTCTAATATAGCGGCTTAACACAGCCGCTTTGATAAATTGCGGACGCGCGCCAATAATTGTAAGAATGTGCATAGCAATTTCCTACTTTGAGATCAAAAACTTGCGTAAAAGACGTTTTAGTTTTCTTAATAGGAGTAATTTATTAGGATTTGTCAAAATATCTAAAAAATAAGATGTCCTATAATCAGTATGTTGCTTAGGAGGACTCTGCAAAATCCTATCAAATTCTTCTCTCGGAATCTGTAATTTATCCAATACAAAAGCTATATCCTTCTCCATTTGCTCTTTATCATAAGCAGGTTCCGCATATAATCTCAATGCTTCATCACGACTCAATTGTCCCGAAACAATTAAACTTGACAAATGCGAAGTACGCTTGTCTACTTTAAATTTCTCTTTAAACCAAACCAGCTGAACAACTTTTGTCAATATGTTTTCAAGATGCTTTGCTTCATAATACGTAAAACCGGAAAAATCATGCAATTCTTTAATCGCTCGTTCTTTATTATAATCAATATAATCAAGAGGCGTAATCGTTTTTAAATGCAATATTCGGTTATCCATCATGCGTCGCTGCCAAGAAATCAACGGTAATTTATTAATCGGTTTGGTTCCAAATAATTCGTGAATAGCCTTAATATGAACAAGATCATACGCCGAATGGGTATTTCCCGACTGTAAAATAGATTCTAATGAAAAATTTTGGCCTGATAAAAAGTACTTTATTTTCTTTTTACGTGCAAAATCATACAGAGCAGCAAATAGTACATTATCTTGTGGAATCGCCAAATTAGGCACTTCAGCATAAAGAAAAGATCGATTTAAATCTAAAAATTGTTCTTCATCAGGCCTAATGGTAACAAGAGTGATATTCGCTTTTTCTACAAGATCTTTAACATTTTTTTTTGCTAACTCAGTATCAAACCCATCATCGATATGTACAGCAAGAATACGCAACCCCCACTTAGCTGCCCCTAAATATGCAAGATATGCAGAATCAAGACCTCCTGATATCCCCATAAGACAATCAAATTCTTTGCCGCGACCGGCATTTTTTAGAACAGTCAATAATTGATGAAGTTTTTCTTCTCCCTCTACATTTGGAAAATACCGATATGGTTTTGCTGCAAGAGCAGCGGTACAATAATTACAATTCCCGTCTCTATCAAACCGTATATTAGCATCGGATACATTATCCATGATACATCTATTACAGCGTTGAAACGTACTCATAAAGAACTCCTTTTTGTCTTATTTATTTGCATAATTACTTTCAATGTCTGACAATGCTTGTTTTAATCTTTCTTCATGATTATCCGCAAAAAATAAATTTCCTTCTTCTTGAACAACATTCCGATCAAAATGAACGGCTTTATTAACCTTTTCTATGAACTCGTCTGGTCGCGATGCATATAACACGGATTGAATACCTTCAAAAAAAGAACCGTACATAAATCGAGCGACCCCATCTATATCCATAAGCACCACAGGAGTACCAAAAGCTAAACTCTCTATCGCACAAGTTGATAGCACTGCTGACGTCACATGCGAATTTTGCATACATTGATAGACGTCAAGCTCTGTTTCGATCGTAATATTATCATTCTTATAACTACGATGATAATCCTTTACAAAACGAGGAATAAAAATAAAAAATAAACGGCTATCCAGTTTAGCAACTTGTTCAACAAATGTAAGAATCTCTTTATCCATATCATATTGACTTGCAACAGTAATAATAAGCCGAGCTTTTAGGGAACCGTATTTTTTGTCAAATAAACGTTTATTCGTATCCGCTTCTTGCCGCATTAAATCGATATAATAACTGCCTACTGCGAATACTGAATCTTTACGATAAATATTTTCACTAACATCTAACTTAAATCGATCTCCAAAAACCAATAAATAATCAGGGTAGGGATTACTATCAAAGCTTTTAAACGATATGTATGCAATATGTTGATCATTGATCACTCCATGCTGCATTTCAATGGTTGGAATATGTCTTTTCTTTGCAATGTAATATGCAGGCATACGTAAGATATCATAATAACAGTCTATATATATTTTCGAAGGCCTAATAACAGCAAAATATATATTATAGAATTTCAATGCAGCAATAATTAATTTAATATTTTTCCGATAAGCAAATTCAATACTTAAGTCATCAATAATATTTTGTAAAACAGACACACCGACCAGTTTTCGTTGTTTGATAGGAAAAAAAAACGAAAAAGCCATTATGATAGCAGCAATAAAATCAGAATGAACATATTTTGCCACAGATATAACATTATCAGGAAATAATTTTATTATAATCGGCAATGATTTGGTTTCCAGATCGAAAAATACTTGCATTATTCTATCGATATACATACCGTTATGTTTTTTCATTCCGACATCGTCAGTAAAAATAATTGCAGCATCTCTTTTAAACATAGCCGAAAACGAAGTAAGTTTTAAAGCCTTAAATCCACGCTTTATTTTTGAGTGCTTATTTACTACCGGTGTAGTTACATCTTGATCAGAATAATAGTACAAAGTAAAAATACTATTTCTAAAAAAAGGCCATAATTTTATACCGGCATATTCAATATTTTCAACAGGATACGTTGTTTCTATATGCTTTATTTTTTCTATAACATCAGTTTTCATAAATAGACAGCATCACCCCTGCACTACATCTTTTATCAAGATCAAGTATAGATAATAGTCATACAGATTCCTATAATCGCCTGTAAAATTTTTAGGAGAAATAATATTCAAATTTAAATCATCTTGAAGTGCGCAAATGTCTTCATATAGCTTATCTTTATCAATATTAGTCTGCTCGACACTGGTCTTATCATCTTTCTTCACAATCAAGGAATAAATTTTTTTCAAAGGCCTTTTTATTCCAAGAAGCTCACATTTATCAACTATTATTTTTTTTATAACTCTGCGATGAGGAGCTTGCAAAATACCTTTAGAAGATTGATATTTCCACATCATACAATGAGAAAAAATAGGATAATCCAAAATATCTTTATTCACATTTAACAGCACAGAAATCATAAATTTTGTTTTATCTTTATATTGCAAAGGGACTTGTTCATTCAAATCCAAAATCTGAGAATCGCCCATAAAAGAAAACCCATCCATATACTGATTTAAAAAATTATGCATAGTGGTATCAGCTTCTTTTCTATATCGAATAACGAGCGAAGACAATCCTTGAGGAGTAATAACATCCCATTGTCCGGTTATGTTTTTAATTATGTCTTTAACATCTTCTCGCCAAGATTCATAAACATCCACAGAACAAAGAAAAGATTTCCAATCATAATCCATATATTCAGACAAAGCTTCATCAAATGTAAAACTATCCGTAGCATTAAGAGCTTCGAGATACACGACATTACGAAAAGGTTCGCCAAAATAACCAAATTCAGCAAAATCCATTTTCTGAGGTAATATATTTGAGTAGTATTCTAAAATATTTGTATTATTACCATATATAACAAAATATTCCCAAAATTTTTTTAACCCTTCTAAAACATTAAAATTACTAGAAGTGCTCCAATCTATGAACTCATATTGTAAGGAATATTTTTTAGATATAAGTTCTACAATTTTTGCATCCTCATCTTTCGTATTCGTTAAATATGAGTTTCCTTTGCCGTATAATAATTTCGGCTTTGCGCCATTTGATAATAAAGCCCCTAACACCATGCGTGAATCAAGCCCGCCTGTCATATTCATAGCGATATTTTTATATAAATTTGTAACCTGTAAACCTATACCAAGCATTCTATCAGACAAACGATGAGAATAATCGTCAAAAGTTGCATTGGAATATACATCCTGTTTAGCTTCAGCTCGCGGCTTAAAAGAATAGGCTTGCTCTGAAAAATCATATATAAGTATTTTTTCGCCCAGCATTCTCTTTATATCTGAAAATATAGTCTTATCGGTTAAAATCCCGCATTGGAAACATTTTTCAATTAATACCGTAGAATTTATTTTTTTTAAATTTAATCCTTTAGCTAGTATATAAAATGAAGTGAAGATGGTTATATCATTCCCATTAAAAACATAATACATCTTATACAATGAAGATTCATCTATAAAAAAGAATAACTTACCATTCTTAATGATGATAATAGCATACATACCATAGATATGCTCAGGCAGTGAACATGTACTGCTATCAAAATCTTCATATATTAATTCTAAAGCTTCATCATTTTTTTTATTTTTATAGATGAGAGTACCCGAATAATAAACCGGAAACTTTCTTACAAGCTCGGATTGTTCCCGCTCTTTAAGAAACTCTACAATGTGATAATCAGTTGTCTGGATTTCTAATTTTAATTTCCGACCAGAATGACAAATAAGCTCTTTTAACTTTTTAGCAGTAGCAATATTAGTTGAAAATAATACAGATGAACTCATAATTTCTTCCCAAAAAATCTATTCTTAAAATAAGTAAGAATATTTGTTATATTTATATGCAAAATAGATAAAAACAAAATTGCAATGCAAATGCATGCAAGACATTTTAAAATAAAGAAAACAAGCGTTACTTTAATAAATATAAAGACACCACCGGTAAAAGTTATTAAAGCAATTACAATCACTTCTTTCCTAATCCTAACGGGAGATGCCTTGTAGGCTAAAAAAACGATAAACGGAAGAATAAGTATATAGGATAAAAGCGTTGCGAATGCAGCCCCATACCCTCCAAAAAGAGGAATAAAAATAAAATTACAGAAAATATTAAATCCTGTGATAAAACACCATAATAATGACTTATATTTAGCAAATTTAATATTATAGTCAAGCGGAACTTGGAAAACTAATTTCATTCCATTAAAGTAGAAGCTATAAAGTATTAATAACGTGACAATATTAGCACTCGCATAACGTTTGTCAAGGAACAGAAATATATCATTAATAATCAGAGAAAAGCCAAATACAATAAAAGAAAAGAAAGCAAATACTTTCAGGCTCGTTTTTTCAATCTCAGAATAATCGAGAGTATCTTTACTCAATTTTTTAAATAAATAAGGAACCATAGCGGTATTAACTGACATCATAATAATATCGGAAATACTGCCTATTTTGTATCCAATAGAATACAATCCGACATCGTAACTAGCCTTTAGATTATATAACATCACACGATCTGCAAATGTTGTCGCAAATGCAGACAATTCCAATGGCATACGAATGACAGAATACTTTAAAACTTTACTCAGTTTTTGAGAGATTGTCTTTCTCCACAAAGAAAGACATAAGAATTTTTTTGTAAAACACATATAAATTGATGCATGCAACACTCTTGTTATAAAATTTCCCCAAAAGAAAGCAGCTATTTTATCTTGAAGATTCGTAATAAATATTATATTTAGTATGATTCCGGTCATAGAAATCAGCATTGTTACAAAAGTAACTTTTTTTGCATCTTGCATGGAAACCAACAATGAATTTGCATTATTTATAAGAATATTCAACCATGAAATACTTAATACAACATAAAAGAAAGTTTTCTTTATAGAAAACAAAGTATCATTTTTAATCCAGAAAACAACAGCAGCAATACCTCCATACACTAAAGCTGATGTCGTAAAAGAAAACATAA
The DNA here is from genome assembly GCA_938045195.1 of uncultured Treponema sp. Taxonomy (GTDB): domain Bacteria; phylum Spirochaetota; class Spirochaetia; order Treponematales; family Treponemataceae; genus Treponema_B. The sequence continues at coordinate 59,897 of CALINC010000068.1, forward strand.
CAATAGAAGTGTATAATTCTACTATCTCATTGTTATTTTTACAATCAAAATAAAAACGAGACAGACCGCCATGTATTGACAAAGAAACAACTACAGTCAGAAAACTTGAAATGATCAATAAAAAATTAATCACACCGTAGTCGGACGGCGATATCAAATGTGTATATAGCGGCAATAGAAAAAAACTAGCAGCATTAACAAAAATATTTCCAAAGGTAAAAAGAAAAACGTTTTTTTGAAATTGTCTCATATTATTTATCTACTCTTTAAAATGGCTTGCAATTTCCTGTACTTTTTGAAAATCAGCAGGTTTACCGATATCAATCCAATAGCCGGAAATTGGAAACCGGATTACTTTATATTGTCTTGCAATAAGATCGGTCAAAAAATCTGTTGCATCATAGAAAGTGTTATGTGGAATTAAATCAAGCAGAGATATCTTAAAAAGATATATCCCTGCATTTGCATAATAATAATAATTTGGTTTTTCTTTTATCCCGATTATATTCCTTTTATTCTCAATATCAAGTATACCATACGGTATATTTACATTGTAGGGCATAGCTGCGACACTCATATCTGCGTTATTTTTTAGAAAATGCAAATAAAACTCTTCTAAATTTATATTGGTAAAAAGATCCGAGTTCATTAACAGAACAACATCATTATGCCAGTCTTTAATATATTGAACGCCGCCAATGGTTCCTAGAAATTTTTCACCTTCACGAATACATTTAATCTTCACACCATTCTTTTCAGCGAAGAAATGTTCTTCTATTTGCTCGGCTAAGTAATTTACCGTAACATTTATATTATCAACACCATAGTGGATCAGATTATCAATATTATAATCAATAATAGGTTTGTCTGCAACTTTTAAGAGCGGCTTAGGCGTATTAAGCGTCAAAGGGCGAAGCCGTTCGCCTTTACCGCCCGCCATTAAAACGGCATCAATGGGCAAATACGATTTACCATTTGAAAAATCCAAGATTTTTTTAACTGTCTTATTTTTATGCAGATATGGGACAAGCTTAATACCTTTTTGCCTGATAAAAGAAATTAAGTCAGAAGAATAATTATCGTCATCAATATACGTAAAATCTTTCTGCATTACCGTTACTACGGGATCAGTTAAAGCAGCACCTCTTATTAAAGCCCTCCTGCAATCACCATCTGTTAAAGACCCTATCACATGATTTGCTTCATCAATCACGAATAATGTAAGCATTCCGTTATCGGATACGGTATCAAGCTGCTTTAAAGCATTGAGGATGCTCGTACTCTCTAGCACAAAATATTTTCTTAAGTCATGTAAATTCATAATTGGTTTAAACCGTTCAAAAGGCTTTTCTCCAAAATTGTTTCAGCAATCAGCCAGTCAAATGGAGTATCAATATCTATTGAATGTATATCATCCATAATGCTTTTCTTTATTCTGGAAAAATGCGACAGCCCTTTTTCCTTCAATGATTTAGGATTGATAACATAAACAGCTCCATTATATTCGTAGTACTGTTTAACATCCTGCCGCCTTGCATCTTCTTTATTTAGAGTCATCGTTAAAAAGCCATCGGTATCTTCTTCGCATATAACGGCAGCAGCTGCAGAAGATTTTACCGACACTACCATATCAATATCTTCACTATATAGCTGTATAGCACCCATTACATTTTCTACTAAACGTAACGGAGAAGTCGGCTGCAATAATACTATTGCCCTATAGGTTCTTCCGATAGACTCATAATACTGCAAAGCATGCAATAAAACATCATTCGTACTTGCCGTATCACCTGCCAATATCTTAGGTCGTACAAAAGGAACATGCAAGCCGTAATCCGAAACGACCTTTATAATTTCTTCATCATCCGTTGACACACAAATATGATCATCACTTGCTAACGATCGGGCTATGTCTATCGAATAATAAATCAACGGTTTTCCATGTAATGCTTTTATATTTTTATGAGGTATCCCTTTGCTACCGCCGCGAGCTGGAATAATATATAAAAAATCGTTATCTGCTCTCATTACCATGTAATCCCCTCGCCAATGCTGAAATCTTTCGAGGCTTTTACTCCGATTACGGCATCCCACAGCGAGGCTGACAGCCCGCTATCACTGCGCTTAACAGAAACATTTTTTTCCGTAAAGATTTCTCCTTTTGCGATATTTTGCACTGCAACAATTCTTTTCAGTACCACTTGGGAAATTACCCTTTCTTCTTTTGACGGCATTTTTATACCATTTCCCAATGCTTTTTCAATATTGCGAATTTTTTGTACCATTGCAGCGAAGTCATCCGGTGTAGTACTTGCTGCATGATCAGGACCTTCCATCGTTACATCCAGTGTAAAATGCTTCTCGATTACAGAAGCACCTAGTGCAACAGCAGCTAAGGCAACCTCATCACCTATAGTATGATCCGAATACCCAACCGGACAGTGAAAAGCGTCGGCAAGTGTCTGCATAGCTTTTAGATTGACTGTATCGATAGGACACGGATAACTGGTTGTACAATGTAAAAGAGTAATATCATCAGTTCCAGCCTGTTGCAAAATTCGATAGGCAACATCGACCTCTGCTAAAGAACTCATCCCCGTGCTTAAAATAACGGGAATATTTTTAGAACCTGCATATCGTAAAAAAGGTATATTGGTAATTTCACCGGAACCAATCTTCAACATAGGAACACCCAGCTCAACAAGAAAATCAAGACTTTCTTGTTCATCAGCGGTAGACAAAAACAGAATGCCAATCGAATCGCAATGGGCCTTTATCTTACGAAAATCATCATACGAAAGTTCAAGCGATTTCAGCATTTCGTATTGAGACATCACCCTTCCGGTATTTTTCACTTGATATTCTGCCTGGGCAACATCTTTTGTAATAATAGCATCAGTTTTCCAAGTTTGAAACTTAACCGCGTCTGCTCCCGTTTTTTTTGCTGCATCACACAATTTTAAAGCAAGATCACAGCTACCATTATGGTTTACCCCTGCTTCTGCAATAATAAAAGTTTTGTACTTCATATTAATACCTATATTTCAACAATCTATTTTTATACAAAGAGGCTTTATCAGGATTCCTTTGCTCCCATTCTTGGCATACTGTACCGTAAACAGCTTCATTAAAGATCATTTTCCCAATATAAAACTCTGCTGTGGTATGGCTAAAGGATTTTTTAAATTTAAATAGGGAATTTTCGGGATCATTATTTAAACTGCCCCCGAGATGAAATATTTTAACACCCTGTTTTTTCAATTCAAGTGCAGCTTGCCATAGCAAGAGATTATTAACTCCATGGTAAGAGCTTTTTACACTCCCCGCAAGATGATAATGTCCATAATCTCTGCTGTACATGAATAATGCAGCAGCAAGAATTTCTCCATCTTTCTTAACACAGCCTAAAAATGATCTTTTTCTCAGCCTTTCAGCAAACGATTGATAATATGCCTCATCAAAAAAATAAAAATCATCGGCTGACAGCCGGGACATTGTATCGCCATATATTCGTATAAAATCTTTCAAAGAGACAAAATCGTAATCTGCGCAAAAAACCAACCCTTCCGACAACGCCTTTCTAACCATATTTCGATTTTTTGCAGAAAGCTGAAGCGAAAAAATACTATCCTCATCTGGTAGTAAATCGATGACTACCGTTTGACGATCAAGACCCACCTCACAACAGTTACAGCATATCGCATTATTATGCAGCAATGGATGAAACCGAATAAAACCTGCAATATACCGCTGTTCTACAAGACACTGTTTCATACTTTGCAGGGCGGATTCAATCCAACGAATATCATCAGTATTTACAAGAGGCCCCCCATAACCATACGGAGTTTCAAAATCAAAAAAAGTCTCGAATTGGTGCCGGATAATGGGCAACAGCAGTATATTATCATTCTCCTGCACTACAACACACAGAGCTTTCGAAATATTATCTTGATATAACTTAACATATTCTTCAAAAAAGTAAATATCACGTTTATTGTCAGGAATAAGATCAAGATACTTATTCCAAGTATCTATTACCTGTATATCTATCATGCAGGAACCGCATAACCATTTTCTTTTTCTATAAAAATGGATTCCCGCACTGCGCTGTCAAATACCGTAATGATACTTGACAGGGAAATTTTAATTAGGTAATAATACCCCCCCCCCCCCCCGTTCATTGTCGCAAGCATTTCTTGTTTTAAGACAACGACATCATCGTACATCATCATAACGCTTCCTTCATCATAATTACCGAATACAGGAGTATTCTTTCTGCCACTTATATTATTAAACATGAGATCGAAAAAATCTATACCAACTCCATAAGGATGTAAGTAAGCTCCGCCGAAACGAGGGTTAATCTCAGAAATATAATACACACCATTTTTACAAAAAAAATCAACGTCGATCGTGCCGGAGAATTTAAAGATTTTGACCAGCTGTTTAATTGTGTCAAATAATTGTTCATCCTTAAATGAAACGGTCTTGCTAGCCCCTCCAATCCTTGTCTCCAACTTACGTTTTGCAAAAGCGGAGACCGCTTCATGTGTATGATAGTCGACATAAACATCCGCATCAAGGTCTTCAGCATCCATGAATTCCTGAATTATGTAATCATATGCCTTTTCAATAAATAAGCTTTCCAAATCCCCCATATTTTCAACCTTTCTTGCTCCGACACTTCCGCTGCCTGACACAGGTTTAATAAAAACCGGAAAACTTATTTCATTTTTTTTGTAAGCATTTTTAAATGACTCTAAGTCTCTGAATGTCTTCACAGTAGGAATACCTTGTTCGGTTAAATATTGAAAAAATTTAAATTTATCAAAACAAAGATCTGCAGTTCTTTTATCAGGGGTGAAAACAAAAATATTTTCTTTTTCAAATAAAGAACGATGTTCTGCTAATATACTTATTTCAGGATCAATTAAGGTTGTTATCGCATTTACATTTTCTTTTTTACAAATTGAAAGCAAAAAATCAATATACTCCGGAGCTTCTATCGGCGGAGTAATATACTGCTTATCGGCACAATATAACGCAGGGGAATACTCGGTCTGAGATGCAGCAATAATAGTACCTCTTCCGGCTAATGAATGCTTCGCATTTTTAATCAATCTTCCTCTTCTACCTACGTTACAAAATAATAGATTTATCATATTATAAATTTACTCCTCATTTATTAAACGTTCAACATAAGAGATTTATATGACCACTTAGATCTTACTAATATATATTTATTGTTTTTATATACATACACTTTTGGGAAAAGTCTTATAAACAAAGGACTCAATGTCATAGTATAAGCTCCTACAAATTTAAATAAGATTTTATCATCAGTGGTCAATTTGTAAGTATCGTGCATTTCAAAAAGCCTATCATATTCCAAACATGAACAGCCAACAATAATCTGTCTCTTTACTTTTTTAATTTGCTCATCATGAGGATAGACGGTATATATCTCATAGAAATATGAATCTTTATGAAAAAATGGATCAATATCATTTCGACTACCATCAATAGTGACTACATAATGCTGTTTTATTTTTTTCACATCAATAATAGAACTTAGAAAATCGAAACACGATGCAGCAATAGCATTACCAGGCTCAACGATAATAGTTAATTTTTGCAGGTCAAAATACTCTTGAAGAACATTTTTTATACCAGCAAAATAGTCATTATAGGTAGGAGCATTCGGTTTATCCCCATAAAATCCTCCACCAATATCAATATATTCTAAGTCTAAATCATATTTTCTTGCTATATCTATAGCGAAAGAGCACAATTTAGAATACCCAGCCACACTTCTTGTTTTAGTAGTTCTATGTAAATGCAATCCTGAAACTTTTATATTATTAGATTTTAAATATACCAGAGCCGCTTTAAATTCTCCATTTTCTATATCGAAACCGAAACGGCTACCATCTTGAGGATAATCAGTCACACCCGGCAATAAAGCTTCCATATCAATATTAACACGTAAACCAATCTTTGCAAGTATAGTATTTTCTTGTGCAAATTCAACCAACCATAACAACTCACGGTTTGTATCGATGTTGATAATATTTTTTTTATTTTTAGAAAGTGCATGGAAAAAGGTTTCTTTTGATTTCAGCGGTCCATTGTAGACAATCTCTCCATTAGAAAAACCTAATGATTCAGCCAGCATATATTCATCTTCTGATACGACTTCTGCATAACACCCATTATTTTTTAAATATGTCAGCAACCATGGTAATGAATTTGTCTTCACCGAATATGATAAAATTGAATTGGTAAAATAGGTTTGTAGTGCAGCCTGTAACTGTAAGACATTATTATGCAATCGCTCTTCATCAATTATAAAGCAAGGAGTTTCCAGCTCATATATCGTATCTACAGTTTTCTTCATAATCTTTTCCTAGTTGTAAATATGTGAATGTAACACATCAAGTATCTTCGCAGCAGTACGCCCTTCACCCCAATAGTTTTTATCGTTGTAGGCATTTTTATCTGCAGCGAGCGCAGTAGTAACAGCAGCTTGTATCTCATCAACTCCAGTAGATGCCTGTATAATATTAGCACATTGGTGCCGCCCTTTTTGCCTATCTCCCACATTTACCGCCGGAATGGACAAAAAAGGAGTTTCAACAATACCACTGCTGGAATTTCCAATAACAAGCGCCGCCTGTTTCATAAAGCTTAAATAGCGAAGCTGCCCTAATGAAGAAACCACAGTAAAAATCCCGGGGTATTGTACAGCCACAGAATCAAGATATTCATTGATTTCTTTTCCGCCGTAATCCATATTTGCCTTGGTAATAACAATTTGAACATTGGGAATAGTCTGCAATACTTTAATAATGTGACTAACCACTTCCAAATTATAATCAAGACCTTGCATCGTTTCTGGGTGATAGGTCATCAAAACCCACCGCTTACCGCAGTCAAGATGCAATGTTTCGGCTAATTCCGCGCGAGTCAACAATATTTCCATTGTGTAGAAATCCAGCGTTGGCTCTCCGACTGTAAAGACATTTTTATCACTCCCCCGCATTCTGATGATATTTTTTGCAGAATCTTCCGTACCGGGAAAGTGATATTCGGCAAGCATTGTTACTGCATTTCGTATAGCATCATCCAAAGCACCTTCTGTAACATCTCCGCCTGAAAGATGTGCGATTGGAATTTTCATCATAAATGCTGCAGAACAGATCGGCAAAAGCTCGTACCGGTCACCCAATACAAAAACAATATCCGGCATCAGTTTATGAAAGGTATCGGCAAAGCCTTCCGCATAACGGCTCATTGTATGAGCAATAGTCAGTTCAGACGTATTATCCACCGCAACATCTACAAGCGCGGCGATCGGATAGCCATCTTCTTGTATACGCTCAACCGTATACCCTTGTTCTTTTAGTAAATGAGCACCGGTTACAACGAGCTGCAGCTGAAAATGATGATCATGATGCACTGCATCTATTAAACTGCGTAGATAACCATATTCGGCCCGCGTTGCTGTTACAATACAAATTTTAGTCACAACCTCACCCCACTCGGGATATTCACGACCCGCTCTGCAAACCATTCGGCATTGGTTAGATTACCGCATTCACAATCTTTAAACATGGGTAAGTGATTCATAAGCTCCCAAATAGGACGAGTCATTACGCCGGCATCGTTTGTTGCTGCCAAAAACTCTTGTTGTTTTTCCTTGTTTTCACATATAACAGCATTGAGCCAGAAATTTGAGCGCGTATTTTTCGGTTCATCAAAAAAAGCAATATCGGAACCTTCGAAAAATGCCTTGTATTGCATAGCGGTTTCCCGTTTATTTTTTAAGAACATATCAATATTCTCAAGCTGTGCGCATCCCAATGCGGCATTAATATTAGGCATACGGTAATTATATCCAATTGCATCATGTTTAAATTCCCAGCGATGCGGAATTTTTGCCTGTGTTGTAATATGCTTTGCATACGCACCCAGTTTTTCATCCTGAAACAGCAGCATTCCGCCGCCGCCAGTTGTAATTGTTTTATTACCATTAAAACTAATAACGCCGATCTTTCCGAATATACCGGTATGCCGGCCTTTATAAAAGGAGCCGATGCTTTCGGCCGTATCTTCAACTAATTCCAGCTTCCAATCATTACAAACCTGTACAAGCTCATCGAGCTTAACAGGATGTCCAAAAGTATGCATAGGCAAACAGGCCTTAATGCGCCTTCCTGTTTTTTTATTAAAGCACTCATTATTTTTGAGAACTGCATATTTTTCCAGCCATTCAGCCATCTTCACAGGTGAAAGACCCATTGTCTCCCTATCGACATCCAAAAATACCGGATGAGCGGTGCAATACGAAATAGCATTTGCCGTCGCAATAAATGTCAAGGGCTGTGTAATAACCTCATCATTCATTTCCAAGCCAACAAGTTTAAGCGCTATCGCGATTCCATTCGTGCCATTAACACAAACAACAGCCCGTTTAGCTCCCGTATACTCAGCCATATCCTTTTCAAACCGATCCACAAAAGCACCGACACTGGAAACATAAGAGGTATCAATACATTCAGCAAGATACTTCTTTTCGTTGCCGATAAACACAGGAGTATGCAGCTGTACGGAATCGGCATTATAGAGTTTCTTAATAAAATGAATAACTTCTGTAACATTCATAATTTACATTCTCTCATCTAAATTCTTATGCTTTTCTTCATGCTCAAAATTCGGTAGAAAATTTTTTAAAAGCACTATAATCTCCGATTTTTTCAGCATATCTTTATTAAAGAGCCGCTCCAGCTCAAAAATCAATCGATCGACTTCAGTAAAGGGGCGTTTTTGTATATCCGTAATAACACCCAAAGCGGAAAATTTAGTCATATCAACCGTTTCTGTCTCGGTAAAAAATTCTTCATAGGCTTTCTCTCCGGTCGTATCCGAAGTGGAAAAATACACAGGGTAGTCCCTACTGCCGGTAAACAGTTGACCCGCTTTTTCTTTTGCTTCTTCTTCAGAACTACACTGACAAACGGTATAGCCTAGCGTTTCCAACAATTTTTCCGCAATGCCGGAAAAAGTCATCGTTGAAACTTTATCCAGCTTGGGGAAATACACTTCGCGGTTATGTCCAAGCATACACGCAAGCATACAAATTTCACCACTTTCCTTCGGCGAAACAAAATACCGTTTTACATCAGTCGGAGCGGAAATCGGCTGATATTTAGCAATACGTTCCAAAAATCCTGCCGGTAATGAACCGTTTGAAAAAGCAACATTTGCAAACCGAGCTGTCTTAACCGGAAAATAATCGGAATACGAGAAAATTAAATCCTCCATTATTCTCTTGCTCGCACCCATTACGTTTACAGGATTTGCAGCCTTATCAGTCGAAACACAAAAAAATGCCTCCGGAGGAAACTTTTTTAACAAATCCAACAATTTTTTTGCATTTATAACATTGTTCTTGAGTAAAGCTTCAATAGAGTATATATCTTTTTCAGATCTTACGTGTTTATGCGCAGAAAAATTAGCGACGATATCAAAGCCGTTCCTTGCTCTAAAGAACTTCTCGAATACAGAATCTGCATAATTAATCGGATAGGATACATAGTCATCGGGAATAAACAAACTTTTGGTACTTCGTAAATCTCTCGTCAATTCTGCAAGTCCATTTTCGTTCACATCAACTACCACAAGAGAGCGCGGCTTAAACGGCAAACAAGCTTTGATGAAAGAACTCCCGATACTGCCAGCTCCTCCAATTACGAGCATTGTTTTTCCTTCGATACAAGCCCGCAATTGTTCGATATTTGCACGAATATCAAAAGTAAAAAGGCTTTCCTGCCGCTTTATTACATATTCTGAAATAAAAGTATCTATATTAAAATCAATCATAAAACACACTCCATTATAACATCATCATACAATGAAACATTATTTTGAATTTTTACACCGTTACCGATAACCGCCCTGCCGCCGATATTGACATTCCGTCCGATGGAGCATTTTTTACCGACCTTAGTACCGCTCATAATGTAACTAAAATGCCAAACCTTTGTCCCCTCGCCTATCTCGGCACCTTCATTCACATAGCTTGATTCATGTACAAAATAATTTTTAGCCATATATTCAATATCCATCAAAACCCTTTTAAATTCGGCAGTCAAAAAAAATACTAAGCGTTATATATCACCAATCATTACCAAACCCCGCCCCACCCTATCAATATGCTCCTTCAAAACAGGGTTAGTAATATCCTCATAAATTATGACCTCAGCCAAATAAGGAAAATCAGATTCGGCTATTTCGTCAATCAAATCAGCTAGTGAATAAGGCGAAAAAAACACAACATTCTTCAATGCTATATCTATATCGCTTCTTTCGGTATTAGTACCCATTGCACGGGAACCGAAAACTATTGCCCCTCCGTTTTTAATGTATCTTTTTAAAATACCAATCAATATTTTTTCTTGAGCTTCCGTTAATCCAAACTTCATAAAAGATACCGATTTTAGAGCACCCTGCTATATTTCACTCTGAAAATAATTGTACATTTTTAACATTTCAGGATAAAACGCTTCCTTTATATTTTTTGATATTTCTGAAAGCTTTAAAGAATCGTATGTATGACTCATAAGGTTCCTGCTGTTTGTCATTTCAATCCAAACATCAATATCATCTATGTATTTACTCTTATAAGCATCCTTAAAAATATACTTAGGAGATATCCTTTCAAAACTAATTCCATCAAACTCCATCTTATCCTTTAGAGTTTTCCATGCAAGTTCAAAAGTATATTCAAACCGCTGTACAATCCCCTCTTGAACAATAGCCTCATATTCTGATAAGTCATCTTTCGATTCAACAATTTCTTTTAAGAGCAAAAAAGCTTTTTCAAAATTTTGAAATCTCTGTTTCCAGCGAATATTTTCGGTATTATTCATAAATTATTACTTCAACACCACACCGCACTCATCAATATGCTTGATTAAATCTTTATGGTTCAATTTAGAATAAGCAACAAAGTCAAAAAAATAAGGTAAGCATGTTTCCTCTTCAATTTCCGACTTTAAATGTGCTGCCAAAAAAGAATCTACTTGATTTCCTTTTAAGGCGATATCTACATCCGAACCCGGCTTATATGTCCCTAAGGCACGGGAACCGAATAAAACGGCTTCTTCAATTTCGCTATACCTTGCGATATAGTCTAAAATGATTTTGATATGTTCTTCAGGCAAGCCGTAGCGCATAAGTTAAAGCTCCGCTTGCATTGTATCATGGAGTTTTCTAACTTCAGGTAAAAAACTTTCAACTACAAAAACATTAAGATCTTCAAGAAGATCAACATCATAGATATGACTTGTTAGGTTTCTTATTTCAAGAGCCTTTAGCCAAACTTCTCCATTTTCAATTATTCCATCTTGAAAGGCTTGACGGAATGCTCTCTTTCCCGTTTGAACTTCCGTATACCCTTCGTTTTCAAGATAGTCTTTTAAAACCTTCCAAGAAAGTTCTATGAGAATTTCAAAAGCCTGTACCAATGCCATTTGAAAAGCATCATGATATTTTGAACCTTTTGGATGCTCCTTAACATCCGAGCACCTATCTTTAAAGACGGTAAGGGCTTTCTCAAAATTTTGAAACCGCTGCTTCCAGCGAATATCAGTCATAGCACTTATTTCATTCATACGATTCATCTATTATTGAGCAGGCACTTCCGTATCTTCCATATCTATCAATCTTTCTGCCGTTGAGGCAAGCTTCAAGTATAACGCCGTAATTCTATCCCATGAAGCATAGAGGGCATTAACCCCGTTGATAATATCCGCCTGCCGTTCCGGATACTCATGTGCAAAGTTATTTCTTAACGAACGGAAATACTGCCAATCATCCGCCGATGTTAAAACACCAAGCTTTTCAAGTCTATTGAGAATATCTATAAACGGATGCGCAGTCGTATCGTTTTCCAGCAAACTATATACCGTAGGCATTAGCCGCAAACCGATACAATCTTGTAACTTGGCAAATCGATATAAGAACTGATCTAAGACAGCAATCTGTTCATCGGACAAAGTATTCAGCCGATCTTGCGTAAGCGGGAATAAAGGATCCAAAAATTTGAGCGCCGTGTTAATCCGCTGTATATGCTTCTTGCATTCTCCCAGAGCAGAAACACATTTTAATTTTGTTACTTCGTCCATAATACGACACCCTGCTGATATGCATTTTGTACAATTAAACGGTCATCCTCAATACCGCTTGTTGTAAGAAGATCAATCCGCTGTTCTCCGATTTTTAGCTGTAGAGCCGCAACTGTCCGTAATTTCTCTTCAAAAGCTACGGCAGCAGGAACAGGTGTTTGCACCAGTATATCAATATCCCCACCCCGTTTAGTATCGTCAGCACGAGAACCGAATAAAATAATTTTTTCTGCTTGAGAAAAATGCCGACGGACAGCAGCGATAATGACGTTTTTAGTTTCTTCAGTTAGACGCATTATTATCCAAAACAATTTCGTGCAAGCAGTGCGGCATCTTCTTTTAAAGAATCGTTCTACCGTTTATAAAACGCCTTTATTGCGTCGCAGGTATAGGAAATTTCGTCTTGAGTCAGTTCAGGATACATCGGTAAGGCAAGTACGGAAGCACAGAGCTTCTCTGCAACGGGGAAGTCTCCTTTTTTATAGCCGAGATACTTAAAGCACTTCTGTTCATGTAAGCATTTAGGATAGTAAACGGTTGTGCCGATTCCGTTTTCGGTAAGATAGGTCTGCAATTCATCCCGCTTTTCGGCTAAAATATTAAAGACGTAATAAACCTCTTTTCCCTTTGTTTTTACAACAGGGATTTTTACCTGAGACACATTCTTTAAAAGTTCTTGATATTGCTTAGCATGTGCTGCTCTTTTTTGAATTGCTCCATCAATATATTTTAACTTTACACTTAAAACCGCAGCCTGTAAACTGTCAAGTCGGGAGTTATAACCTACATAGTCATGGTGATATTTTTTTGCCGCTCCGTGAACACGTAAGCTCTTTGCTTTTAGGTAATATTCTTCATTGTTTGTAATTATAATTCCGCCGTCGCCGTAGCCGCCAAGCGTTTTTGTCGGGAAGAAGGAGTAGATTCCCATATTCCCTATGGTTCCGGCTGTGTGTAAAGAACCGTTATAAAATTCCTTCATACCGAAAGCTTCAGCCGCATCTTCAAGCACTTTAAGATTATGCTTTTTCGCCAAAGCCATACAGGAAGACATGTCGGCAGTTTGTAAAAATAAGTGAACGGGAAGAAGCCCTGCCGTGTTTTTTGTAATACGGTTTTCGGCATCCTTCATGTCCATACAAAAAGTATCTTCATCTACATCACAAAAGACAGGTTGACCGCCGAGCCGAGTTATACAAGAACTTGAAGCAAAGAATGTAAACACAGGAGTAATAACTTCGGCACCATCTTTAAACCCAAGGATATCCGAAGCGATTACCAAGGCATCACTTCCGTTTGCAACTCCAACAGCATATTTTGCTCCAGTATAAGAGGTGATTTTTTCTTCAAAATTTTTAACGGCCTTTCCTAAAATAAAGTCCCCTGTTTCCAATACGGATGATAAGGCAGAATCAAATTCATTTTTCAGATTTTTATATTCTCGTGTTGCAGTGTAAAACGGAACATTCATAGTATTTACCTCAATAGATTATTTAATTATTTTTAATACGGTTTTTGCAAAATCATAAAAAACATTTAGACCTTTTGTTATAATTGCATACACAATATCCATATCAAGAGAATCATACTCGTGTACGGCAATATTTCTAAAACCGATAGACTTGGCAAGACTGAATGCTAGATTTTTATCAATCATTCCTTTTTCTGAAAGCATTAAAAAAACCTCTGCCATTGTCGAGGCTTTTTCATTAAGCTCCTCTGCCAAAATATGAGAAGCTATGTCTACAGAAATCTGAACAGCCCTTTGAAGATTTAGACACACAAGGTCTTGCTTATCAAAATCCGTTTTCAGTATTTCAACACTTGGCGGAGTGTGCTGCTTTATTCTTTCCAAACAGCGTTCAAGGGACTGAAGCTTTTCACTAATTACCTTTTTATCTACAGCCATTTTTAACCCGTTTAATTTATTCAACTTTAAGGTAAGCCTTTAAATCGCAAACGCTTTTTCAAGAATATATTTTTGACTGCGCTTATAGAGCGGATAATAATCCTCATACCAATACAAAGCAGTCATAAAATTTTTATGAAACAAGCCCCGCCCTTCATTTTCGTACTTTTTTATACAAAGACCTTCGGTAAAAACCTTATAATGAATCAAGCCCTTAATTTTCCGTATATCTGCAAGATCAATTTCTTTTTTTAAAAGAATTGAAAGCTCCAATTGAAGGTTCAGCCTAGCATCAAGATTCATAACTTCACTCATAGCAACAGCAATATCCACATCGCTTGTTTCAGTTTCAGTTCCTCTAGCATATGAGCCGTAAATAATTACAAGAATAATCTCAGGCTTTGAGTCAAAAAAGTTTTTAAGCTTTTCTTGAATATCTTTATTCATCTTAATCGGGATTGAAATTTTTAAAGTTGCTCTAAATTAAACTTTATCAAAGCATCCCTTCATTTCGATAGTCGAAAAATCGCAAGGCAGATTTACGGGCAACCCCGTCTTTTGGGACTTATAAATTGCAAGGATTATTTCTAAGGCTTTTTTACCCTTTTCTCCTGAAACAAGGGGCTCGCGGCCTTGTTCTATTGCATCTATAAAATCATTAAAAAGAGCCGTATGACCGAAGCCGTAGACCGTAGGCGGATCCTTTTCATTAGGATTTAAAACTCTTTCTTCAGTATCGCCGAGTTTTTCGGCATCGGCAAAACGCCAAGTCTCCATCTTATTTACGGCAAGACCGCCGATTACAACGGAACCGTCCGTGCCAAAAAGGCTCAGGGTTTCATTTAAGTTTTTGGGGTAAACATCGGCAGTGCCCTCTATTATACCGACAGCACCTGATGCAAATTCCACGATGGCACATCCGAAGTCCTCGGCTTCAATAGGACGCATAAAACGCCTTGTTTGAGCTTGAACTCTTACAGCATCCTCCCCCATCATCCACTGTAAAAGATCTATTCCATGCGTACACTGATTCATAAGTGTACCGCCATCCTGCTCCCAAGTTCCGCGCCAAGGAGCTTGAGTATAATAACCTTCATTTCTGTTCCAACGCACCTGAATCATACCGTGAAGCATCTTACCGAAGCGTCCCTTCTCCAAGGCTTCCCGTGTTTTTACTACGGGAGCATTAAATCGGTTCTGAAAGCAAACGGCTAATTTTTTATTGTTTTGCTTGGCTGTGTCTATCATCGTTTCAGCATCCGAAGTAGAAAGAGCCATAGGCTTTTCGCAGATAACATGGGCTCCGTTTTTAAGGCAATGCACGGCTATATCCTTATGCTTACCCGATTCGGTTGCAATTGTTACTACATCGGGTTTACATTCGTTAAGCATTTCCTTGTAGTCTGCAAAAATTTTTACATCTGCATTAGGAAGGAATTTTTTATATTCAAGCCGCTTTTCCTCAGCACGCTCTAAAATAGGATCGCAGGCAGCAACGAATTGAACTCTATCTTTCATAGAAACAAAGGCTTCAATGTGTTTAAAACTAATTCGGCCACAGCCGATTAAGGCAATTTTCATCTATATTATTTTTCTCCCTTCTTTATCTACCGTTCCGTGTACTCTGGCAGGGTTACCATATACAAGAGAATAAGGTGGCACATCCTTTGTTACCACAGAACCCGCTCCTATAAGAGCATATTCGCCCACAGTTACACCGCAAACTATTGTCGCATTAGCCCCTATTGAAACACCCTTTTTTATGATGGTCTTTTTGTATTCGTGTTTCCTCTCAACAAAGGCTCTGGGGTTTATAACATTTGTAAAAACACAGGAAGGGCCGCAAAAAACATCATCTTCTATGACAACATCATCATAAACGGAAACATTGTTTTGTATTTTAACTCCGTTCCCTATAACAGCTCGGCTGCCTATATTTACATTTTGACCGATTGAACATTTTTTTCCAATCTTAGCACCACTCATGATGTGTGAAAAATGCCAAACCTTAGTTCCCTCACCTATTTCTGCACCTTCATCTACATAACTTGACTCATGTACAAAATAATCCTTTTCCATAAATTAAAATTCCTAAATAAATCTATTTTTAAACTTATCTCAACAAATAACAACTCGATAGTATTTACTTAAAAACCGTCTTCTACAAGTCAGCTTGAAAAGGTTTTGCACATAAAAAAAGCTCTTTTTTTTCAAAAGAGCATAAGGAACCTTTGCTTTTTTATATTTTTTATAAAAAAGCTCATCTTAAAATAAATGACCAGCTGCCTGCAAAAGATCGCCGAAACAGATTCCAATGCCGGAAAAACCTCAATATATTGCGATAGTACAATAAAAAAAAAAAAAAATCAAGAGGACACTAGCGGACTACAGGGCTTACGTATGAAAGATTTTTTAAAGTATAAATCTAATTAACTTGAAATATATCGCCGAGTCAATTTATGTTTTGCTATAAAATATTAAGTTTTATTTGTTTTTGATAATCAAAACCCCCTGCGCAGCAGTTTTTATAAAAACCGATTTTCAATGTATATAATCATTATGATTTGATATATGGCGCAATATTACGGAACGCTGCAATTATTGAAAGCGATAAGCACTCCAAACCGGTGCATAAAGGTTCGCTTTATTCTCAAATGCGGAAAACGTAAGCCGGTTTTATGTTTCGGAAAAATGAGATATGTAGGGGGGATTTAAAACATGCGCTGCAATTTCATCATTGGGATTTATCGCAAGCACAGTCCTAAAAAAAGCATCCGCTTCATCCGGTTTATTTTGTTTTAATGCAAGCGTTCCCAAATTGGAAATTATTTTTATATTTTCAGGTTCTTGATGTAACGCATTAAGCAGATGTTTTTCAGCTTCATTGAATAAACCCAATTCCATACAGCAAATTGCTAATTCATTTAAGATTTCGCAAAAGGCTTCGGTGTTATGTTCGGTTTGCCGTATAAGTTCTAATGCTTTTAAAAGTGCTGCCTTACCGTCTTCCCAGCGTTCCGTTCTGCGTAATGCCCAGCCGAGTAAAAACCAACCGTTCCAAGATTTTTGATTCCGTCTTAAAAATTGTTTTATGTTTTCTATTGCTTCTTTGTTTTCACCTTTTTGCATAGCAGCGTAGGCTTTTGAAAAAATTTTATCATCAAGCGATTCGCTTTGAATGGAATGTAAAAGAGCCTCAGCTTTTTGTTTTCTTATTTCTGCAGTGTCCGAAACGGATGTTTCGATGTGCAAATATGTTTGTAAAAGAGATCTTGCTTTTTCATAATTTCCGCGTTGAGTGAAAAAATATGCGGCATTAAAAAAAGCATCGGGAAGCGGCGGTTCGGCAGAAATAAGATAATTATAGAGTGCTTCAGCCTTTTCGGTGTAAAGCAGAGCTGAATCGTAGTCCGCTGCCGTTTCACAAAGAGAAGCGCGGTCTTCCATTAACAAAGCAAGATTTAATTTTGTAATTTTATCTTCGGGGAATAGACCTTCGAGAGCCGACAATAATTCTTCGGCAGTATCAAATTCGCCGTTCTTACTTTTGATAATCGCCGCTTCAGTCATTTCTTTTCGGATATTCGGGCGCAATAACATAAATATTTTTCGGTAATAATTTATATGAATATTTTCGCGGTCATACGCAAATACTGTCAACATACCGGCAAGAATCATTTCAGATTCAAGGTCTTCAGGTTTAAATGTATCACGCGCATAAGATTCAGGTAATTGAACGGGAAGCGGAATAGCGCAGTCGATTTCAGAAATGGTTTTTTTTGCCAAATCGTTTGGAATTGTTACATATAAAAGCGATTCGAGATTGTTGTACATTTAATTTCTCCGTAGGGTGCAGTTATTACTGACCGTTTGCCTGCCGGCTAATATCGTCTGCGGCGGCTTCGTTGTTGTCGCCGTATTCGGCTTCTTCTCCTAACGATTTGCGTACTACTGAAAAGTATTTGTTCAAATACATTTTATACATCATTGGAATAGTTTGAGGATAATATTGAATTGCAATAGCAACAAGGTCTTTCCTGCCCTCTACATGTTCTGCTCTTAAACTTTTTCCTTTAATACCGAATACGGCTGATGGATCCTCAAAAGTAAAGCGGACGGTTACATCTTTGTTGATTAAAAAATTTGCTATGCCGACCATAAATATTTTTGCACCCGAAAACGAAATATCGCCTAGTATACATCTTCTTGGAATTCCGTCAACAAAAATAACGGTTTCTTTTTGAACCAAACCGATTTTTCGCGAAGTTTCGGCATTGATAATTACTCTGTCGTTTTGACGTTTTTTTGAATTAACATTTGCTTCCAATAATGCGCCTAATTTTTCAATTAAGTCGTCCGGTGCCCGCTGAGTATATTCAAGGTTAATTAAAACGAGATCATGACTGCCCGCATCGTATGAAGAAATTCCTATCAGTTTTGCTCCTACAAAAAATGAAAGCGTATCTTTTATTTCCGGCGCAAAGAATGTAAAGCGTAAACTTATGGACGTAACACCGCTCTTTAATTTTTCTATAAAACCGCTCTTTTTTCCGCAAATAATTTTTGCTTTTGTCATTGAAGCGGAATTTATTATACATGGCCACTGCCCTCCCGAACAACGGATAAAAGACTGCCGCGCGTCTAAATTGAGTGCCATAATAACTTCTTTAGAGAATGTTACATCTATGTCTTTATATAGATCGTAATATTTATTCAGCTGTTGACTTGATGCAAATGCCATATCTACATAATAGTCTTTATTTTATAAAAGGTCAAGACAATGTCAAAACATATCAAGACAATGTCTTTTTAAATAGCATATAAAAAATATTTGCATAATTTTGTTTTCGTTATTATTATAGGAAACCTCTAAAAACCTCAATTTTTAGAAGGTGAGCTTTGCTCACCGGTTTACCTTAGATTTAACTAAAATAAAAACCCGGGAACACTACGGCACAAAAAGAATTAATCTACCGCTGCTTCCTTCC